>NZ_JBIWAE010000017.1:20812-213230 GCF_044759865.1 Streptomyces sp. NPDC099050 | reverse complement strand
CGGGGCTCGGTGGCTGCGGGTGGGGGGTCGGTGCCGGGGGCGGGGTGGGGTGTCGGCCTGGACTGCATGATTTAGGCGCCCTGTCCTCTGCTTCGACAGTGATCCGGAGTGGTGCGCCACAAATCACGCTTTACGTCCCGGCCAACACCCCACCCCGCCCCCGTCCCCGACCCCGGGCCGCAGCCCCCGCCGACCCCGCCCTTTCAGCCGGTCCGGCGTTTGAGGACCGGGGTCTGGGGCGGAGCCCGGGGAACGGTGGAAGGGCGGGTAGGGGAACTTCGCCCCGCGCAGCGGCAACGGGCGCTGCGGGAGCTTCGCCCCGCGCGGCGGCAATGGGCGCAGTGGGGGGCTTCGGGCCGCGCTGCGGTGCGGGTGGTGGCGGCCGTGGGGCCGGGAGTTAGTGGGGTGGGGCTAGTTCCGCGTGGAGTGCGGCGCGTAGGTGCAGGGTGGCTACCAGGCGTTGGAAGGCTTCCGACCAGTAGGCCGCCGCACCGCCCTCCTCCACCGGCTCCGCCGTCAGCGCATCGAGCCGCCCCGCCTCCGCAGGATCAAGGCACCGCTCGGCCAGTCCCATGACTCCGCTGAAGCTCCACGGGTAGCCGCCCGCCTCCCGTGCGGAGTCCAGTGCCTCGATCACCGCTCTCCCCAGCGCCCCCGCCCACGGCACCACGCACACCCCGAGCAGTTGGAACGCCTCCGACAGCCCGTGTGTACGTATGAACTCCGCCACCCAGGCGGCTCGTTCCTCCTCCCCGAGGGTCGACAGGAGCTTGGCCCGCTCCGCCAGCGACGCCGTCGCCGGGCCCGCCGCGGGTGGTGCGGACGCCGAGCCGAGCAGGGCCTGCGACCACGCGGGGTCGCCCTGGCGGACCGCGGCCCGGCACCAGGCGGCGTGGAGTTCCTCCGCCCAGCCCTCGGCCACCGGCAGGGCCACGATCTCCGCCGGGCCGAGTCCACCGAACCGTTCCCGCCAGCACGACAGCGGCGCCGACTCCACCAGCTGCCCCAGCCACCAGGCCCGCTCCCCGCGACCGGCCGGCGGCCGTTTGACCACGCCGTCGCGCAGCATCCCCGCATCGCACTCCGTGGGCGGCGTCACCCCCTCCGGGCCCACGCAGGCCAGCGCGCGCTCCGCCATCCGCCCGGCCAGCGCCGAGGTCGGCAGTGCGGACAGCAGCTCGGCGGCGGTCGCCCGGACATTGCGGCTGCGGTCGCCCAGCGCCGCCTCCAGGAACGGCTCGTCGCCCGCCGACAGCCCCACACGCAAGGAGTCGAGGAACATCAGCCGGTCCTCGGCCCGTTCGGTGCTCCACGTGGTCTCCAGCAGCCGTGGTCCGGCGGCCGCCTCGTGGGCCCGTACGAGACCGAGCAGCGCGACCCGCTCCGCGAACAGTCCCTCCTGCCACAGCCGCTCCACCGCCACCGGGTCCTCGGCGTCGGGCAGTTCGCCGGCGCCCCCGGATCCCCCGCGCAGCGCGAACCGCCAGTCCGGATTGAGCCGGGCCAGCCACAACCCGCGGGGTCCGGTCAGGGCCAGCGCCTGCGGGCGGAGGTCGCTACGGGCCCGGGCCAGGTCCAGCAGCGCGGGCACCAGCGCGGCCGGCGCCCGGTACCCGTGCTGTCCGGCGGCGGCCAGCCACTGGGGCAGCAGCTCCGTCAGGTCGGGGGCGGCCCCCCGCCGCCCGCTGCCGCTGCCCGCTCCGGCCCGGCCCGCCAGCAGCTGCGCGAGCCGCCGCCGGGCCGGCTCCGGCGGCTCCGGACGCGGGTCGTGCGGCGCGGGCTCGGGCCGGGGCCCCGCCTCGGCGGGTCTCAGCCCGGCCCGGCGCCGTACCGTCTGTACGGCCGCGGCCCCGAGCAGGGCGCCGGGACTGCCCCGGCGCCGCTCGGTACCCAGCAGTGCGGCGCCCACCAGATCGTCCCAGCTCCCGTCCGCGTAGGCCGGTCCGTCCGTCGTGGTCGTGGTCGTGTTCACCGGTTCCCCTCCCTCGTTTCCTCGCGTGCCGTGCTCCGGTCCCGCCCCCTCCGCGGGACCGGAGCAGCTCGATTTCCTGTGGCACGGACAGACGGCCGTGCCCATGGCCTCAACTGGCGTGGTTGTCGTCCACGAAAGCCCCCCGGCTCACTCGTTTCGAATACGTCGGCGCCCCCGCGCCGCCGCCTTCCCCTGCCGCCCGCTCAGCCCAGCACCACCGGCTCCGAGGAGTCCGGCCGCCAGGCCGTCAGCGGGGTGAATCCGCGGTGTCCGCATTCGCCGAACACCGTCAACGGGCCGCCCCCCGAGAGTGCGGCCAGCTGCCACAGCCCGGTCCCGGGCCGGCTCCCGGCCCCGGTCAGCGGCACGGGCAGGGCGGACGTCCCCTCCGCGTCCGCCAATTGCCATGTCGCCGCGTCCTGTTGCTCTCCCCGCTGATCTCCCTGTGCTCCTTCCTGGTGTCCCCCTCGGTGTCTCCCCTGTTGACCTCCCGGTATCGGCACCACCGGCCCGAGCACCACCGGCCAGGACTCCAGCCAGGGGTCCTCGCGCAGTGCCGTGCCGTACGCCTCGAGTGCCGCGGCCGTGCTCACGCCGGTCGGCGCGGTCCGGCACGGTGCGGCCGGCCCGAACCTCTCCCCGAGGTCCGCGCGCAGCCCCGCGGAGCCGGGCCGGAAGCGGGCTTCCGCCTCCAGCACCAACCCGACCGGCAGCGCCAGCCCCGGCGGTCGCCCGGGCGGGCCGAAGTCCAGGACCAGAGCCGGCCGCCCGCTCGCCTGCCCGCGCAGCCATGTCCGGCGGGTGATGAGACGGCCGTCCGGCGACGGCGTGTCGTACTGGGCCAACACCAGCCAGTGGTCCCGTACGGCCTCGCCCTCCGTCCGGGGCTGCAGTCCCAGACGGCTGCGGACCGTCGCGGCCAGCGGCTCCGGCAATCCGGAAACGCCCAGCCAGGCCCGGTCCAGCAGGTGCAGCAGCGCGGCCTCCTCCAGCATCCGGGCGGGCCAGCCGGTGCCGCAACTGGGTATCGTCCCCAACTCCCGTACCCGCGCCGCTAGCCCGGGTGCCTGGGCGTCGACCATCCGGGCGGCGGTCTCCTCCCAGGCCGCGTATCCCGCCCGCTCCTGACCGGCGAGGCCGCCGCGCACCAGGTCCGCGAGCCGCTGTTCCAGCTCGGTGACGCCCGCGCCGATCCGGGCCGCCCGCCGCTCGGCCCGCTTGCGGGCCCCTTCGGCGTCGGCCGGCCCGGCCCGGTCCGAGCGGCCGGCGGCGGGGCGCGCGGCCTTCGCCGCCCGCTCCGCGAGCCACTCGTCCGCCCAGTCCGGAGCCTCGGCCGAGGTGTCGGCCGAGGATCCGGCCGAGGTGCCGGCCGAGTCGTCGAGCCCCTCCGCGGCCCAGAGCAGCAGTAGGCCGAGTGCGTGCTTGCACGGGAACTTCCGGCTCGGGCAGGAGCACTTGTACGCCGGCCCGGACAGGTCGACGACCGTCCGGTACGGCTTGCTGCCGCTGCCCTTGCACAACCCCCACACCGCGCCGGAAGCGGAACCTCCGGTTTGTGACCACGGCCCCGCGCCGCCGAGTCTGGCCCCCGCCTTGCGTGAGGCGTCGTCAGGAGCCAGAGCCAGTACCTGTTCCGCCGTCCAGCGAACCCCCTGCTCAGTCATGTGCTCCACCGTAGAGACCCCCACTGACAATCGCTCTGACCTGCAACAACACATCAGTCAGGGGGCGTTGTCAGTGGTCGGGTGCATCGTGGTTCCAGCAGTCGTCGAGCGGCTGCGGAGCATTGGAGGGGGACCATGGCCACGACCGGGAACGAGACCACCGCAGAGGCGCTGCGACCGCACGCCGAAGACGCCTTCGCACACGAACTGAAAGCCCTGGCGGCCGCCGACGACCGGCCCCGTCCGGCCCGCTGGAAACTCTCCCCGTGGGCCGTGGCGACCTACCTGCAGGGCGGCACGCTCGAAGACGGCACCGTCATCACGCCCAAGTACGTCGGCCCGCGCCGGATCGTCGAAGTCGCCATCACGACCCTTGCCACCGACCGCGCGCTGCTGCTCCTCGGAGTGCCCGGCACCGCCAAGACCTGGGTGTCCGAGCACCTCGCCGCGGCCGTCAGCGGAGACTCCACCCTCCTCGTCCAGGGCACCGCCGGCACCCCGGAGGAGGCCATCCGCTACGGCTGGAACTACGCCCGTCTCCTCGCCCACGGCCCGAGCCGCGAAGCACTCGTACCGAGCCCGGTCATGCGGGCCATGGCCGAGGGCATGACCGCCCGAGTCGAGGAGCTCACCCGGATCCCCGCCGACGTCCAGGACACCCTCATCACCGTCCTGTCCGAGAAGACCCTCCCGATACCGGAGCTCGGCCAGGAGGTGCAGGCCGTGCGCGGCTTCAACCTCATCGCCACCGCCAACGACCGCGACCGCGGGGTCAACGAGCTCTCCAGCGCGCTGCGCCGGCGCTTCAACACCGTCGTCCTGCCGCTGCCCGCCACCGCCGACGCCGAGGTCGACATCGTCGCCCGCCGCGTCGACCAGATGGGCCGTGCCCTCGATCTGCCCGCCGCCCCGGAGGGGCTCGAGGAGATCCGGCGCGTGGTCACCGTCTTCCGCGAGCTGCGCGGCGGAGTCACCGTCGACGGACGTACGAAGGTCAAGTCGCCCAGCGGCACCCTGTCCACCGCCGAGGCCATCTCCGTGGTCACGGGCGGCCTCGCCCTGGCGGCCCATTTCGGGGACGGCGTCCTGCGTCCCTCCGACGTGGCCGCGGGGATCCTCGGGGCCGTCGTCCGGGACCCGGCCGCCGACCAGGTCGTCTGGCAGGAGTACCTGGAGGCAGTGGTCCGCGAGCGCGACGGCTGGAAGGACTTCTACCGGGCCTGCCGGGAGGTGACGGCATGACCCCGGGCACGCCGGGCAAGGGTCCGCTGCTGCTGGGCGTACGGCACCACGGGCCCGGCTCCGCCCGTGCGGTGCGGGCCGCCCTGGACGCGGCCCGGCCAGCGGCGGTGCTGATCGAGGGCCCGCCGGAGGGGGACGCCCTGCTCCCCCTGGCCGCGGACCCGGGGATGCGGCCGCCCGTCGCGCTCCTCGCCCACGCGGCCGACGATCCCGGCCGGGCCGCGTTCTGGCCGCTGGCCGGCTTCTCCCCGGAATGGGCCGCCATCCGGTGGGCGCAGGAGCGGGAGGTACCGGTCCGGTTCATCGACCTCCCGGCCGCGCACTCCCTGGCCGTGCCGGAGAGCGGGGACGGGGGAGAGGCCGAGGCAGAGGGCGGGGGTGGGGGAGGGGACGGGGCAGGGGAAGGCGCTGGGGAAGGGGCCGGGGACCGGGCCGGGGAAGGGTCCGGAGAGGGGCGCGGGGAAGGGGCCGGAGGAGGGCGCGGGGCGGCGCCCGGGGCCGTGCGGCTGGACCCGCTGGCCGTGCTGGCGGAGACCGCCGGGTATGAGGACCCCGAGCGGTGGTGGGAGGACGTGGTCGAGCACCGGGGCGGGGCCGGGCCGGCGGCCGACCCGCTGGGCGTGTTCGAGGCGGTGGGGGAGGCCATGGGCGCCCTGCGCGAGGAGTACGGCGCGGGCGGCCACCACCGGGACCTGGTGCGCGAGGCGTACATGCGGCAGCGGATGCGGGCCGCGCGCCGGGAGTTCGGCGACGACTACGCCGTGGTCTGCGGAGCCTGGCACGTCCCGGCCCTGCGGGCGAAGACCACCGCGGCCGCGGACAAGGCGCTCCTCACCGGGCTGCCCAAGGTCAGGGTGGAGACCACCTGGGTGCCCTGGACCCACCGGCGCCTCGCCCGGGCCGGGGGGTACGGCGCCGGCATCACCTCGCCCGGCTGGTACGCGCACCTCTTCGCGGCCCGGGACCGGCCCGTCGAGCGCTGGCTGACCAAGGTCGCGGGCCTGCTCCGGGAGGAGGACCGGCACGTGTCCCCGGCCCACGTCATCGAAGCGGTCCGGCTCGCCGACACCCTGGCCGCCATGCGGGGCCGGCCGGTACCGGGGCTCACGGAGACCCTGGAAGCGGTCCGGGCCGTGATGTGCGACGGATCCGACATACCGCTCGCGCTCATCGAGGACCGGCTCGTCGTCGGGGACGTGCTCGGCGAAGTCCCCGACGCGGCCCCTGTCGTACCGCTCCAGCGCGACCTGACCCGGCAGCAGCGCTCGCTGCGGATCAAGCCCGAGGCGCAGGACCGGGAGCTGGAGCTCGACCTGCGCAAGGACACCGACGCGGCCAAGTCCCTGCTGCTGCACCGGCTGCGGCTGCTCGGCATCGACTGGGGCGTCCCGACGGCCTCCCGGGGGAGCACGGGCACCTTCCGCGAGACCTGGCGGCTGCGCTGGGAACCGGAACTCGCGGTGCGGGTCGCCGAAGCCGGCATCTGGGGGACCACCGTCCTCGGGGCGGCCACCGCCAGGGCCGAGGCCGACGCGGCGGGCGCCGGGGAGCTGGGCGAGGTCACCGCCCTGGCGGAGTGGTGCCTGCTGGCCGGGCTCTCCGGGGCACTGCCCGCCGTCCTGCGGGCCCTCGCCGACCGGGCCGCGCTGGACACCGATGTGGCGGGCCTGGCCAAGGCCCTGCCCGCGCTGGCCCGTTCGCTGCGCTACGGGGACGTACGGGGCACCGACGCGACGGCGCTGGGGACGGTGGCGGCCGGGCTCGCGGAGCGGATATGCGTGGCCCTGCCGCCCGCCTGCGCGGCGGGGCTGGACGCCGACGCGGCGCAGGAGCTGCGGGGGCACGTGGACGGCGTGCACGGCGCGATCGGGCTGCTGGAGGTGCTGGACGCGGACGGCCTGCGCGAGCGCTGGGCGGCGGTGCTGCGGACGCTGGCCGGGCGGGACACCGTCCCCGGGCTGATACGCGGGCGGGCGGCGCGGCTGCTGCTCGACGACGGGCGGCTGCCGCCCGGGGAGACCGCGCGGCTGATGGGACTCTCGCTGTCCCCGGCGTGCGCGCCGGCCGACGCGGCGGGCTGGATCGAGGGGTTCGCGGGCGGGGGCTCGGGCGGCGGCACGCTGCTCGTGCACGACGAGCGGCTGCTGGGGCTGATCGACGGCTGGCTGGTGTCGGTGCCGGAGCGGGCGTTCATCGATGTGCTGCCGTTGCTGCGGAGGACCTTCGGTGGGTACGAGGCGGGGGTGCGGCGGACGCTGGGGGAGCTGGTCCGCCGTGGGCCGGGTGGGGCGGGGGCGTCCGCCGCCGGGCCGGGATCCGGTGCGGCGGCGGCCGGCTTCGGCCCCGATCTGGACCCGGTGCGGGCGGACGCGGTGGTGGACCTGGTCCACCTGTTGCTGGCGGGGGCTCGGGGCTGATCGGGCCTTGGCCCATCGGGCCTTGGCTCATCGGGCCCTGGTGGGGCGGGGCCGCCGTGGCCCGGGGCCGAGCGCGGGGACTGCATTGGGCCGGACCGGGCCGGACCGGGCGGGCCGGGCTGCGGTGGGCCGCTGCGTGGCGCCGAGTCCCCTACCCGCCCTTCGTCCATCCCCCAGGCTCCGTCCGGGGGGACCCCCAGCCGGGTTCTGCCCGGACCCGTTGCCGGGTGCGGCGCCCTTCCCGGGGGCCGGCCCCCGGACCCCCGCTCCACAAACGCCGGCGGGGCTGGGTTCCGGGTGGAGGGGCTTGATGTGGCCGGCGGCGGCCTGCGCGGGGCCGGCGGTGGTGGTCGGTATTGCTTCGGGATGGCTTCGAGAGCGGGAGGTGCGCAGATGGCTGGTACGGAAGTGAGTGACGGCGGCGCGGAGCGGTTGCGGCGGTGGCGGATGGTGCTCGGTGGGGGAGAGGGGGACGGGACCGGGTGTGCGCTGGGGGGTGCGGATGCCGGGATGGACGCCGCGCTCGGGGCGCTCTACGGGGCTGATGGCGGCGGGCGCAAGCGGGGGGCGGGGGAGCGGTCGGCCGGGCTCGGGGGGTCCGCGCCCCGGGTGGCGCGCTGGCTCGGGGACATCCGGACCTACTTCCCCACCTCGGTGGTGCAGGTCATGCAGCGGGACGCGATCCAGCGGCTCGGGCTGTCCGCGCTGCTGCTGGAGCCCGAGATGCTGGAGGCGGTGGAGCCGGACGTACACCTCGTCGGCACGCTGCTCTCCCTCAACAAGGCCATGCCCGAGACCACCCGGGAGACCGCCCGGGCGGTCGTCCGCAAGGTGGTCGAGCAGCTGGAGAAGCGGCTCGCGAGCCGGACGCGGGCCACGCTGACAGGGGCGCTCGACCGGTCCGCGCGGATCAGCCGGCCGCGGCACGCGGACATCGACTGGGACCGGACCATACGGGCGAACCTGAAGAACTACCTGCCCGAGTACCGGACCGTCGTTCCCGAGCGGCTCGTCGGGTACGGCCGCGCCTCGCGGGCGGTGAAGAAGGAGGTCGTGCTGTGCATCGACCAGTCGGGTTCGATGGCGGCGTCCGTCGTCTACGCCTCCGTCTTCGGGGCGGTGCTGGCCTCGATGCGTTCGATTGCGACCCGGCTGGTCGTCTTCGACACCGCGGTGGTCGATCTGACCGACCAGCTCGACGATCCCGTCGACGTGCTCTTCGGTACCCAGCTCGGCGGCGGCACCGACATCAACCGTGCGCTCGCCTACTGCCAGTCGAAGATCACCCGTCCCGCCGACACCGTCGTCGTCCTCATCAGTGATCTCTACGAGGGCGGCATCCGCGACGAGATGCTGAAGCGGGTCGCCGCGATGAAGGCGGCGGGGGTGGAGTTCGTGACGCTGCTCGCGCTGTCCGACGAGGGCGCGCCCGCCTACGACCGGGACCATGCCGCCGCCCTCGCCGCCCTCGCCGCGCTCGGCGCCCCGGCCTTCGCCTGCACTCCCGACCTGTTCCCGGAGGTGATGGCCGCGGCGCTGGAGAAGCGGCCCCTGCCCGTCCCGTGACCGGGAGAGCGCCGGCACAATCCGCCCGCGGGCCGCCCGTGCGCCTCCCTCGTACCGCCCGTGCGCCTCCCTCGTACCGCCCGTGCGCCTCCCCCGTACCGCCGTGCGGGGGTCCGTGGGGGAGGCCGTGAGGGAGGCCCCGTCGTGGTGGATCATCGGCGGATCGCACGAAGACGCAGTTCAACCGTGAGGCGATCTGTGACAGGTATCACCGCTCAGGTGTGATCTGCGATTTAGGGACCTACGTCCCACGGGGATAACCTGCGGGACGGACATGCCGCGTCCACGGTCACCGTGTGCGCCTTCCTTGTGACAGCGCCGTCACGTTGCCCTCCGCGGCACGCCCACGCAGATAGCAGACAACCGCGAATCACTGCGAATCTTTAAAAAAGACAAGGGACGGACGCGCGTGGACCTGTTCGAGTACCAGGCGAGGGACCTCTTCGCCAAGCACGGTGTACCGGTGCTGGCCGGTGAAGTCATCGACACGCCTGAGGCAGCCCGCGAGGCCACCGAGCGCATGGGTGGCAAGTCGGTCGTCAAGGCGCAGGTGAAGGTCGGCGGCCGCGGCAAGGCCGGCGGCGTGAAGCTCGCCGCCACCCCGGACGAGGCCGTCGCCCGTGCGACGGACATCCTCGGGATGGACATCAAGGGCCACACGGTCCACAAGGTGATGATCGCCGAGACCGCTCCGGAGATCCTGGAGGAGTACTACGTCTCGTACCTCCTCGACCGCACCAACCGCACCTTCCTGGCCATGGCCTCGGTCGCGGGCGGCATGGACATCGAGCAGGTCGCCGAGGAGACCCCGGAGAAGCTCGCCAAGGTCCCGGTGAACGCCAACGAGGGCGTGACCATCGAGAAGGCCCGCGAGATCGTCGAGCTGGCGAAGTTCCCGGCCGAGGTCGCCGAGAAGGTCGCCGAGGTCCTCGTGACCCTGTGGGCGACCTTCATCGCCGAGGACGCGCTCCTCGTCGAGGTCAACCCGCTCGCGAAGGTCGCCAACGGCGACGTCATCGCGCTCGACGGCAAGGTCTCGCTCGACGAGAACGCCGAGTTCCGCCAGCCGGGCCACGAGGAGTTCGTGGACCACGCCGCCGCGAACCCGCTCGAGGCCGCCGCCAAGGCGAAGAACCTCAACTACGTGAAGCTCGACGGCGAGGTCGGCATCATCGGCAACGGCGCGGGTCTCGTCATGAGCACCCTCGACGTCGTCGCGTACGCCGGCGAGGCGTACAAGTCGGTGAACGGCGGCGGCGTCAAGCCCGCCAACTTCCTGGACATCGGCGGTGGCGCCTCCGCCGCCGTCATGGCCAACGGTCTCGAGATCATCCTCGGCGACCCGGACGTCAAGTCCGTGTTCGTCAACGTCTTCGGTGGCATCACCGCGTGTGACGAGGTCGCCAACGGCATCGTCCAGGCGCTGGCCCTGCTGGAGGAGAAGGGCGAGGCGGTCACCAAGCCGCTCGTCGTCCGTCTCGACGGCAACAACGCCGAGCTGGGTCGCAAGATCCTCTCGGACGCCAACCACCCGCTGGTTCAGCGCGTGGACACCATGGACGGCGCGGCCGACAAGGCCGCCGAGCTCGCGGCTGCGAAGTAAGGGCAGAGGTCACAGACTCACATGGCTATCTTCCTCAACAAGGACAGCAAGGTCATCGTCCAGGGCATGACCGGTGCCACGGGCATGAAGCACACCAAGCTGATGCTGGCTGACGGCACCAACATCGTCGGCGGCGTGAACCCGCGCAAGGCCGGCACGACCGTCGACTTCGACGGCACCGAGGTCCCGGTCTTCGGCTCCGTCGCCGAGGCGATGGAGAAGACGGGCGCCAACGTCTCCGTCCTCTTCGTCCCGCCGGCGTTCGCCAAGTCCGCCGTGGTCGAGGCGATCGACGCCGAGATCCCGCTGGCCGTCGTCATCACCGAGGGCATCGCGGTGCACGACTCCGCCGCCTTCTGGTCGTACGCCTCCAGCAAGGGCAACAAGACGCGGATCATCGGCCCGAACTGCCCGGGTCTGATCACCCCCGGCCAGTCCAACGCCGGCATCATCCCGGGCGACATCACCAAGCCCGGCCGCATCGGTCTCGTGTCCAAGTCGGGCACGCTGACCTACCAGATGATGTACGAGCTCCGTGACATCGGCTTCTCCTCCGCCGTCGGCATCGGTGGCGACCCGGTCATCGGCACCACGCACATCGACGCCCTGGAGGCGTTCGAGGCGGACCCCGACACCGACCTGATCGTCATGATCGGCGAGATCGGCGGCGACGCCGAGGAGCGTGCGGCGGACTTCATCGCGAAGAACGTCACCAAGCCGGTCGTCGGCTACGTCGCGGGCTTCACCGCCCCCGAGGGCAAGACCATGGGTCACGCCGGTGCGATCGTCTCCGGTTCTTCTGGCACCGCACAGGCCAAGAAGGAAGCCCTGGAGGCCGCGGGCGTGAAGGTCGGCAAGACGCCGACCGAGACCGCGAAGCTGGCGCGCGAGATCCTGAACGCCGCGCAGAAGTAGTAGGAGCAGCAGCCGCCTTCGGCTGTACGTGCAGACGGGCGTGGCCCGCACCCTGTGAGGGGTGCGGGCCACGCCCATTTTCGTCCGCGAGTCCGCGAGTCCGCGAGTCCGCGAGTACGTGAGTGCGCGGGTCCGCGAGTGCGCGGGTGACGTCTGACGCGCCGCTATTCGAGGCTCGGCGAGATCCGGGAGGGGCCGGCCGAGGGATCGGACAGCAGCTTGTCGTGGAGCTGGCGGCCCTCGTCCGTGAGCTGCTGCGGGCCGCTGTGCGGGGGTACGCCCGACACGCTCGCGCCGGGGGCGCGCGGGGGTTCGTACTCGGTCGGAGCGGTCACCCAGGTGTAGGCCGTCGCCGCGGCGATGACCGCGGACACCCCGACCACCGCACGCGTCCACAGCCGGGTCCGGTGCTCGCCGGACAGCCGTACGGCGGCTGCCGCGCGCGGCTCCAGCCGCCCGGGCGGTCTCAGCGTGCCGAGCCGTTCGCGCAGCACCGCGGACTGCTTCGCGGGCGCTACGCCGTCCAGTTCGGGGAGCACGTCGGCGAGGTCGGCGTGCGCGTTGACGAGCCGGCTGCCCGCGGTCGGCGTGGACGCCTCGGTCTCGGCGGCGGTGTCGGGGAGGTCCAGCCCGACGCCGTCGTAGAGCAGCACGGTGCGGCGGTGTGCCGGGGGCAGCTCGAGCATCGCGTCCAGGAGGACGCGGTCCGCGGGGTCGGCCGGGGGCTCTTCGGGGTGCCGGTGGGACCGGCGGAACCGGTGCCAGGGGGAGAGCGCGTACTCGTACGTGGCCGCGCGCACCCACCCGACCGGATCGGGGTCGGTGGCGACCTCGGGCCAGCGGTCCCACGCCTGCTGGAAGGCGCGCTCCACGGCTTCGCAGGCGAGGGCGTGGCGGCCGGTGAGGAGGTAGGCCTGGCGGGCCAGGGCGGGGGCGGTGCGGTCGTAGAGGGCGTCGAAGGCGGAGGCCGGCGTGACCTTCGGCGCGTCCTCGCCGGGGTCGGTGTCGGGGTCGGCACCGGGGGCGGTGCCGGCCTCCGCGGCCCGGGCGCCCGCCTTGGCGGCGGCTTCCCCGGGCTCCGCCGGTGCGGTGGCCTTGCCGGCCGACGCGGAGTCAGGCGGCGAGTTTCGTGCGGGGCCAGACGCGAAGTCAGGCCTGGAGCTAGGCGCGGATTCCGGTGCGGAGCAAGACGCGGAGTCAGGCGCGGAGTCCGGTGCGGAGCCAGACGCGGAGCCAGACGCGGAGTCCGGCGCGGAGTCAGACGCGGAGTCCGGCGCGGGGCCAGACGCGGAGCCAGGACCCGAGTCCCGTGCAGGGGCCTTCCCCGCGGCCGGCGCGGGGTCCGGATCGGTGGCCGCACCGGAGTCGGGCCCGGTGGTGCTCGTCCGGGCGGCGGCTTCGGAGTCCGGTCCGGCGGGGTTCCCCCTGCCCTGCCCGGTGTTCGGCCCGGCGGCCTTTCCTGAGCGCGGCTCTGAGCCCGGCCCGGTGGCTGAGCCGGTGTCAGGGGGCGTGCCCGTACCGGTGTCCGTCGCCGTGCCCGGGAGGGCGGGGCCGCCGGGGCGGAGGGTCGCACGGCCGCCTCCGCCGTGGCTGCCGCCCGCGGCGGCTCCCGCCCTGACCGGGGACTTGGCCTCGTGCCGGGGCATCCCGACGGGGGGCTTCCCGGCGCGCTTCACGGCGGCCTTGGGGCGGGTCTGCGCACCGACGGGCCGGGTGAGCCCGCGCATCATGCGCAGCCCGAACCGGCCCTCGGAGGCCTCCGCGGCATCCGCCGGGTCCGCGTCCGAGCCCGGCGCCCCGGCGCCCTCGGCGGCGCTGTCGGGCGTGCCGCCGGGCGTGGCATCCGGAGCTGACGCCGCGTCCGTGTCCGGCCCGGCGGGGCCGGTTGCGGCGGAGTCGCCGGTGGTGGACGCGGCGGCGGAAGCTCCCGGCGCCCCGGCGGGCTTCGCGCCGCTCTGCGGCGTGGCCACGCCGTTGGCCCGGGCGGGCCGCGGCATGGGCCGGTTGGCCGTACCGGCGGCGGCCGGGGTCCCGGTGCTGTCCGTCCGGCCCTGCGTGCGGTCGGCGGCGGAGCCCGCTTCCGGAGCTTCGGCCCGGTCAGGGCGCGCCGCGACAGCGGGCTCCGGGTCCGAGCGCTGGTCCGAGCCTGGGTCCGTGCGCTGGTCCGAGCCTGGGTTCGAGCGCCGGTCCGAGCGCCGGTCCGAGCCCTGGTCCGAGCCTTGGGCCGAACCCTGGTCCGTGCCTCGGTCCGAGCCTTGGGCCGATCCCCGGTCCGTGCCTCGGTCCGAGCCCTGGTCCGAGCCTTGGGCCGAACCCTGGTCCGTGCCTCGGTCCGAGCCTTGGGCCGATCCCCGGTCCGTGCCTCGGTTCGAGGCCTGGTTCGAGGCCCGGTCCGTGCCTCGGTTCGAGCGCTGGTCCGATCCCCGCTCCGTGCCTCGGTTCGAGGCCCGGTCCGTGCCTCGGTTTGAGCCCTGGTCCGATCCCCGCTCCGAGCCTCGGTTCGAGCGCTGGTCCGACCCCCGCTCCGACCCCCGCTCCGGCCCCCGCTCCCGGCCGTCCTGGGAGGTCGAGCCTTCGGCCTGGGCCGTGGGGCCCGCGGGGGCGGGGTTCCGGGACGCGTCGGCCGCCAGGCGGGTCAGGAGCTTGGAGTAGGCCTCCAGCTTCCGGCCCCGGGGGTGGGTGCGGCCGGTCTCCCAGGAGCGGACCGTGTTCGAGGTGACGCCCACCGCCGCCGCGACCTCTTCGTACGTCAGGTCGGCCGCTTCGCGCAGGCGTCGGCGTTCCTTCGGGGTGGGGAGGCCCAGCTCCGTGACGCTTTGTGTCATGCCACACTCCCCGCGACCCGGACGCCCTGACCGAAAAAGTACATAAACGTATATTGAGCGACACCACGGTCATTCGCCTGTTACCCGCCCATAGCGCGTGTCGTTGGCACCATGGCGGGGTGACCCAAGTGACCGAACGCGGGACCTCGTTGCCCACGCCCCCACGGGCCCCCGTACGGCGCCGTTCACCGGCGGCCGCCGCGTGTGTCGTGGGGGGCGCCGTCGCCGCGGTGCTGGGGCTCGGCTTCCTCGCCGTGCTCGTCATCGTGCTGTGGATCAGCTCCCCCTACCCCGACAGCGGCCCCGGCGGCGCCCTGCACCTCGCGGCGGGCCTCTGGCTGCTCGCCCACGGGACCGATCTCGTCCGTTACGAGACCCTCTCCGGGGTGCCCGCCCCCGTAGGCCTGACCCCGTTGCTCCTGGTGGCCCTGCCCGCGCTGCTGATCCGGCGCGCCGCCCGGCTGGGCAGCGCCGCGCAGGAGGACCGGGGCGCGGAGCCGCTGCCCGCGGGCGTGGTGTTCTCCGCGGTGCTCTGCGGCTACCTCGGGGTCGGCGCCCTCGCCGTCGTGTACGCCGCGGCCGGGCCGATGCCCGCCGACCCCCTCAGCGCGGCCTGGCACCTCCCGGCCGTCGCCGCCCTGGCCGCCGCCGGCGGGGTCTGGGAGTCCCGGGGGAGGCCGCTCGGGCAGCTGCCCGGCCGGCTCACCCGGCCCCGCTACGCCCTGGCGCTGCGGGCCGGAGCCGGCGGGGTGCTGGTGCTCCTCGGCGGCGGAGCCCTGCTGGTCGGCGCCTCGCTGGCCTGGCACGGGGCGGAGGTGCAGGGCTCCTTCGCGGCGCTGACCGGGGTCTGGTCGGGCCGCTTCGCGGTGCTGCTGCTCGCCCTCGCGCTGATCCCGAACGCCGTCGTCTGGGGTGCTGCCTACGCCCTGGGCCCCGGCTTCGCGCTGGGCACCGGAGCCGCCGCGACCCCGCTCGGCTTCGGCGGATCGCCCGCGCTACCGGGCTTCCCGCTGCTCGCGGCGCTGCCCGGGGAGGGGCCCGGCACGCCGCTGACCTGGGCCGTCGGCGCGGTGCCGGTGGCGGCCGGGCTGGCAGTGGGCTGGTTCGCCGTACGCCGGCCGCGCGATGTCTCGTACGGGGAGACCGCGCTCACGGCGGCGCTGGGCGCGCTGGTGTGCGCCCTGCTGACGACCGCCCTCACCGCGGCTTCGGCGGGGCCGCTCGGTTCCCGGGAGCTGGCCGCCTTCGGCCCCGTGTGGTGGCAGACGGGCGGGGCGGCCCTGGGCTGGACCCTGGTCCTCGCGGTCCCGCTGGCCGTCACCGTGCATGCCTGGCGCAACCGGCCCGCGAGGGGCCTGGCCGGCGAGGGCTCCGGGGACGACTGGCACGACAGCGGCGTCCGCGAAGTCCGCTGGGCGGCCCTGCGCCGTGCGGCGGGGACCTTGATCCCGGACTTCTCCAGTACGCCGTCGGAGGGGGACGAGCCGTCCCCGGCCCGGGTTTCGGAAGGGGGGCCGGAGGCAGGGGCCCGGCCGGTGCCCGCACCGCCGAAGCGTCCCGTGCTGGTCATGCCCGGCCTCAAGCTGGACCTGACCCCGATCCCGCTCCCCGCGCTGCCCGCGGAGCCGCCGGCGGAAAGGGCGGTCGCGCCCGTGCCCGAAGCGCTCGTGACGGCGGCCGGGGCGCCGCTTCCGGGGCCCCCGGCCCCGCTCCTGCCGCCGCTGGGCGGAGCCCGCGTACTGACCCGCCGGAAGCCGCCGGAGGCAACGTACGCGGGACCGGAAACGTACGCGGGACCGGAAACGGACCCCGGTCGGCCGGCACGGCCCGCGCCGGAGGCCGCTGGGATCGACTAGCTAGCGCTTGACCTCGAGCATCTCGCCGATGAAGTTGTCCGGCAGCAGGTCGTTGCACTGCAGCTCGGCCGCCTTGGTGAGGGCGTCCTGCTTGCAGACGTAGAAGTCCTTGTACGTGAGCTGCACCGCGTACGAGGACAGGGCCAGCAGGATCGCCAGCGAAGCGGTCACCAGGCCGCTCGTCGCCGCCGTCCGCTGGGGCCGGGCGGCGGCGCCCATCGCCGCCAGTCCGCCCCGGGCCGCTCCGGGCGCCGCACCGGCGCCGACGCCGGCACCCGGGTCCGTGGCCGCGCCCCGGCCCGTACCCGTACCCACGTCCGCCGCCGAGGCGCGCGGCCCCGTCGAGCCCGAGGCAACCCGCGCCCCGTCCCCGGACGGCTTCGCCGGGACCCCGCGCAGCGCGCTGATGCCCCAGTACAGGGCGAGCGCGCCGAGCAGCAGCCCCATCGACGGGATGCCGAAGACCCCGAAGAAGAAGCCCCACATGCCGGCCAGCAGCGCGTACCGGGCCCGCCGCTGGACCGGGTCGGTGGGATCCCAGCGCGCGGGTCCCGACCCGGGGTCCTTGCCCGGTCCCGACCCGGGGTCCTTGCCCGGTCCCGACCCTGGGTCCTGCCGGTCGCGGCCGTCACCGCCGGCGCGCGGCTCCCAGAGCTGGTCGGGCCGTCCTTCCGGGGGCGCCGCGAAGGGGTTGTCGTCGGTGGAGCGGTCGGGCTGGGGGCGGTCCGGCATCGGGTGTGTTTCATCCCCTGTGTCGTGGACGCCCGCTGGGACGTCCGAGGCCTGTTTGCGGCGTGTACGCCAGACGCTACCGCCCGCCCGTCCCCCCGTCCCTCGGGGGCCGTCCGGTGTGCCGGTATCGTTGCAGGCGGTCGGTGGCTTCGTATGGTCCCCCGTATCTCGGGGACCCCAAGTTTCATGCGATCGCACAAGACGAACGACGCGCCCCCGGTCACGCCGGGAGGCGCCCCCGCTCGACGAGAAAGGGCCTTCCATGGCCGCCTCCCGCCTGGTCGTGCTGGTCTCCGGATCCGGCACCAACCTCCAGGCCCTGCTCGACGCCATCGACGCCCACCCCGGCGGACCCGAGGGCTTCGGCGCCGAAGTCGTCGCCGTGGGAGCCGACCGCGAGAACATCGCCGGCCTGGAGCGCGCCGAGAAGGCCGGGATCCCCACCTTCGTGTGCCCGGTCAAGGCGTACGCGACCCGTGCGGAGTGGGACGCCGCCCTGACGCGGGCCACGGACGCGCACGCGCCGGACCTCGTGGTGTCGGCGGGGTTCATGAAGATCGTCGGGCCGGAGTTCATCGGCCGCTTCGGCGGCCGGTTCGTCAACACCCACCCCGCGCTCCTCCCGGCCTTCCCGGGTGCCCACGGCGTACGGGACGCCCTCGCCTACGGCGCGAAGGTCACCGGCTGCACCGTCCACTTCGTGGACGCGGGCGTGGACACCGGTCCGATCATCGCCCAGGGTGTGGTCGAGGTCCGGGACGAAGAGGACGAAGCCGCTCTCCATGAGCGGATCAAGGAAGTCGAGCGCGAGCTGCTCGTCGACGTCGTGGGGCGCCTGGCCCGGCACGGCTACCGCATCGAGGGACGAAAGGTAACAATCCAGTGACCGCCGCAGAGGCCGCAGGGACCGTAGAGACCGTGACCGCAGAGGGCGAGGACCTCGCCGCGTCGAAGCGCCCGATCCGGCGCGCGCTCATCAGCGTGTACGACAAGACGGGCCTGGAAGAGCTGGCCCGCGGTCTGCACGAGGCGGGTGTCGCCCTCGTCTCGACCGGCTCCACCGCCTCGAAGATCGCCGCCGCCGGGGTGCCCGTCACCAAGGTCGAGGAGCTGACCGGCTTCCCCGAGTGCCTGGACGGCCGGGTGAAGACCCTGCACCCGCGCGTACACGCCGGCATCCTCGCCGACCTGCGCCTGGAGGACCACCGCAACCAGCTCGCCGAGCTGGGCGTCGAGCCCTTCGACCTGGTGATCGTCAACCTCTACCCGTTCCTCGCGACCGTGCGGTCGGGCGCGACCGAGGACGAGTGCGTGGAGCAGATCGACATCGGCGGCCCCTCGATGGTCCGCGCCGCCGCCAAGAACCACCCGTCGGTGGCCGTGGTCACCAGCCCGGCGCGCTACGACGCCGTGATCGCCGCCGCCCAGGGCGGCGGTTTCGACCTCACCGCCCGCAAGCGGCTCGCGGCCGAGGCCTTCCAGCACACCGCCGCGTACGACGTCGCCGTGGCCTCCTGGTTCACGAACGCGTACGCCCCGGAGCCGGAGGCGGTGCTCCCCGAGTTCCTGGCCGGCGCCTGGGAGCGCAAGTCCACCCTCCGCTACGGCGAGAACCCGCACCAGGCGGCCGCGCTGTACACGGACGGGCAGCCGGGCGGGCTCGCCAACGCCGAGCAGCTGCACGGCAAGGAGATGTCCTACAACAACTACGTGGACACCGACGCGGCCCGCCGCGCCGCCTACGACCACGAAGAGCCCTGCGTCGCGATCATCAAGCACGCCAACCCGTGCGGCATCGCGGTGGGCAAGGACGTCGCCGAGGCCCACCGCAAGGCGCACGCCTGCGACCCGGTCTCCGCCTTCGGCGGGGTCATCGCCGTCAACCGCCCGGTGAGCGTCGAGCTCGCCGAGCAGGTCGCGGAGATCTTCACCGAGGTCATCGTCGCCCCCGACTTCGAGCCCGGCGCCGTCGAGGTCCTCGCGAAGAAGAAGAACATCCGCGTCCTGAAGGTGGCGGGCACCCCGCACCAGCCGGCCGAGCTCAAGCCGATCTCCGGCGGCGTGCTGCTCCAGCAGAGCGACCTCGTCCAGGCCGAGGGCGACGACCCGGCGAACTGGACGCTCGCCACCGGCGACGCCCTCTCCGCCGACGAGCTCGCCGACCTCGCCTTCGCGTGGAAGGCCTGCCGCGCCGTCAAGTCCAACGCGATCCTGCTCGCCAAGGACGGTGCCTCGGTCGGCGTCGGCATGGGCCAGGTCAACCGCGTCGACTCCGCGAAGCTGGCAGTCGAGCGGGCGGGCGCCGAGCGCGCGCAGGGCTCGTGCGCCGCCTCCGACGCCTTCTTCCCCTTCGCGGACGGGCTGGAGATCCTGACGGCGGCCGGCATCAAGGCCGTGGTTCAGCCGGGCGGTTCGATGCGCGACGAGCTGGTGATCGAGGCCGCGAAGGCGGCGGGCGTGACGATGTACCTCACGGGGACCCGCCACTTCTTCCACTGAGCCTGATCCCTGATCCCTGATTCCTGATCCCTGATTCCTGCATCCCTCATCCCGTAGGCACACGGCGAAGGCCGCGACGCGCAGCAGTGCGGTTCGCGGCCTTCGCCGTGTGCGGAGCCCCGTGGTCAGTACGGGGGGCGGCGGAAGTACTCGCCCGCGGCCGAGTTGGCCAGGCCGAAGATGATCCACAGGCCCAGGCCGAGCGAGATCAGGGCGGGGATCAACGCGAGCAGCAGGGGGGCGCCGCCGGACTCGTGCAGGCCGTTGAGCGTCACGAGGTTGATGACCAGGCTGGCGAGGGCGAAGAAGGTCTGGAGCGAGCCGAAGATGATGCCGGAGACCCGGACGCCGCCGCGGCCCTTGCTCAGCTTGGCGGCGGTCAGGATCGGCCACAGCGAGAAGCCGACGACGACGATGCCGATGATGACGAAGAAGATGCTCAGGGCGGCGCCCGCGTCGCTCGACGAGTAGCTGGAGTCGGTGAACTCGGAGGCGAACACGGCCCCGATGATGACCACGGCCACGCCGCCGAGGGCCTGGAGGATCCCGAGGATCCAGAGGATGACCCGAGCCCCCTTGACCCCGCCCGGCATCGGCATCGGCGAGCCCGGGTAGCCGGGGACGCCCGAGTAGGCCTGCGGGTAGGCGTAGCTGCCCTGGGCCGGGATGCCCTGGGGGGCCTGCGGGGGGTAGCCGTAGGCAGGCTGGCCGCCCTGCGGCTGCTGCGCGTAGGGGTTGTTCGGGTCGCCGAAGCTCATGTGGGGTGTTCCTCCGTGGAAGTGCGGGGACGCACGGCACGCGCGGAGGATTCACTGCAAGACGTGCGGCCCGCCCCCCGGCACTGCCCGCGGCACTACTTTCCCCGCATCGTCGTCGGGCCGGACCGGGCTTGTCCAGCCGGGACGCCGTCCGCCCGGCACTTGTTGTGCAAGTGCAACGAAGCCGGAACGAAGCCGGACAGGTCGTACGGTCGTACGCCCCCGTGCGGGGCGTACGGGGTCGTACGGGGGCCGCGACTGGATCCGCGGCCGCTCCATCCGGGAGGATGGGTCCATGACTGCCCAGATTCTCGACGGCAAGGCCACCGCAGCCGCGATCAAGTCCGAACTGACCGCCCGCGTGGCGGCGCTCAAGGCCCGGGGCATCACCCCCGGCCTCGGCACCCTGCTGGTCGGCGACGACCCGGGCAGCCGCTGGTACGTCAACGGCAAGCACAAGGACTGCGCCGAGGTCGGCATCGCCTCCCTCCAGCGCGAACTGCCCGCGACGGCCTCCCAGGAGGACATCGAGGAGGTCGTGCGCGAGCTGAACGCCAACCCGGAGTGCACCGGCTACATCGTGCAACTTCCGCTCCCCAAGGGCATCGACACGAACCGCGTCCTGGAGCTCATGGACCCGGCGAAGGACGCCGACGGCCTGCACCCGATGTCACTCGGCAGGCTGGTCCTGAACGAGCCGGGCCCGCTGCCGTGCACCCCATACGGGATCGTCCAGCTGCTGCGCCACCACGGCGTCGAGATCAACGGCGCGCACGTGGTCGTCCTCGGCCGGGGAATCACCGTCGGCCGGTCCATCGGCCTGCTGCTGACCCGCAAGTCCGAGAACGCGACCGTGACCCTGTGCCACACCGGTACCCGCGACCTCTCCGGACTGCTGCGCCAGGCGGACATCGTCGTGGCGGCGGCCGGCGTGCCGCACCTGGTCAAGCCGGAGGACGTGAAGCCGGGCGCGGCCGTGCTCGACGTCGGCGTCAGCCGCGACGAGAACGGCAAGATCGTCGGGGACGTACACCCCGGGGTCGCGGACGTGGCCGGCTGGATCTCCCCGAACCCCGGCGGCGTCGGCCCGATGACCCGCGCGCAGCTGCTCGTCAACGTGGTCGAGGCGGCCGAGCGGGCGGTTCCCCGTGCTGGCTGAAGACGGGCAGGGCGGGCGGGGGCAGGCCGATCGCGGGCAGGCCGAGCGGGGGGATGCCGAGCGCGGGCAGGCCGAGCGCGCGCGGGCCGAGCGTGAGCCGGCCGCGCGCGAGCCGGCGCCCGTCGGCGTCGAGGAGCCGGAAGGGCCCAGGTCCCGCCGCTTCCCCTCCGTCACCCGGGACACCGCGCGTCCCGAGGGCGGCGGCCGGGCCGCGCCCGGCGACGCCCCGGCTCCGGCCCGCCAGTGGCCGATGCTGGCCGTCCTCGCCGCGACGGCGGCCGGACTGCTCCTCACCGCGATGGGCCATCCGCGCGGAGGCTGCCTGCTGATCGGCGTCGCGCTGATCGCGGGTGCGGTGATGCGCCGGCTGCTGCCCTCCGTGGGCATGCTCGCGGTGCGCTCCCGCTTCACGGACATGGTCACGTACGGCCTGCTGGGCGTGGCGATCGTGCTGCTCGCACTGGTCATGGAGCCCAAGCCGCGGCTGAACATCCCCTTCCTGGAGACCGCGGTCCGCTTCACGGTCCGCTGAGCCTCCCGGAGCCCCCGGGACACCGCCTGGGGAGGCCCCGTGTGCCCCGCGTTACACGGGGCGGGGGATCGGGGTGCTCCAGGGTCAGATAGCCTGACGGCGGATGTCTCTTCACGTCAAGATTTACTGGGCCACGGAGCGGCGTCCTCCCAGCACATGGGGCAGGGACGCCCCACCGCCAGCTGTCTAACGGAGAAGGCCATGACCCGCACTCCCGTGAATGTCACCGTCACCGGCGCCGCCGGCCAGATCGGCTACGCGCTGCTCTTCCGCATCGCCTCCGGTCACCTGCTCGGCGCGGATGTGCCGGTCAAGCTCCGTCTTCTGGAGATCCCTCAGGGCATGAAGGCCGCCGAGGGCACCGCCATGGAGCTCGACGACTGCGCCTTCCCGCTGCTCGCCGGCATCGACATCTTCGACGACCCGAACAAGGGCTTCGAGGGTGCCAACGTCGCGCTGCTGGTCGGCGCCCGCCCGCGTACCAAGGGCATGGAGCGCGGTGACCTGCTCTCCGCCAACGGCGGCATCTTCAAGCCGCAGGGCGCCGCGATCAACGCGAACGCCGCGGACGACATCAAGGTCCTGGTCGTGGGCAACCCGGCCAACACCAACGCGCTCATCGCGCAGGCCGCCGCCCCGGACGTACCGGCCGAGCGCTTCACCGCGATGACCCGCCTGGACCACAACCGCGCGATCTCGCAGCTGGCCGCCAAGACCGGCGCCGCCGTCTCCGACATCAAGCGCCTCACCATCTGGGGCAACCACTCGGCGACCCAGTACCCGGACATCTTCCACGCGGAGATCGCCGGCAAGAACGCCGCCGAGCTGGTCAACGACCAGGCCTGGCTGGCCGACACCTTCATCCCGACCGTCGCCAAGCGCGGCGCGGCGATCATCGAGGCCCGCGGCGCGTCCTCGGCCGCCTCGGCCGCCAACGCCGCCATCGACCACGTGCACACCTGGGTCAACGGCACCGCCGCGGGCGACTGGACCTCCATGGGCATCCCGTCGGACGGCTCCTACGGCGTCCCGGAGGGCATCATCTCCTCCTTCCCGGTCACCACCAAGGACGGCCGCTACGAGATCGTCCAGGGCCTGGACATCAACGAGTTCTCCCGTGCGCGCATCGACGCGTCCGTGGCGGAGCTCGTCGAGGAGCGCGACGCGGTGCGCGAGCTCGGCCTGATCTGATCGTTTGCGTACGGCCCGGCCGCGCAGGCCCCCGTACGAGCGGGTACCAACCCGCGTGAACACCGAAACGCCCCGGCCAAACCTGGCCGGGGCGTTTGGCGTGAATCTTTCTGTCGCCGCATGGTGGGGAACCCTAGGGTCGGTCGGTGACCGAGAACCCGATTCCCCCTCAGTCCAGCGGCAGTTGGTCCGGTCCCTCCGCGGGCCGCCCCCCGGTCCACCCCTCCCTCAGCGAGGCCGGCCGCTTCCTGTGCGCGGGTACGTACCTCGACGCCGGGTACCGCGACCGGGTCATCGACGAGCTGTACGTCCACGAGGAACGGATCGTCGCCCCCTCCTACGGCTACGACGCCTCCCGGGTCCTCGCCCACGCGCTGCGCGCCCGCCGCGCCGAACTCGGCTGGGCCGCCGCAGTCCTCGGGGCCTGGTTCGTCGGCTCCCTGCTCACGGGCGGCGCCCTCGCCGCGCTGATCGTGCCCTTCCTGCTGCTGAGCCTCGCCGACTGGCTGCGCGCCCGGAAGGTCCCGGTGCTGCGGTTCCTGTCCGTGATCCTGCGGATCTACGCCTGGTGGACGCTGGTCTTCGCCCTGTTCGTGCTCGGCTTCGGCGGATTGATGCTGTTCAGCGCCCTGGACGAGATGGGCGGCGGCAGCTTCCTGCCGTTCGGCGCGGCGGGCGGGACGGTCGCGGGCACCGCCGTCCTGTGGTGGCTGCCGGCGGTCTTCGCCGGAGTGGTCACCGTCGTGGGGCTCCAGCGCGGACACGTCTACCGGACGATCGCCACCGACCTCGCGGACCGCCGCTACGCCGACCACGCGAACGACCCGGCCGAAGCCGCCGAGGGGGCCCGCTTCCAGCGCGTGCGCCAGCGCATCCGGGCCGAGCAGCACGCGCCGATGATCATGTACGACGTCAACGACCCGTTCTGCGGGGCGGGCGATCCCTTCCGGCCCTGGCAGCTGTCCGTGGAACTGCGCCCGCGCGAGGACCTCGGCCCCGACCGCAAGCCGGTCGCGGTCACCAACGCCCACATCCTGGCCCGGATCGTGCCGCTGCTGGAACGCCTGCGCGTGCCCTCCCCGCACGGCTCCCCGGAGCAGGCCGCCGCCGTGGGCGACCGGATGCGCGAACTGGTCCTGGACGAATGCGTGTTCCTGCCCGCGGGCGGACTGCCGCACCGGGACACCGCGCAGGTGGTGCACGGGCAGTTCGGCGAACAGCGGGCCGCCGCCATCGAGGAGGGCGGCGAGCGCCGCCGGCACTTCCTGCGCGTGCGGGTGGGCGGCTGGGACGAGAACCTCGTCGTCACCGTCTTCGTACGGGTCCACACGCAGGGCGGGATGGTGATGCTGGAGGTGGCCCCGCACGTGCTGCTGCCCGTGCGGACCGACTTCCACAACGCCGATGCGGACGCCCAGCGCTTCCGCAACAACAGCGCCTTCGGCAAGGCCGTCTGGGCCCTGCGCCACACCCCCGGCTCCCTCGCGGCCTCGGCGGCCACGCTGGGCCGGGGCCTGGCCAGCTGGTGGCGGATCGTCACCGGCGGCCACGGCGGGGCCCGGCCCGAGGGGCCGCGGGTATCGGTGCGCGACCTGGCCTCCGAGGACAACGGCTCACTGTTCCACCTGATGGACCTCGACCGCTTCCTGAAGACCATCCAGGACCGGGTCGTCGGGGGCGTCGTCCTCGCGCTGCACGAAGCGGGCTGGCACACCGAGGAGTTCGCGCAGCGCGCGGTCAACGTCGCCGAGGGCGGGGTGTTCATCCAGTCGGTGAACCACAGCGCCTTCAGCGTCGGCGGCGCCAACAACACCAACAGCACCAAGATCAAGGGGAGTACCGGTGGCAACTGAGGACGGCGTTACGGGTACGGGTACGGGCAGGGGTGCGGGCGCCGGCGCGGCCGGGCCGCAGCCCGCGGTCAGCATCGGCCGGGTCACCGGCAGCGCGTTCAGCATCGGCGGCGGCGACAACACCAACACCGTGCACCACGGGGCGGCGGAGACGGACACCATCGGGCCGCAGGCCCTCCTCGACGCCGTACTGGAGCTGCGCGCGGCCCTCGTACGGCTGCCGCGCGGTGCGGACAGGGCGGCGCTCGACGCCGAACTGGACGGGGTCGCCGAGGGACTGGAGGGCGCCGAGGAGATCCGGCCCGGCCTGGTCCCCCGGCTCCGCGGAGCCCTGGAACGCTGGGCTCCCCTCGTCGACTCGGTCAGCGCCGCCACCGCCCTGGCCGGGCTCCTGACCAGCCTGGGAGGCTGACCCGTGCCCCCTGAGCACTCCCCCCGCTGGGACCCCGCGACCCAACGCTGGGTCACGGACGACCCGACCCCACCCCGCCACGAGTCGACGCCGGCCCAGGCCCCGGCCCCGGGTCCGCCCTCGACGCCGCCGCCGACGACGCCGGATCAGCACCCGGCATCAGGCCCGCCTCCGGCGCCCGCTCCGGGACCGGCGCCCGCTCCGGCTCCGGGGTACGCCCCGGCGTCGGGCCCGCCGCCCGTTCCCGCTCCGGGCTACCCGCCGGCCTCGGGCCCGGCTCCGGTACCCGGTCCGGGCGGGTACGGCCCGGGGGCGTCGGGGCAGGACCAGCCGCCGTACCCGTACCCCGCGTATCCGTCCCCGCAGCACGGGCAGCCGGTGTACCCCGTACCGCCCCCGTCCCAGCCCGCGCGGGCAGCCGGGCGGTGGCTGACGCCGACCACGGCGGCCGTGGCCGTGGCCGCGCTCGCCCTCGGCGCGGCCGGCGTGTGGTTCGTGGCGCGGGACACCGGCGAGCGGCCTCCGCAGGCGGGACCGGCGGCCTCCAGCGTCGCGCCGGGCGACGAGGCCACGGCCGAGCCCTCGGCCACGGACACCGGCTCCCCGTCGCCGACGGCCACGGCCACGGCCACGAGTACGGGCAGCCCCACCCCCGGCCCGACCGGCAGCGACCCCGCCCACGAGACCGTGCGCGACGCGAAGGGGTTCACCATCGCCGTCCCCGCCGGGTGGCTCCGGGAGGAAGCCGCAGCAGGGGTCTTCTACCGCTCTCCCGACCGCGCCGCCCTGATCCAGGTCTTCCAGGTGAGCGAGCCCGAACTGACCCCGCTCGCGGCCGTCCGGGGCGCCTCCGCCTACCTGCGCGCCCAGACCACCGGCTACCGGGAGATCAGCGTGGGCCCGGCCCCGGACGCCCCCGGGGCGGGGGAGCTGGTCTACGAGTACGACAACGCGGAATCGCACGGCCGGCGCCGCGGTGTGGAACGGGTCTTCGTCGCCGAGGACGGCAAGAAGTGGGCCGTCCTGACGGCCGGCCCTGCGCCCGACTGGACGCTCACCCAGACCCACCACAGGGCCGCCCTGACCGCCTTCCGCCCCACGGGCGGCTGACGGGGGACCGGCGCCACCGGCGGGATCGAACGGGATCGAACGGGGGCGGGAACCGTCACTTGTACATGCCCGGGGTGTAGTGCCCCGGGGTCAGGCGCGTGGTGACGCCGATGCGGTTCCAGACGTTGATCGCGGCGATCAGGGCGATCAACTGGGCCAGTTCCTTCTGCTCGAAGTGCCGCGCGGCCCGCTCGTAGACCTCGTCGGGGACGAAACCGTCGGTCAGGACGGTCACGGCCTCCGTCAGCTCGATCGCGGCGAGCTCCTTCTCCGTGTAGAAGTGCCGCGACTCCTCCCAGGCGGTGAGCAACAGCAGCCGCTCCACGTCCTCGCCCGCCGCGAGGGCGTCCTTGGAGTGCATGTCGATGCAGAAGGCGCAGTGGTTGATCTGCGAGGCGCGCAGTTTGACGAGCTCGACCAGGGCCGGGTCCAGCCCCTTGGCGGCGGCCGCGTCCAGGGCCACGGCGGCCTTGTAGAACTCCGGGGCGAGCTTCGCCAGCTGCATGCGGGGGGTGTGCTCGGGTGCCTTCTCCGTGTGGGTCATCCCATCAGCCTAGGAGGCGGGCGGCCCCTGGGAACGGTGGAACCGGGGGTCCCCCGGACGGAGTCCACCGCCGGCGGCCGCGTCCGCAGCCCGGCGCCGGTCAGCAGCTCCCGGTGCTCTGCCCTGACCAGGTCCTCAAACGCCGGACGGGCTGGGAGGGGTCCCGGGCTGCGCCCGGACCCCCTGGGGGTCCGCCCCGGACCCGGTCCTCAAGCGCCGGGCGGCTGAAGCGGCTCCGCCGGGGGCTCGCCGAAGCGGGCCAGGGCCAGGGCTCCGGCCACGGCGATGAGGAAGCCCGCCACCGCCAGCCAGGTCAGGCCCTCGCGGGTGCGGTCGCCCAGCCAGGCCACGCCCACCACCGCCGGGCCGATCGTCTCGCCCAGCACCAGCCCGGCGGTCGCCGCCGTCACCGAGCCGCGCTGGAGCGCGGAGGTGAGCAGCAGGAACGCGGAGCCGCCGCCGAGCAGCAGCGCGTAGAACGCCGGGTTCGACAGGGCGGAGAGCGAGATGTCGTCGATGAGCCGCACCGCCACCTCCACCACCCCGAAGCCCGTCCCCGCGGCCAGACCCAGCGTCAGCGCCCGGCTGCGGTCCGGCAGCCCGCCCGCCACGGCCCCGACCACCAGTACCAGTCCGGCCACCGCCAGCAGCCCCAGCTTCAGCGCGAGCGTGCCCTTGCCGGAGCCCTCCTCCCCGGACGCCAGCCCGAGCATCACCAGCCCCGCGCACACCACCGCGACCGCGCCCCACTCCGTCCCGCTCAGCCGCACCTTCAGCAGCCGCGCCGCGACCACCGCGGTCACCGCGAGGCTGGCCGCGAGGGCCGCGCCCACCGCGTAGATCGGGATGTGCCGCAGGGCGATGATCTGGAGGACGAAGCCGATCCCGTCCAGGCAGAGTCCGGCGAGATACCGCCACTGGCGCAGCGCCCGCAGGAAGAGCGCGGCGTCCACCCCCGAGCCCGTCCCCGGCACCGTCGCCCGCGTCGCCACGGCCTGCAGGACCGACGCCGTGCCGAAGCAGACCGCCGCACCGAGCGCACAAATCATCCCAATGAGCACGAACCGACTCTAGGTCACGGATCCGGCGTCGGCCGGATTCCGTCGGCCGGGGCGGCCGTTCTAGTCTGTGCGCAGCCGGCCACCCCAGGGGGAGCGAACAGTCCATGGACAGCAGTAGCACCGACACCACGCGCACCAAGCGTCGCATGCGCTCCGGCACCGTCGCCCTCGGCGGCATGGGCCTGCTCGCCGCGGCCCTCGTGGCCTGCGGCAGCAGCAACGAGCCCGACAAGCGCTGTGCGGACCGCGCCACCCTGGAGAAGCTGAACTCCAAGGAGTGCAAGAGCGGCGGCCGCGGCGCGTACTACTACGGCGGCACCGTCGCGAAGAACAGGGTCAGCGGCGGCAGCTTCGACAAGTCCGCCGTCACGCGCGGCGGCATCGGCGGCAGCCACAAGAGCTCCTCGGGCGGCTGATCCAGCGTGAAGCGCCACACCATCGAGCCCCGCCCCGACTGGCAGAAGACCGTCGAGGAACAGGGGCTGATCTACCCCCTGACCCGCTACCCCGACGACTCCCTGCGCCCCTACTGGGACGAGAGCGCGTACTACTCCTTCACGCTCCCCGAGGTCGAGGCGCTGGAGAACGTGGTCGAGGAGCTGCACGCCATGTGCCTGGCGGCGGCCCAGCACATAGTCGACCACGACCGGTTCGCCGACCTCGGCATCACCGACCCGAAGCTCGCCGCGCTGATCGCCGAGTCCTGGCGGCGCCGCGCCGAACAGCCCTCGCTCTACGGGCGCTTCGACCTGCGCTACGACGGCACCGGCAGTCCCGCCAAGCTGCTGGAGTACAACGCGGACACCCCCACCTCCCTCGTGGAGGCGGCCAGTCCGCAGTGGTTCTGGATGGAGGAACGGTTCCCCGGTGCCGACCAGTGGAACTCCCTCCACGAGCGGCTCGTCGAGGCCTGGCGCCGCCAGGCCGAGCTGCTGCCGCCCGGCCCGGTGCACTTCGCGCACTCCGAGACCGACGAGCTCGGCGAGGACCTGATGACGGTCGCCTACCTCCAGGAGACCGCCGAGCAGGCCGGCATCGAGGCGCGCGAGCTGTCGGTGGAGGCGATCGGCTGGGACTCCCTGTCGGGCCGGTTCGTCGACGAGAAGCTCGGCTTCATCCGCGCGATCTTCAAGCTCTACCCGTGGGAGTGGCTCACCACCGACGAGTTCGCCCCGCAGGTCCTCGGGACGTACGACCACGGCGGCGGCTCCGGCACCACCGCCTGGATCGAGCCGCTGTGGAAGATGCTGCTCTCCAACAAGGCACTGCTGGCGGTCCTGTGGGAGCTCTTCCCGGAGCACCCGAACCTGTTGCCCGCCTACCTGGACGGCCCGCGCGAACTCGCCACGACCACCGGCTACGCGGCGAAGCCGCTGCTGGGGCGCGAGGGCGCGGGCGTCACCCTGCACCCGGTCGGCGGCGAGCCGTTCGCACCGGAGCAGGACGAGACGTACGTCTTCCAGGGCCTCGCCCCGCTGCCCGACTTCGACGGCAACCGGGTGGTGCTCGGCGCGTGGGTCGTCGAGGACGAGTCGGCGGGCCTCGGCATCCGCGAATCGGCGGGGCCGGTCACGGACGAGTACGCCCGCTTCCTGCCCCACGTCATTTTGTAGGACGCAGCATCCTTTGGTCCGCCGGGTCAGTCGCCCAGGACGGACCTGAGCTGGTCCAGCCCCCAGTCCAGGTCCTCCTTGGAGATCACCAGCGGCGGCGCGATCCGGATGGTCGATCCGTGGGTGTCCTTGACGAGCACCCCGAGCCCCATCAGCTTCTCGGAGATCTCCCGGCCGGTGCCGCGCGCCGGGTCGATGTCCACGCCCGCCCACAGCCCGCGGCCCCGTACGGCGGTCACGGCGCCGCCGCCGACCAGCAGGTTCAGCTCCCGGTGCAGGTGGTCGCCGAGCTCGGTGGCGCGCTGCTGGTGCTCGCCGGTGCGCAGCATCGCGATGACCTCCAGGGCGACCGCGCAGGCCAGCGGGTTGCCGCCGAAGGTGGAGCCGTGCTCGCCCGGCTTGAACACGCCGAGCACGTCGCGGTCGGCCACCACCGCCGACACCGGCACGACCCCGCCGCCCAGTGCCTTGCCGAGGATGTACACGTCGGGGACGACGTCCTCGTGCTCGCACGCGAAGGTCTTCCCGGTGCGGCCCAGGCCCGACTGGATCTCGTCGGCCATGAACAGGACGTTCCGCTCGCGCGTCAGTTCCCGTACGCCCCGCAGGTATCCGGCCGGCGGCACGAGCACGCCGGCCTCGCCCTGGATCGGCTCCAGGAGCACGGCGACGGTGTTGGAGGTGACGGCGGCGGCGAGCGCGGTGAGGTCCCCGTACGGGACGATCTCGAAGCCGGGGGTGTAGGGGCCGAAGTGGTCGCGGGCCTCGTGGTCGGTGGAGAACGACACGATGGTCGTGGTCCGGCCGTGGAAGTTGTCGGCCGCCACCACGATCTTGGCGTGGCCGTCCGGGACGCCCTTGACCTCGTACCCCCACTTGCGGGCGGTCTTCACCGCCGTCTCCACGGCCTCGGCGCCGGTGTTCATCGGCAGGACCGCTTCCTTGCCGCACAGCGCCGCGAGCTCGGTACAGAAGTCCGCGAAGCGGTCGTGGTGGAAGGCGCGGGAGGTGAGGGTGACCCGCTCCAGCTGGGCGCGGGCGGCGTCGAGCAGCCGGCGGTTGCCGTGGCCGAAGTTCAGGGCGGAGTAACCCGCGAGCATGTCGAGGTAGCGGCGGCCCTCCACGTCGGTCATCCACGCACCCTCGGCGGTGGCGACGACGAGGGGCAGGGGGTGGTAATTGTGCGCGCTGTGCGCGTCGGCGGAGCGGATGGCATCAGCAGTTGTCGACACGGGGTCTCCGATCGTCCGTCAAGCCAGTGACGAGGTGGCGTCACTGTCCCCATCCTCGCTCGAATAGCGGACGGAGAAACCTTTCTCGGGGCGTGCCCGCTAAGGTGTCGGACACGCACGGCGACTGGCGCACGGAGAACCAACTCCGGGGGAGCCGTGCGCGCACGACCGCATACAGGGCCGCTCGCCTGGGCCTCGCGGGGACGAGATCCGACATCGACCCCGGAGGAACCGCCATGAGCGCGAACCACCACCCGTACCGCCACCCCGCCCTGCTGGCGACCGACCCCGAGCTGGCGTCCTTCGTCGCCGCCGAGGAAACCCTCCAGGCGGAGACCCTCCGCCTCATCCCGAGCGAGAACTACGTGTCCTCGGCCGTGCTGGAGGCCTCCGGCACGGTGCTGCAGAACAAGTACAGCGAGGGCTACCCGGGCCGCCGCTACTACGAGGGCCAGCAGAACATCGACCGCATCGAGGCGCTGGCCGTGGAGCGGGCGAAGGGCCTCTTCGGAGTCGACCACGCCAACGTGCAGCCGTACTCCGGCTCGCCCGCCAACCTCGCGGTGTACCTGGCCTTCGCCGAGCCCGGGGACACGGTGATGGGCATGGCGCTGCCGATGGGCGGACACCTGACGCACGGCTGGGGGGTCTCGGCGACGGGCTCCTGGTTCCGCGGCGTGCAGTACGGGGTGCGGGCGGAGACCGGTCTCATCGACTACGACGCCGTACGGGACCTCGCGCTGGCGGAGCGGCCCAAGCTGATCTTCTGCGGCGGTACGGCACTGCCGCGCACGATCGACTTCGAGGCCTTCGCCTCGATCGCCAAGGAGGCGGGCTCGGTCCTCGTCGCCGACGTGGCGCACATCGCCGGCCTGATCGCGGGCGGGGCGCACCCCTCCCCGGCGGGTCACGTGGACGTGATCTCGACGACCACCCACAAGACCCTGCGCGGCCCGCGCGGCGCGATGCTGATGTGCCGCGAGGAGCACGCGAAGGCCATCGACAAGGCGGTCTTCCCCGGCCTCCAGGGCGGCCCGCACAACCAGACGACGGCCGGTATCGCCGTGGCGCTCCACGAGGCCGCGCAGCCCTCGTTCGTGTCGTACGCGCACGCGGTCGTGGCCAACGCGAAGGCGCTGGCCGCGGCTCTGCTGGAGCGGGGCTTCGACCTGGTCTCGGGCGGTACGGACAACCACCTGATCCTGATCGACCTCACGGGGAAGTCGGTGTCGGGCAAGATCGCGGCGAAGGCGCTGGACCGGGCGGGGATCGTCGTGAACTACAACACGGTGCCGTTCGACCCGCGCAAGCCGTTCGATCCGTCGGGGATCCGGATCGGCACGCCGTCGCTGACCTCGCGGGGGCTCGGCGTCGAGCACATGCCGGTGGTCGCCGACTGGATCGCGGGGGCCGTCTCCGCGGCCGCCCTTGGCGATGAGGCGGCCCTCGGCAAGATCCGGGCCGAGGTCGCCGACCTCATGGCGGCCTTCCCTGCCCCGGGCCTCCCGGTCGCCTGACCCTCCGGGTAGGGGTCCGGCCCCTGCGGGGCGAAGTCCCCTACCCGCCCTTCGCCCGTTCCCCGGGGCGGAGCCCCGGACCCCCTGGGGCTCCGCCCCAGACCCCGGTCCTCAAACGCCGGACGGCTGAAGAGCCCCTGGGGCCGCCCCAGACCCCGTGCACGCAGCGCATCGTGTGCCTCGGCGCCGCAGGGGCCCGACCACGCCGGGCACATCCAGCCCCGCCGGCGTTTGAGGCGCGGGTGTGGGCGGCGCCCACGGAGTCCCGCGCAGCGGCACCCCCCTGACCTCGGCGGAAAGCGGTCGCTCGGCCGGGGCAAGATCCGGACGGGGCGCTACCGGGCGGTACCCGGGCGGGGGCCGGGCCAGGGGGGTGGGAGCCGCCGGGTTCCGGCCAGTGGCGGGGCCGAGCCCGGTGTCACACCTGAGAGAATGGAGCCATGGCTTCTGATCGTCCTCGCGCGCTCTCCGGCATCCAGCCCACCTCCGGTTCGTTCCACCTCGGGAACTACCTCGGAGCCATCCGGCAGTACGTCGCCCTCCAGGAGACGCACGACGCCTTCTACATGGTCGTCGACCTGCACGCGATCACCATGCCGCAGGATCCGAAGGAGCTGCGCGCCAATACCCGGTTGTCCGCCGCGCAGCTCCTCGCCGCCGGTCTCGACCCCGAGCGCTGCACGCTCTTCGTCCAGAGCCACGTGCCCGAGCACGCGCAGCTCGGCTGGGTCATGAACTGCATCACCGGTTTCGGCGAGGCCAGCCGGATGACCCAGTTCAAGGACAAGTCCGCGAAGAACGGCGCCAACAACGCCACCGTCGGCCTGTTCACGTACCCGATCCTCCAGGTCGCCGACATCCTGCTCTACCAGGCGAACTCCGTCCCCGTCGGCGAGGACCAGCGTCAGCACATCGAGCTGACCCGGGACCTGGCCGAGCGCTTCAACCAGCGCTTCGGGCAGACCTTCACCCTGCCCGCCGCGCACATCGTCAAGGAGGTCGCGAAGATCTACGACCTCCAGGACCCGGCGATCAAGATGTCGAAGTCGGCCTCTTCGCCCAAGGGCCTGATCAACCTCCTCGACGAGCCCAAGGCCACCGAGAAGAAGATCAAGAGCGCCGTGACCGACACCGAGGCCGTGATCCGGTTCGACCCGGCCGGCAAGCCCGGCGTCAGCAACCTGCTCACGATCTACTCCACTCTCACGGGCGAGTCCATCCCCGCGCTGGAGGCCGCGTACGAGGGCAAGGGCTACGGCGCGCTCAAGACCGATCTGGCCGGCGTGATGGTCGATTTCGTCACACCCTTCAAGCAGCGCACCCAGGAGTACCTGGACGACCCGGAGACCCTGGATTCCCTGCTGGCCAAGGGCGCGGAGAAGGCCAGGGCGGTCGCCGCCGAGACCCTGGCGCAGGCCTACGACCACCTCGGTTTCCTCCCCGCGAAGCACTGACGGGGACCGAAGAGAAAGAGGGCCCTGGCGATCTGGGGGGTGCTGCCGCCACACTGGGGCGGCAGCACTCGTGCGACGCACGCGCATCGCATGGACCACGCACAGGACTACAGGCGGAGGAGAGCTACGTGGGGACCGTAACGCTCGGCGTTTCGATCGCGGTCCCGGAGCCGTACGGCAGCAGCCTTCAGGAGCTGCGCGCCGGCTTCGGGGACGCCGCCGCGCACGGCATTCCCACGCACGTCACCCTCGTACCGCCGACGGAGGTGGCCCCGGAGCGGCTGCCCGCGATCCGCGCCCACCTGGCCGAGGTCGCGGCCGCCAACCGCTCCTTCGTGATGCGGCTGGCCGGCACGGGCACCTTCCGTCCCCTCTCGCCGGTCGTCTTCGTCCAGGTCGTCGAGGGCGGCTCCGGCTGCACCCGGCTGCAGAGCCAGGTCCGCGACCCGGACGGGCCGCTCAGCCGGGAGCTCTCGTTCCCGTACCACCCGCACGTCACGGTCGCCCACGGGATCTCCGAGGAGGCGATGGACCTGGCGTTCGGCGCCCTCGCCGACTACGAGGCGCAGTGGGTCTGCTCCGGGTTCGCGCTCTACGAGCAGGGCTCGGACGGGGTCTGGCGCAAGCTGCGGGAATATCCGTTCGGCAACGGGGCAAGCGGTGGGGCGAGCGGCGTTCCGGCGCAGCTCGGCTCGGCCACGGACAGCAGTGCGGCGGCCGCCGCGGGCGAGGCGACCGTACGCCGTTCCTGACGCAGGAACCGGAACCGGAAACCGATCCTTCGCAGGACCAGGGCATGGAACGGCCGAGCCGTCGGGCGAAAAGTCACAATCGACGACCGTAGTCCCCAAAAGCGGCAATACCGGCTATTTACGACAGCTCATTTACGGTGACCGTATGGACTGGCTGAAGAAACTCCCGCTGATCGGGCCCCTGGTGTCCGTCCTGATGCGGACGCACCTGTGGCGTTCCTACCAGCGGCTCGACCGCGTGCACTGGACCAGGCTCGCCGCGGCCATCACCTTCATCAGCTTCCTGGCGCTCTTCCCGCTGATCACCGTGGCCGCCGCGATCGGCGCCGGACTGCTCACCCAGGACCAGCTCGACCGGCTCCAGAAGAACCTCGCCGAGCAGGTCCCCGGCATCTCCGACCAGCTCGACATCAACGCCCTCGTCGCGAACGCGAGCACGGTCGGCCTGATCGCCGCCGCCGTCCTGCTCTTCACCGGAATCGGCTGGATCACGTCGATGCGGGACTGCCTGCGCGCGGTGTGGGAGAAGGACGACGAGGACGAGGGCAACCCCTTCGTCCGCAAGGGCAAGGACGCGCTCGTCCTCATCGGCCTCGGCGGCGTCGGCCTGGCCTCGGCCGCCGCCTCGATCTTCGGCTCCAGCGCCGTCGGCAAAGCCGGGGACTGGCTGGGCGTACCGCGCGACGGCGCGGGCGGCACCCTGCTGCGCGGCGGCGCCTTCCTCGTCGGAGTGGTGGCCGCCTTCCTGCTCCTGCTCTACGTCCTGACCCTGCTCCCGGGCGTCGAACCGCCCCGCCGCCGCCTGATCGAGGCGGCCCTCCTCGGCGCCGCCGGCTTCGAGCTGCTGAAGCTGCTGCTCAGCGGCTACATGCGGGAGGTCGCCACGAAGAGCATGTACGGGGCCTTCGGCGTGCCGATCGCGCTGCTGATCTGGATCAACCTGACGGCGAAGCTGCTGCTCTTCTGCTCGGCGTGGACCGCGAGCCGCGACGATGCCGACGGGGACGGCGTGGAGGACGACCCGGAGCCGGGCGGTGAGCCCGCACCGGAGCCGGGCCGCGAGCCCGCACCGGAGCCGGGCGGCCGTGAGCCCGCCCCGGAGACCGCCGGCTCCGCTACGCCCGGCCGCGAGCCCGGCGGCCGCGCCCCCGCGGCCAGCGGCGGTTGACGGCGTAGGCCCCGCCGGCCACCACGGCCAGCACCCCGCCCGCCACGCCGAGGGCCGTACCGACCCCGCCGCCGGAGCCCGCGCCGGACGCCGACGGGTTGTTCTCGTGGGACTGGGCCGGGGAGCCGTAGGAGGTGGTGTCCGCGCTCTTCGGCGGCACCAGCTCGCCCACCGGCTTGACCTTCCCGGCCGCCGCGAAGCCCCAGTCGAGCAGGTCGGCGGTCTGCTCGTACACGGGGTTGGCGCCGCCGCCCGGATTCATCACCGTGACCAGCAGCTTCTTGTCGCCGCGCTGGGCGGCTCCGGTGAAGGTGGAGCCGGCCATCGTGGTGTTGCCGTTCTTCACCCCGGCGATGCCCTTGTACGGGGAGAGGCCGCCGGCGCCGGTCATCAGCCGGTTGGTGTTCTGGATCTCGAAGGTCTCGCGGGGCTTGCCCGCCTCCTGCCGGCCGGGGAACTTCGCGCTGGCCGTGCCGCAGTACTCCCGGAAGTCCTGCTTCTGCAGACCGGAGCGGGCGATGAGGGTGAGGTCGTAGGCGCTGGAGACCTGGCCCGGAGCGTCGTACCCGTCCGGGGACACCACGTGCGTGTCCAGGGCCTGGAGCTCCTCGGCGTGCGCCTGCATGTCCTTGACGGTCTTCTCGACGCCGCCGTTCATGGCCGAAAGTACGTGCACGGCGTCGTTCCCGGACTTCAGGAAGACCCCGAGCCACAGGTCGTGGACGGTGTACTCGAGGTCCTCCTTGATGCCGACCAGGCTGGAGCCGGAACCGACCCCGTCCAGCTCCTGGTCGGTGACCTTGTGGACCTGCTCCTTGGGCAGGCTCGGCAGCACGGTGTCGGCGAAGAGCATCTTCATGGTCGAGGCCGGGGGGAGCCGCCAGTGCGCGTTGTGCGCGGCGAGGATCTCGCCGGTCTCGGCGTCGGCCACGATCCACGAACGGCCCGTCAGGCTGGTCGGCAGCGCGGGCGCGCCGGGCAGCAGGTTGACCTGCGTACCGGGCTGCCCGAGCGCCGAGCCGCCGACCGTGGACATGGAGGCGGGCGGCGCGGGCGCCTTGGGCGGCTGCCCCTTCCCGTCCGCCGGTGGCGTCGGCGCGGCGTACGCGGGCGAGGCCAGCAGCGCCGGGACGAGCAGGGCGGGGAGCGCGGCGGAAAGGACCGTCAACGCGGTCTTCTTGGCAGACACGCAGGTGAAAGTACATCCCGATCCTGTGCTTAGCGTCACGGACCGGCCAACCCGCCGCAACCACCGCCGGGACAGCCCACCCCGGCGCGTCCGTCCCGGGGACGAAACCGATACTGGGCTCATGAGACTCAGCCGCGCCGCTTCCTGGTTCCTGCTCGCCTTCGGCGTGTGGAGCTGGTTCATCTGGGTGTCTTTCGTCCGGAACCTATGGAAGGACGGCAGTGGTCTGGCCTTCGACGACGCGGGGGACCCGACCGGGTACTTCTGGGTCCACCTTCTCCTGGCGGTGGCGTCCTTTCTCCTGGGGACGGCCGTCGGAGTGATCGGGTTGCGCGGGGTGCGGGCCCTGCGGCGCGAATCACGTACGGAGGCGGGCGCGTGACGATCGTTCTCATCACGGCCGTGGCCCTGCTGGTCCTGGCCCTCCTGGTCCTGGTACACCGCTGGCTCTGGATCCGCCTGGTCCGTGACACCACCGCCCCCGGCGGCGCGGTCCGCCGCACGGGCACCGCCCTGGCCTTCGCGCTCCCCCTCCTGTCCGTGGCCGCGCTCCTCGCCGGCCGCGCGGGAGCCCCCTTCTGGCTGGAGCGCACGGTCGCCTGGCCCGGCTACCTCTGGCTGGCCGTCCTCCTGTACCTCTCCCTGGCGATGCTCGTGGCCGAGCCGATCCGAGCGATCTGGCTCCGCCGGCAGAGCAGGACCACGGCCCGGGACACCTCGGCAGGCGCGGCCCGGGCGGGCTCCGTCAGCACCCCGGCCGCCGGCGGCGTGACCGCCCAGGGGCCCGGGGCGAAGCCCCGCCCCACCTCCGCCCCCACCCCGGGATCCGGGCCGGAGTCCCGCCCCGCCGCCGCGGGCGCGGACACCTCGGGGCTGGAGGCGCAGCCCGACCGCCCCCTGGCCGCCGCGGGCGTGGCCGCTCCGGGGTCTGGGGCGGAGCCCCACCGCGCGGCGGAGCCGCATCATCCGGTGCAGCGGGAAGGGGCGGGGCGGGGATCAGCGCCGCAGGCCACCCTCGAAGCCACGGCCACCCTCGAAGCCACCGCCGGGCGCGCAGCCACCGCCGACCCCGAGGCCCAGGCCGGGCAGCCCGCCACGGCGGCCGACCCGACCGCGGTCGGCCGCACGGCGGCCGACCCGGAGGCCGACCCCGCGGCCCCTACCCCGGCGGGGGCCCCCGCGGCGTCCGCCCCGTCCGGCGTCAGCCGCAGGCGCTTCGCGCGGATCGTCGCCGGCACGGCAGCCGCCGCCACGGCCGGCACCGTCGGCTACGGCACGTACGGAGTCCTCCGCGGCCCCCGCGTGAAGCGGGTCCAGGTCCCCCTGGCGAAGCTCCCCCGCGCGGCCCACGGCTTCCGCATCGCCGTCGTCAGCGACATCCACATCGGCCCGATCCTGGGCCACGCCCACACCACCCGCATCGTCGACACCATCAACCGCACGCAGCCCGACCTGATCGCCGTCGTGGGCGACCTCGTGGACGGCAGCGTCGAAGACCTCGGCCCGGCCGCCGAACCGCTCCGCGGCCTCCGCTCGCGCCACGGCTCGTACTTCGTCACCGGCAACCACGAGTACTTCTCCGGCGCCCGGCAGTGGGTGGACCACGTCCGCGAGCTCGGCCTCACCCCGCTGGAGAACGCCCGCCGCGAGCTCCCGCACTTCGACCTCGCCGGGGTCAACGACATCGCGGGCGAGAGCGAGGGCCAAGGCCCGGACTTCCAGGCGGCCCTAGGCGACCGGGACCGCGCCCGCAGCGCCGTGCTCCTCGCCCACCAGCCGATCGTCATCGACGAGGCCGTCCGGTACGGGGCCGACCTCCAGCTCTCCGGGCACACCCACGGAGGGCAGCTCTGGCCCGGCGAGTACGTCGCCGAGCTGGCCAATCCCACCGTCGCCGGGCTGGAGCGCTACGGAGACACCCAGCTGTACGTCTCGCGCGGCGCGGGTGCCTGGGGGCCGCCGGTCCGGGTCGGCGCGCCGTCGGACATCACAGTCGTCGAACTCGCCTCATATCAGGCCTGAACCGTCCGAACCTCCAACGCCACGCAACAAATCGGCCTTCCCGAGGCCGAAATTCCATGATGGGATGTGACCGATAATCGGATAACTGGTCGCAGACTTCGGTGTGCGCCCGCATGGGTGGAGTCAAGGATGCTGCGGTCTGTCCGCTCGAAAGTCATCGCGGCCGGGCTGGTCCTCGGCGTGGTCGGCGCCGCCACCTGGCAGTTGCTGCCGGGGAGCGCCGGTGGCGGCAAGCCGATCCGCGTCGGCACGAGCGACGTGGTCTCCTCCCTCGACCCCGCGGGCGCGTACGACGCCGGCTCCTGGGCCCTGTTCAGCAACGTCTACCAGTCGCTGCTGACCATCAAGTCCGGTGCGGACACCCCGGTGCCCGACGCGGCCTCCGCCTGCAACTTCATCGGCGACAAGCTCACCACGTACCAGTGCGAGCTGCGCCCGGACGTGAAGTTCTCCTCCGGCCGCGCCATCACCGCCGAGGACGTCAAGCACTCCTTCGACCGGATCAAGGCGATCAACTCCGATCAGGGCCCGGCGCCACTGTTCAACACCCTGGAGTCGGTCAAGGCCGAGGGCCGCACCGTCACCTTCAGCCTGTCCGCCGGGGACGCCACCTTCCCGTTCAAGATCGCGACGGGCGCCGCCTCGATCGTGGACAAGGACAAGTACCCGGCCAAGGCCCTGCGCGAGGAGGAGGAGGTCGACGGTTCCGGCCCCTTCACCCTCGCCGGCTACACGGCCGGCGCGAGCGCCGAGCTCAAGCCCAACGCCTCGTACAAGGGCCAGGGCAAGGTCTCCGAGAGCGCGGTCACCGTGAAGTACTTCAAGGACTCCGCGCAGCTGGATCAGGCCTGGACCGACCGCGGGATCGAAGTCGCCCACCGCGACATGCCCCCGGCGGTCCTGGCCGACCTGAACCCGGGCCTGGAGGACACCCGGTACCAGGCCTCGGGCGGTACGGAGATCCGCAGCATGGTCTTCAACCTCCGCCCCGGCTCCCCGGTGGCCCAGCCCGCCGTCCGCCAGGCGGTCGCCGCGACCGTGGACCGGGCCAAGGTGGCGACCGAGGTCTTCAAGGGCACCGTCACCCCGCTCTACTCGCTCGTCCCGGCGGGCATCGCCGCCCACAGCACGCCGTTCTTCGACGCCTGGCCCTCGCCGAACGGGCTCACCGCGAAGAAGCTGCTCAAGGACGCCGGCGTCAGCACCCCGGTCGCGATCACCGTCGGGGTCAACGAGCGCGGCGCGAACGTGTCCGAGGCCGAGGAACTCAAGGCCCAGCTGGAGTCCACCGGCCTCTTCAAGCTGACCGTCAAGCCGGTCGAGAAGTGGAACGACTTCCAGAAGGCCTACGCGGCGGGCGAGTTCGACGCCTACACCATCGGCTGGATCGCCGACTTCCCGGACGCGGACAACTTCCTCGGCCCGCTCGTCGGCGCCGACAACTCGATGAACAACGGCTACTCCGACAAGGGCGTCGACGCCCTCATCGCCCGTACCCAGTCCTTCTCGGACCGCGGCGCCGCCGCCGACGACTTCCGCAACCTGCAGAAGCTGGTGGCGCAGCAGGTCCCGATGATGCCGATCTGGCAGAAGAAGGACTACGTGATGTCCCGCGAGGCCGTCGCGGGCGCCCAGTACCTCTCGGACGGCACCGGCGTGTGGCGGCTGTGGGAGCTGAGCTGGCTGTAGGACCCGTCTACGGGCCCACCTCCGAGCCCACCTCCGGGCCCTCCTCCGGCCCCGCGTCGGGGTCGGAGGCCCGCTTGCGGCCCGGACGGGACACGGCCGACTGGGCCATGCCCGGCAGGAAGTCCGTGAACAGCTCGTGCACCTCGCGCACCAGCGGCCGCAGCACCCGGAACCGGGCCAGGATGATGCCCCGGGTCGTGAGCTGCGCGCCGCGCTGTGCGAGCTTGCGGGTCTTCTCGCTGTCCGGGGAGCGGTCGAAGACCCAGTAGAGGACCAGGCCCATCTGCGAGAGCCACATCAGCTCCGGCAGTACGTCGGCCAGTTCGTCCGGCACCTTGGTCTTGGCCCCCGCCAGCACCTCGCGGTGCATGTCGATGGCCTGCTTGCGGGCCGCCTCCGACTCCGGGGAGAACGGGCTGAGCGGGCTCTCCGGGTCCGCGGCGTTCTTGAAGAACTGCGAGGCGAACTCGTGGTACGGCGCCGCGATGTCCAGCCAGCTGGTCAGGACGCCCGCGAGCCGCTTCTGCAGATCGGTCTCGTGGTCCAGGATCGGCCGGACCGCCGCCAGGTGGGCGGCGCCGATCCGGTCGTAGAAGCCCTGGACCAGGTGTTCCTTGGACTCGAAGTAGTAGTAGGCGTTGCCGACCGATACTCCGGCCTCCTTGGCGATACCGCGCATCGTCGTCTTGTCGAAGCCGCGCTCCTGGAAGAGGCGGAGCGCGGTTTCGAGGATGAGCGTGCGGGTCTGCTCGCTCTTGGGAGCCTTCTGATCAGTCACGGTCCCGAGCCTATCGGGGCGGGGAACACTGGTCGTCACAGGCCGGTTCCCCTTCGTTCGCCGGGGACCCGTCCCGCACCGCCTCGCGCCAGGTGGAGGCGGTGTACATGGCCGCCCTGGCGAAGGGCCGGCCGGCCGGGGTGGCCAGCCAGTTCGCCTTCGGCCGGTGCTCGGCCAGCGCCCACAGGCAGACGATGAAGGCGTCCGTCCCGGTCCACACCTGTCCGGAGTCGCCGATGACGGTGATCTCCTTCAGCGTCGCGGCGTGGTCGAGCCGCGGGTACCACTGCCGCGCCTGCGCGGAGGCCGCGGGGACGAGGCGGAGCGGTACGAGCCGGCGCTGGCCGAGCAGCCAGTGCCGGATGTGCACGCAGAGCGGGCAGTTCGCGTCGTAGAGCACCGTCAGGTGCCGGGTCGCCGCGGTGGTCACGGGGGATCAGGCCCCGGTGGGTGCGGTCCACCGCTGGGGCGTGGTCCACCCCTGGGGGGCGACCGGCGGGGTCCCCTGGCGCTCCATGATGCCCCGGCGGCGCATCTTGTTCAGCACCCAGACGTTCGCGAGGTGCATGAAGCCGAGGACCAGGAGCACGACTCCGAGCTTGACCGACAGGGCTTCGAAGAGCCCGCGGGCCGCGACGATCTCGTCGGCCGAGCGCAGGTAGAGGGTCACGAAGCCGATGTTGACGAGGTAGAAGCCGACCACCAGGAGCTGGTTGACGGCGTCCGCGAGCTTCTCGTTCCCCTGGAGGACGTCGCCGATGAAGACGCGGCCGTTGCGGCTGAGCGTGCGGGCCACCCAGACGGTGAGCCCGATGCTGATGAGCAGGTAGATGACGTACGCGACCACGGTGAGGTCCATTGCCCTCAGCCCCCTTGAACGTGTTCAACTGCTGACGTCGCTGACTGTAGACCTATTTTTGAACAGGTTCAAGCGAATGGCGCGCAGGTCTCGGAGGGGGCTCGCGGGCGGTCCCGGGTCAGCGTCCGGGAAGGAAGTCCAGCAGCAACCGGGTGATCTCCTCCGGGCGTTCCAGGGAGGGGAGGTGTCCGGCCCAGGGCAGCTCGACGTGGACGGCGCCGGGCAGGAGGGAGGCGAGCTCGGCGGGGACCGCGCGGAAGTCGGGGATGTCGTGCGCGCCGCCCACGACGAGGACGGGGGCGGTGACGGCGGCGGGCTCGAAGGCGGGCTCGGGGAGCTCGTGGTCCCCGTCGGCGTCCAGGGCGCCCCGCAGGTTCCCGAGCTGCATGGCCCGTACGAGGGCGTGGACGGCCTCGTCGGCGTCCGGGCCGAGCCACTGGCGGGCGTTGAGTCCGGCCGCGCCCTCCAGGTCGCCGGCGTCCAGCAGGGCGGCCTCGGCGGCGTTGAAGGCGAGCAGTGCGGGGCCGCTCCGCTGCGCGGGCCGGGCGGGGCAGAGCAGCGCCAGCGCGCTCACCAGCTCCGGACGCAGCGCGGCCAGCGTCAGCGCGACCCGCCCGCCGTAGGAGCTCCCGACGAACGCGGCCCGCCGGATCCCGAGGTGCTCCAGCAGCTCCCGCACGTCCTCGTGGTCGCTGTACGGGGCTTCGGCGGCGGGGGAGTTCCCGCAGGTCCGGAAGTCCGGCCGGACCACCCGGAACCCGGCGGCGAGCAGCGGCTTCCACTGCGGCTCCCACATCCGCCGGTCGCACACGGAGGAGTGCAGCAGGACGACGGCCGGGGCGTCGGCGGGACCGTCTGCATCATGAGAAATGGTCATCCGGTGATCTTTGCCAGACCGGGCCCCGTCCCGCCACCGGATTCCCGTCCGGCCCGCGGGACCGGGTGGGTTCACATGCTGAGCGCGCGCGCCTGGTTGATCTGGCTCATGACCCACATGTAGGTGCCCGGGTCCACCGCGGGGATCATCGTCGAGTGGTGACGGCCGCCGCTGTTGACGGTGATCTGGATGTATCCCGTCGTGCGGCGCTCCTTCATCAGGAGGAAGAACAGGCCGAGCAGGCAGAACAGGAAGAAGATGACGGCCAGCACGATCGCGTGCGCCGGGATCTTCTCCTCGGTCCGGGAGAAGTCCGTGGCGTTCCAGATCGCGCCCCTGAGCGGCATGGTGCCCGACGGGGTGATGATCTGGTCGCCGGCGATCGTGATGTCGCCCAGGGAGAGCCCGGCGGCCGGGTAGCCCATGGGGTGCATCGGCGGCATCTGGGCCGGGATGCCCGCTCCGCCGATGGTCGGCTGGTAAACCGGGGGCTGCGGGTAGGGCTGTGGGTAGCCGTAACTCGGGTTGCTCGGACCCCACTTGTACTCGTCGCCCTGGCCGTCGCTCGCGTAAGGGTTCGGCTGCTGCTCACTCATGTGCCCGATGATTCCACAGCCTTCGGCGGGCCAGTAGGGCGATCGGCGGTACGCGAAGGGCCCCGTCCCCGGTGCGAACACCGGGGGCGGGGCCCTCGTACGTCAAAAGATCAGAAGCGGCGGGTGATCAGGGCCCGCTTCACTTCCTGGATCGCCTTAGTGACCTCGATGCCGCGGGGGCACGCGTCGGTGCAGTTGAAGGTCGTGCGGCAACGCCACACGCCGTCCTTGTCGTTGAGGATCTCCAGGCGCTGCTCGCCCGCCTCGTCGCGCGAGTCGAAGATGAAGCGGTGCGCGTTGACGATCGCCGCCGGGCCGAAGTACTGGCCGTCGTTCCAGAACACCGGGCACGAGGACGTGCACGCGGCGCACAGGATGCACTTGGTGGTGTCGTCGAAGCGCTCGCGGTCCTCGGCGGACTGCAGGCGCTCGCGCGTCGGCTCGTTGCCCTTGGTGACCAGGAACGGCATGACGTCCCGGTACGCCTGGAAGAAGGGCTCCATGTCGACGACGAGGTCCTTCATCACCGTCAGGCCCTTGATGGCCTCGACCGTGATCGGCTTCTCCGGGTTGATGTCCTTGATCAGCGTCTTGCAGGCGAGCCTGTTCTTGCCGTTGATCCGCATCGCGTCGGAGCCGCAGATGCCGTGCGCGCACGAGCGACGGAAGGTCAGCGTGCCGTCGAGGTCCCACTTGATCTTGTGGAGACCGTCGAGCACGCGCTCCTTCGGGTCGATCTCGATCTGGAAGTCCTGCCAGGTCGACTCGTCCGAGATCTCCGGGTTGAACCGGCGGATCCGGAACGTGACCGTGATGAACGGCGAGGCGGCGGCCGCCGCCTCCATCTGGTCCGTCTTGCTGAGGGTCGGGGTGGCCATCAGTACTTACGCTCCATCGGCTGGTAGCGGGTGACGACGACCGGCTTGTAGTCCAGGCGGACCGAGTCCTGGCCGTTGTCGTCCACCTCGCGGTACGCCATGGTGTGGCGCATGAAGTTGACGTCGTCGCGGTTCGGGTAGTCCTCGCGGTAGTGACCGCCGCGGGATTCCTTGCGCGCCAGCGCGGACACGGCCATGACCTCGGCCAGGTCGAGCAGGTTGCCCAGCTCGATGGCTTCCAGCAGGTCCGTGTTGAAGCGCTTGCCCTTGTCCTGGACGGACACGTTCAGGTACCGCTCGCGCAGCTCCGCGATCTTCTCGACCGCGGTCTTGATCGTCTGCTCGGTGCGGAACACCATCACGCAGGCGTCCATCGTCTCCTGGAGCTCCAGGCGCAGGTCGGCGACCCGCTCGTTGCCCGTGGAGTTGCGCAGCCGCTCGACCTGGTCGATGACCTGCTGCGCCGGGTTCTCGGGCAGCTCGACGTAGTCGTGGGCGTGGGCGTACGCGGCGGCCGCGATGCCCGAGCGCTTGCCGAAGACGTTGATGTCCAGCAGCGAGTTCGTGCCCAGGCGGTTCGCGCCGTGCACCGACACGCAGGCGACCTCGCCGGCCGCGTACAGGCCCGGGACGACGGTGGTGTTGTCCATGAGGACCTCACCCTCGACGTTCGTCGGGATGCCGCCCATGGCGTAGTGCGCGGTGGGCTGGATCGGGATCGGGTCCGTGTACGGCTCGATGCCCAGGTAGGTGCGCGCGAACTCGGTGATGTCCGGGAGCTTCGCGTCGAGCTGCTCCGGCGGCAGGTGCGTCAGGTCCAGGTACACGTGGTCACCGGCGGGACCGCAGCCGCGGCCCTCACGGATCTCGGTGTAGATGGAGCGCGAGACGACGTCACGGGACGCGAGGTCCTTCATGACCGGCGCGTACTTCTCCATGAAGCGCTCGCCGTCCTTGTTGCGGAGGATGCCGCCCTCACCGCGGGCGCCCTCCGTCAGCAGGATGCCCATGCGCCAGATGCCGGTCGGGTGGAACTGGAAGAACTCCATGTCCTCCAGCGGCAGGCCGCGGCGGTAGCAGGCCGCCTGGCCGTCACCCGTGAGGGTGTGCGCGTTGGAGGTCACCTTGAAGAACTTGCCGGTGCCGCCGGAGGCGTAGATGACGGACTTCGCCTGGAACACGTGGATCTCGCCGGTGGCGAGCTCGTACGCGACCACGCCGGCCGACTTCTTGACGCCGTCCTCCTCGACCAGGAGCTGGTCCAGGACGTAGAACTCGTTGAAGAACTCCACGCCCTCCTTGACGCAGTTCTGGTACAGCGTCTGGAGGATCATGTGGCCGGTGCGGTCCGCGGCGTAGCAGGACCGGCGGACCGGCGCCTCGCCGTGGTTGCGGGAGTGCCCGCCGAAGCGGCGCTGGTCGATGGTGCCGTCCGGGGTGCGGTTGAACGGCAGGCCCATCTTCTCGAGGTCGAGGACCGCGTCGATGGCCTCCTTCGCCAGGATCTCGGCGGCGTCCTGGTCGACCAGGTAGTCACCGCCCTTGACCGTGTCGAAGGTGTGCCACTCCCAGTTGTCGTCCTCCACGTTGGCGAGCGCGGCGGCCATGCCGCCCTGCGCGGCGCCCGTGTGGGAGCGGGTGGGGTAGAGCTTGGTCAGCACGGCGGTGCGGCTGCGCTTCGTCGATTCGATGGCGGCGCGCATGCCTGCGCCGCCCGCCCCGACGATGACGGTGTCGTACTTGTGGATCTTCATTGGTTTCGCCTCAGCCCCGTTGCCTAGCGGATGTTCGGGTCGAAGGTGAAGATCACCAGCGTGCCCAGAAGAATGGTGAACACCGTGGCGGTGTAGAGCAGGCCCTTGAGCCACAGGCGCGTGTTGGCGCGCTCCGCGTAGTCGTTGATGACGGTACGCAGACCGTTCGCGCCGTGCAGCATCGCGAGCCACAGCATCAGCAGGTCCCAGCCCTGCCAGAACGGGGAGGCCCAGCGGCCCGCCACGAAGGCGAAGCCGATCTTGGAGACGCCGCCGTCGAGGACGAGCTGGATCAGCAGGTGGCCGATGACCAGGACGACGAGCACGATGCCCGAGAGGCGCATGAAGAGCCACGCGACCATCTCGAAGTTGCCGCGCGTCGAGCGCGGGGTCTTGCTGGTGCGCTTGCGCGGTGCCTCGATGTACGGCGCCGGGTTGTCGACGTCGTAGAGGGACACGCCCTCCACGTCACCGATGCCCTTTTCGAAAGAAGTGTCAGAAGACATGCGTGTCACTTCCCGAAGAGTTCGAGGTAAGCGTGTCCGAGGACGGGGTACAGGGCCATGACCATCAGCACGACCCAGATGCCCACCACGGTCCAGAGCATCTGCTTCTGGTAGCGGGGGCCCTTGGACCAGAAGTCCACGGCGATGACACGGAGACCGTTGAGCGCGTGGAACAGGATTGCGGCGACGAGGCCGTACTCCAGCAGCGCGACGATCGGCGTCTTGTAGGTAGCCACGACATCGTCGTACGCCTCGGGGGAGACGCGGACGAGAGCGGTGTCGAGGACGTGTACGAACAGGAAGAAGAAGATGAGGACGCCGGTGACTCGATGAGCCACCCAGGACCACATTCCTTCCCGGCCGCGGTACAACGTTCCAGCCGGCACGGAAAACCCTCCGGAAGCGGGGCGGGGGCCAGCCGGCTTCTTTGTCGGTCGGGCCCGGCCGGGTACGGTCCTCCGGCCCCGGACATCGTAGCGACGCTTTGTCGGTTCCCTCGCGCGGGGGCCATCGGTGTGATCAAACAGGCACGGACGGACTATCCCACAGGGGCGAATAGACCGAATTCGGCCGCAGATACCCCATCCGCCGAGGTCAGCCAGTGTGTCAGGTCGGCGAGCCGGACCTGCGCGACGCGACGGAGCTCGTCCGCGGAGATCGCGCGCTCCTCGTCCACGTCCAGCTCCATCCGCCGCCGGATCGCGGCCAGCAGCTGGTCGGCCTGCTCCTCCGGGGTGGTTCCGTCGAGGCAGATCACGAAGGCGTGCCCGAAGGTGCGCTCGTACTCCCCGTGCGCCGCGTCGAGCGCGAGGAGCGCGGCGTACGAGGCCCCGCGCTCCAGTTCCGGCGGGAACTCGCAGGCCAGCGCCTCGGAGAGGTCCCCCTGGGAAAGGTCGTACGAAGCTTCGTCGGCGGCGGCGAGTAGCGCGCCGAAGTCGGGGTAAGGGCGGTGGGCGGCCACCCGATGGGCCCAGCGCCGGCTGCCGCAGCAGTGCAGCAGGGCGGCGTGCGCGGCTTCAGGGGACAGGGCGTTGAACCGTACGAGCCCGGCTCCGTCGAAACGGCCGTCGTCGTGGAGGGGGTGGGAGCCGTGGGAAGGGTCGGAGCCTCCTCGGGCCTGTGCCGGAAGGTGGCTGGACAGCGTGGGGCTCCTCGTGGCGTGGCGCGGGTGTCCCGCCACGCTATCGACGCGGAGCCGGGTGTGTCGTACCCATTCCGGGATTTCACCCGGAAGTGAGCCGAAAGGATGACGGGAGCACGTGCCGGGCCAGGTGCGGGGCCGCTCGGCGACCGCGCGGAAGGCCGGGGCATGATGGCCGGGAGGACGGCGGCGGAGGCCGGAGAGACCCGGAGAGAAGGGGAAGGCGACCGAGGCCGCCACCCCCCACAGGAGAGGCCCCGGCCGCCATCCGTCGCGGACTCGTGCGACAAGCCCGCACCCCTCTCAGCGCCTTCGGTGCGTTTTGTGTCACACCTCGCTCCGCGCAGGGATGGTTGCGCGTTGTACAACTCGTGGACGAAGGTGCTTGAAAGCCGTAACGTGCTGATTTGCGCCACACATACGGGACTGTGAACGGGTTGGGGATTTTGCTGGGGGACGACGCGGAGCTGACCACCGCGGTGCTCGCGGCACAAGACGGCGACGAGCTCGCGTTCCGTTCTGTGTACCGCGCCGTGCACCCGCGCCTGCTCGGATACGTCCGCACGCTCGTCGGGGACGGCGACGCCGAGGACGTCACCTCCGAAGCCTGGCTGCAGATCGCCCGCGACCTCGACTCCTTCACCGGCGACGCCGACCGCTTCCGCGGCTGGGCCGCCCGCATCGCCCGCAACCGGGCCCTCGACCACATCCGCATGCGCGGCCGCCGGCCCGCCGTCGGCGGGGACGAGACCGAGCTGACGGGCCACGCGGCCGAGTCCGACACCGCCAGCGAGGCCATGGAGTCCCTCTCCACCTGCCGCACGATGGAACTCATAGCCCAGCTCCCGCAGGACCAGGCCGAGGCGGTCGTCCTGCGGGTGGTCGTCGGCCTCGACGCCAAGAGCGCGGCCGAGACCCTGGGCAAACGGCCCGGCGCGGTGCGCACCGCCGCGCACCGGGGCCTGAAGAAGCTGGCCGAGCTGCTCGACGGGGCCGAGGACTTCGACCCCGGTTCCGACGCCGGGCCGGGTCCCGGCTCCGCCGTCGCCGTCGGCTCCGGGCGGGCGCGCGGCCTCGGCGATAATGACGGGAGTCGCGCACGGGGCGCGGGGGGCGGACGGGACCTCGACGCCGTTCCCGCACAGCGGGTCCGCGCCGCGGATCTCGTAGAACAAACCGGTGTGACGGATTCACGTTGGCGGACGCAGAAGGACATGTGATGGCCGACGAGCGCGACAGGTGGCTGGACGAAGCCGCGGCGGACGCACTGCTGCGCGGGGAACCGGCCGTACCTGGCGCCGAGCACCGTGCCCGGGTCCGGGCCGAGCGGCTGCGCGCCGCCCTCGACGCACTCGCCGAGCCGCCGCCACCCGCGGCGCCGGGCGGGCTCCCGGGGGAACTGCGCGGAGAGGCCGCCGCCGTGGCCGCGTTCCGCGCGCGCGGATCCGTACTCCGGGCGGTGGCGCAGACGCGGGCTCCGGACACCGCGCTGTTCGGCTCCGCGGACACGGTGGTCGAGCTCGGCCCGCGGTCCGGCCCGGCCGGACGCGGTTCCCGGCGCGGCCGGCCGGTCCGCTTCGCCCTCGCCGCCGCCGTGGCGAGCGTCGCCGTGGGCGGCCTCGCGGCCGCCGCGGGCACCGGACTGCTGGACCGCCCCGCCCGGAACGCCGCCGGGGAGCTGCCCGCCGTCTCCGTGACGGCCGGATCCTCCCCGGCCGCCCTGTCGGACGGCGGCTACGCGACGCCCCTGGCGCCGTCGCGCACCACCGCGCCGCGCGGCGAGCCCCGCGGCGGCATCCCGAGCCCGGGCAACACCCCGGGCGGGGACGGACGTACGACGACGGGACCCGGCGCCGCCGCCGGGGTGACCGGAGACACCGGCACGCAGCCGCCCGCGGACGGCGGCTCGGCCGGGAGCAAGGACGGCCGGGGCGACCGCTCGCGCCAGGGCGGCGCCGACGGCGCGGCGACCGACACCGCGGGTGGTTCGGACCGGGACCGGGAGGGCCGCACCGGAGCGGTGGAGCTCTGCCGGGACTACCGGGCGGGGCGGCTCGACGATGCCCGCCGCGAGAAGCTCGTGCGCCTGGCCAAGGGGCTGCTGCGGGTCCCGCGCTACTGCCAGGTGGTGCTCGGCCTGGCCACCGGCGGGGGATCGGGCGGAGAGACGCCGGGCTCCCCGCCGGGTTCCGCGCCGCCCGGGGGATCCCCCTCGGGCCCGGACTCCCCGTCGCGTTCGCTGGGCCTGGTCCCGGCCGGGACGGCTCAGCCGGAGCGCACGGAGGCGGGTCCGGAGGCGGGTCCGGACCGCTGAGGACCGGCTATCGGACACTGGCCTGAAACGGTTCGCGTCCCGCCTGTAACACTTTTCGAACCGGCGGCGCAGTACATAACGAGCCGACTGGTCATCGGCCGCGCATGAGCCGGGGTTCCCCCCGTACCCCTGGGCTCTGCGCAACCGGCGCGGGCGGGATTCGTTCCCCCGATCCCGCCCGCGCCCTCAACTTCCGACCGGTGACGCCGGGATCGGGCGCCCCCGCGCCGGGTGGTCCGCAGGTCACCTCCCGCAGGTCACCTCCCGCAGGTCACCGTCCGCAGGCACCTCCCGCGGGTCACCAGTAGACGACGACCTTGTCGCCGACCTTCACCGCGTCGAACAGCGTCGCCAGCCTGGCCTTGTCCCGGACGTTCACGCAGCCGTGCGAGGCGCCGGCGTAACCGCGGGCGGCGAAGTCGGCCGAGTAGTGCACGGCCTGGCCCCCGTTGAAGAACATCGAGTACGGCATCGGCGTGTGGTAGATCGTCGACGTCCAGTCCTTGGCCTTCCACTCCACCTTGAACTCGCCCTCGCGGGTCGGGGTCTTCTCCGAGCCGAAGCGCACGTCCAGCGTGGAGACGACCTTCCCGTCGATCATCCAGGCGAGGGTGCGGCTCTCCTTGCTGATGCACATCACCCGGCCGGTCATACAACGCGCGTCGGGCGCGTCCGGCTCGTTGACGGTCGGCGGGCGCAGCTCGGCGGCGGTCGGCCTCTTGGTGGCGTTCTGGATCTTCTTCCAGGTGGGCTCGTCCACGCCGCCGGTGGCGGTCAGGCCGTTCTTCGACTGGAAGGTCTTGACCGCGGCGGTCGTCTTCGAACCGTAGAAACCGGTCGGAGCGACCGACATCAGCTTGAGCTGGCGCAGTCGGGCCTGCAGTTCGCGGACCAGCTCGCTGTCGTCACCGTTCGCCATGATCTGCTTCACGGTCGGCTTGGGCGAGGCGGAGGGCGAGGGCGAGGAGGACGGCGAGGAGGACGGGGACGCCGACGGCGAGGCGTCGCCGGGCTTTCCGTCCGTCGACGGCGAGGCGTCGGGAGTGGCGACCGCCGTGGGCGATGCGGGAGCGGAAGGACCGGGGCCCGCGGACTCCGGGTTCTTCGGTCCGCATGCGGTCGCGGCGAGTGCGACGGCGGTGGCCAGGCCGAGTGCGCGGATTATTACCTTCTGGCGGTGCATAGCGGTCCCCCGATTTCTACGTGTGTATCTAGGTGATGCGACGTGGGCGTGGTCAGTTGCAGGGACGGCCGCGATGTTGCGCCATTGTGACCAGCGGTCGCGGAGCGGTCGCAGAGAGGTCGCAGAGAGGTCGCTGCGGGGACGTTTTATCAGCCCCGGGCCCCTCGGATCCACGAAGGAGCGCGTCACATGGAGCGGCACACCGAGAGCGGGATCCCGATCGCGCCCGTCTACGGCCCGGGCGACCTCGCCGGCTGGGACCCCGGGACCGAACTGGGGGAGCCGGGGGAGTACCCGTACACCCGGGGCGTCCACCCGACCATGTACACCGGGCGGCCCTGGACCATGCGCCAGTACGCCGGTTTCGGTACGGCCGCCGAGTCCAACGCGCGCTACCGCCGGCTCATCGCGGGCGGCGCCGCCGGGCTGTCCGTGGCCTTCGACCTGCCCACCCAGATGGGTCACGACTCCGACGCCCCGCTCGCGCACGGCGAGGTCGGAAAGGTGGGCGTGGCCATCGACTCGGTCGAGGACATGCGGGTGCTGTTCGACGGGATCCCGCTCGACCGGGTGTCCACCTCGATGACGATCAACGCGCCGGCCGCGCCGCTGCTCCTGCTCTACCAACTGGTCGCCGAGGAGCAGGGGATCGAGCCCGGCCTGCTGACCGGCACGGTCCAGAACGACGTGCTGAAGGAGTACGTCGCACGGGGGACCTACATCTTCCCGCCCGGCCCCTCCCTGAGGTTGACGGCCGACGTCTTCCGCTATTGCCAAGGCGAGCTCCCGAAGTGGAACACCATCTCCATCTCCGGCTACCACATGGCCGAGGCCGGGGCCTCGCCCGCGCAGGAGATCGCCTTCACGCTGGCCGACGCGATCGCGTACGTACGGACCGCGCTGGCCGCCGGGATGGAGGTCGACGCCTTCGCGCCCCGGCTGTCGTTCTTCTTCGTCGCCCGCACCACCCTCCTGGAGGAGGTCGCGAAGTTCCGCGCCGCCCGGCGGATCTGGGCCCGCGTCATGCGCGAGGAGTTCGGGGCCCGGGACCCGAGGTCCCTGATGCTGCGCTTCCACACCCAGACCGCCGGAGTGCAGCTGACGGCGCAGCAGCCGGAGCTCAACCTGGTGCGCGTGGCCGTGCAGGGCCTGGCCGCCGTGCTGGGCGGCACCCAGTCGCTGCACACCAACTCCTTCGACGAGGCGATCGCGCTGCCCACCGAGAAGTCGGCCCGCCTCGCGCTGCGGACCCAGCAGGTGCTGGCGTACGAGACGGACGTGCCGCACACCGTCGACCCCTTCGCCGGGTCCTACGCGGTGGAGCGGATGACGGACGAGGTGGAGGCGGCGGCGCTCGACCTGATGGCGCGGGTGGAGGCGATGGGCGGGGCGGTGGCCGCGATCGAGGCGGGCTTCCAGAAGGAGGAGATCGAGCGGAACGCGTACCGGATCGCCCGGGAGACCGAGAGCGGCGAGCGCGTGGTGGTCGGGGTCAACCGCTTCGCGCTGGACGAGGAGGAGCCGTACGAGCCGCTGCGGGTGGATCCGGCGATCGAGGACCGGCAGCGGGCCTCCCTGGCCGCGCTGCGGGCGGGGCGCGACGGGGCGGCCGTGGACGAGGCGCTCGCGGCGCTCCGGGAGGCGGCGGCGGGCACGGAGAACGTGCTCTACCCGATGCGGGAGGCGCTGCGGGCCCGGGCCACGGTGGGGGAGGTGTGCGGGGTGCTGCGGGAGGTGTGGGGGACGTACGTGCCGGCTGATTCCGGCTGGTGACCGGGGCTGATTGCGATGTGGTCCCAGTCCGTGAAATCAACTGGCGCGACAGGTGTGTCCCCATGGGACACTCCTGCACATGCTGGGTGTCACAGATCTTCCGACGTACATCGCCGGCCTGGTGCTGATCATTTTGCTGCCGGGGCCGAACTCGCTCTACGTGCTCTCCGTCGCCGCGCGCGGCGGGGTCCGCCAGGGGTACCGGGCCGCCGCCGGCGTGTTCACCGGGGACGCCCTGCTCATGACCCTGGCCGCGGTCGGCGCCGGGGCGCTGCTGCAGACCAGCCCGATCGTGTTCGGCGTCGTCAAACTGCTCGGCGCCGGGTACCTGACCTGGCTCGCCATCGGCATGCTGCGGGGCGCGTGGACCATGTGGCGCGCCCGCCGCGAGCGCGCCGCGGCCGGTGAGTCCGTCCCGGAGGCGGGCGTGGCCGCCGCCGCGGTGAAGGCCGGCGAGACGGAACGGCCCTACCGGCGGGCGCTGCTGATCAGCGTGTTCAACCCGAAGGCCATCCTGTTCCTGATGTCCTTCTTCGTGCAGTTCGTGGACTCGGCCTACGCCTACCCGGCACTGTCCTTCCTGCTGCTGGGCACCCTGATGCAGATCGGCAGCTTCCTCTACCTGACCACGCTGATCTTCGGCGGCAACCGGCTGGCGGCCGCCTTCCGGCGCCGCAAGCGGCTCGCGGCCGGGGCCAGCTCGGCGGCGGGCGTGCTGTTCCTCGGCTTCGCGGCGAAGCTCGCCGTCAGCTGACCCGGCGGGGCGGTCAGCTGACCGCCCTGCGCAGCAGCCGGGCGACGCGGCGCGCGGCGCGGCTGCGGGGCAGGAAGGAGAACTGCGCCGGGATGCCGCCCGGCAGGCCCAGGGTGGTCAGCCGGCGGCGGGTGAAGTAGCGCCAGGTGTCCGCGGTCAGGTTCGCGGCGAGCCAGCCCTCGGCCTCCGCGCGGCGCTCCGCGAGGATCTTGGGCTGCATGGTGAAGCCCACCGCCGTGATCAGGCCGGTCAGTTCGGCCGCGACCCGTTCGGGCCCCGGCGGGGTCCAGGAGCGTACGGCCGCGGGGTCCGCGAGGTCGGGCAGCAGGGCGTCGGCCAGCACGAGCGGGATCCGGTTGCTGTTCGGGTACGGGGACAGGCGCGCGAGGACGGCCCCCGTGCCGGTCCGGGCCACCGGGAGCCCGTACAGGGTGGCGGCGGTCAGCAGTCCCGTGGAGAAGCAGCCGACGACCAGCGCCGGGCGCAGCCGCTCGTAGAGGGTCTCGGCGAGCACCGGGGTGCTCAGTACGGTCAGCCGGACGCCGAGCCGCTCGGCCTCCTCCTCCGCCCGGCGGGCGTAGGCGGCGGGGGCGCTGGGGTGCGGTTTGAAGACCAGCTCGCGGTGGCCCAGCGCGTGCGCGCCCCGGACCATCTCCCCGTGCAGCTCCTCCTCCTCGGCGGCCGGCACCAGGTCGAGGGCGGAGAGGTACTGGCCCAGCAGGAGCGCCGGGGCGTCCGGGCCCTCGGAGTCCGCCCCGGCCGGCGCCGTCGCGCTCCGCCGCGGCGTCCGCTCCGGCGTCTGCTCCGGCGTCTCCACCGCTCCTTCGAGCTCGCCGATGACCTTGAGGAAGGCGGCGGCCGGGATCGCCTCGGCCCGTACGCCGAACTCGGTCAGCAGCAGCGGCTCCAGGCCCGGTACGAGGTCCAGGTGCAGCACCCGCCGTACGCGCATCCCGAGCCCGGGATCGAGGCGGAAGCGGGTGGGACCGTAGCTCATCAGCCCGTCGGCGTAGACCTCCATGGCCGCACCGGGGAAGATCCGGCACAGGCTCTGGGCGGGCGGCACCTGGAGGGATTCCACGATCAGCTCGACGCGGTCGTCGCCCAGCCCCCACGAGGAGCGCAACAGGCGTTCCCACAGCGGGACGTCCTCGGGGCGCGGGCTCCAGGTGCTGGGGTGCATCGGGGCGATGACGGCGTTCCAGTCGAGGACCTCGTCGAAGCGGGTGCTCAGGGTGGCGAAGCCGGGCGCGGCGGTCAGACCGGGGGCGATCTCGGCGGTGACGGAGTGGTTGCTGGTGAGCAGGATCCGGCGGCCGGCGGGCGGGAAGAGGTCCGCGTCGAGGGCGGCGGCGAGGGTGGCCGTGCCGTAGAGGGTGGAGGCCATGAAGATCTGGGTGACGTTCACGCCGTCACCCCGGTGGAAGCGGCAGACGCGGCAGAAGCGGCGGAACTCGCGGGAGCGGATCCGGCCGTGGAGCGCTTGCGGAGCCGGCGGAGCAGGGCCGCGCGGTCGGCGTCCATCGAGTCGAGCGTCTGGTCAAGGACCTGCTGGGGCATTCTGCCGAGCGCGGCCGTGCTCATCGAGCGGAGTTTTCTGGCCACGGCTGGTTCGAACCTTTCGATGGACCCGACATGGTGCGCGATAATCGCACAGTATGTTCGGACGGCCTTCGGGAGGAAAAGGTCGGAATCCCGGTCGGCGGCCGTATCGGTCAGAACTTGATCGAATGCCCGAATGAAATCGAGCTGACGCTCGTCACCGATCTGTGTCAGCGAGGTGGAAACCCCGCGACGGTAGAAGATTCCGGGCAGACCGACCGGCGCGAAGGACTCCGCCTCCCGGTGCAGCCGCCAGATCCACGGCCGGTCCTCCGCCGTCCGCAGCCCGTCCGTGAAGTGCAGCAGCCCGCGGTCCAGCAGCCGCCGGTGGTACATCCCCGCCCAGGCGTACGGATAGTCCACCGAGGTCGCGCGGCTGACGGGCAGGATCCCGGTGCGCGGATCGGCCACCACCGAGTCCGGCCCGTAGGGAACGCGCTGGACCACGCGGGTCCTGTCCGTGCACTGGACGTGGTCGGTACGGACGAAATCGCAGCCCAGGTCCTCGATGGCGGCCAGGGTCCGGGCCAGGTGGCCCGGCGCCAGCCAGTCGTCCCCGTCCATGAAGGCGATGTACTCCCCGCGGGCCGCGTCCAGACCGGTGTTCCGGGCCGTCGCCAGGCCGCCGTTGCGCTCGTGTCTGAGGTGTACGGCCCCGGGCAGCTCGCGGGCCGCCCGCTCCAGGAGCGCGGGCGTCCCGTCCGTCGAACGGTCGTCGACGAGCAGGAACTCGAAATCTTCCCGAGCGTTGAGTTCGAGGCTTTTCAGGGCATCCGGCGCATACGTCTGCACGTTGAAGAACGGCACGACAACAGAGAGCTTGAGCACGAACGAGACATTAGGGCGCCGCTCGTCATTCACCGTGGCCCGCATGCGGATTCCACGTGAACGACGCACGGCAGGGACGTTAACCCGGACGCTTTCGCGCGGAATCGACGGGTTGTTAACCCGCTGTTGTGCATTCGTTGGGCCGATCACCGAAAAGCCGGAATAACTTCTGCCGGGTGCCAGCAAGCAACCGCGCGGCCCCACCGCCCGCCCTCCGTGTGGCCGTACTCGCCGATTCCGACACCCGCTGGAAATGGGGAGCGCTCACCGCCCGCCGCCTTTCCACGGACCCGGACTCCGTCCACCTGACCGGCTACCTGCTCCGTGGCCGGGCCACGCCCACCGCGCGCCAGCTCGGCGAGGTCGGGGTCCGGGCGGACCGGCTCACCGAGGTCACCTGCGCGGAGTTCCTCGCCGAACTCCGCACGCCGCGGGGGGAGCCCGGCAACGCCCACGGCAGCGCCCACGGCCGCGCCGGCGACAGCGCCTACGACGTCGTCGTGCTCGCCCTGGTCGGCGGCGCCGTCCAGGCCGTCCTGCACGGGGCCCGGGCCCTGTGGCCGGAGCCGGGCGCGCGGCCGGTGTTCGTCACCGGGTACGTCGGAGTCGTCTACGAGAAGCTCGCCGACGGCCTGCTGCTGCGCCACGGGGCCGACCTGGTCCTCGCCAACTCCCGCCACGACGCGGAGCGGTTCCGCGCGGTTTACGAGGGCGTCGGCGCCGACGCCGGTGCCGTCGTGGAAACCGCCCTCCCCTTCCTCGCACCGGCCGAAGCCGACACGTACGACCCGGTGGGCAGCACCATCCACCGCGTGGTCTTCGCGGTCCAGCCCTCCGTGCCGGAGAACCGCGCGGACCGTACCTACCTGCTGCGCCGCGCCGCGGAACACGCCCGGCTGCACCCCGGGCGCGAGGTGCTGATCAAGCTGCGCAGCCGGCCGGGCGAGCACACCACGCACCTGGAGGAGCTCCCGTACCAGCGCCTGGCGCAGCAGCTCCCCGGCGGCCTCCCCTCCAACTGCCGTCTGGTGTACGGAAACATGGGCGAGGTCCTGGACGGCACGGACCTGCTGGTCACCGTCTCCTCCACGGCGGCCCTGGAATCCCTGCACCGGGGCATCCCGACGGCCGTGCTGACCGACCTCGGCGTCCGCGAGACCCTCGGCAACCACCACTTCCTGGGCTCCGGCTGCATGGCCTCCTGGACCCAGCTCGACGCGGGCCTGCTCCCGAAGGCCGATCCGGACTGGCTCGCGGCCCAGGGCGTGGGCGCGCCGGCGAGCACCCCGGCCGGACCTGCCGGTTCGCCTGGTGCGGCCGGCGCGTACGACCCCTACACCGCCGCGCGGGCACGCCTCACCGAGCTGCTAGCCGAAGGCCCGCTCCCGGCCCCGGCGCCCTATTACACCCAGGACACCGCGCCGGGCTACCTGCCCGGAATCCTCGCCAGGCACCACCTCGGCCCCGACGGGCACCCGCTGTCCGGCGCGCCCCGCGCCACGGCCGGTGGATCCCGGCTGCGCCGCCGGCTCCGCGCCCACCTGCGCGAGGCCGCCCGGGGTGCCTACCGCCACGGCGTCCAGCGCGTCGCGCCGGTGATCCGCCGCCTGGGGGAGCTGTGAGCACCCGCCCGGCCGGAGCCGCCGCGCCGGCCACCGCCGCGCGCGCCACCGCGCCCGCCGCCACCGCCGCCGCCACCACCGCGCCCGCCGCCGCCACCGCCGCGCCCGCCACCGCCGCCGACCCCGCGGGATCCCTCCGCGAGGCCCGCGCCGTGCCCAGGGTGCTCGCCGTGATCCCCGCACGCGGGGGGTCCAAGGGCGTGCCCGGGAAGAACCTGGCCGACGTCGGAGGGATGCCGCTCGTGGTCCGGGCCGTCCGCGCCTGCCTCGGCGCCGCGACCGTCACCGACGTCCTGGTGTCCACCGACTCCGAGGCCATCGGCGACGCGGCCCGCGGGGCCGGTGCCGTCGTGCTGCGGCGCCCCGCCGGGATCTCCGGGGACACCGCCACCAGCGAGGCCGCCGTGCTGCACGCCCTCGACTCCTTCGAGGAACTGCACTCCGTCACCGTCGACGTGGTCCTCCTCGTCCAGTGCACCAGCCCCTTCGTCACCGCCTCCGACGTGGAGTCCGTCGCCGTCGCCGTCGCGTCCGGCGCCGCCGACTCCGCGCTCACCGCGGCTCCCTTCCACGGCTTCCTCTGGCGGGCGGCCCCCGACGGCTCTGGGAGCGGGGTCAACCACGACCTCGCGTACCGCCCCCGCCGCCAGGACCGCCCCCAGGACCTCCTGGAGACCGGCGCCGCCTACGCCATGGACGCCGCCGGCTTCCGGACCGCCCGCCACCGCTTCTTCGGGCGGACCCTCCCGGTCGCCACCGACCCGGCACGGGTGCTGGAGATCGACGATCCCCACGACCTGGCCCGCGCCCGCGCCCTCGTACCCGTACTCACCCCCGTGGCCACACCGGCCACCGCACCCCTCCCCACCCCGTTCCCCACCTCAGCGGTCCACACCCCGGTGCCGGCGCCCGTGCCCGCACCCGCTCGTACTCGTACACCCCACGCTCCGAAGGACAGCCCTGCCATGACGGTCACCCCCGCCCCCCGCCTCCGGACCTTCGGCTCCCGCATCGCCGGCCCCGGCCACCCCGTCTACGTCGTCGGCGAGATCGGCATCAACCACAACGGTGAGCTCGGCAACGCCCTCGCCCTCATCGACGCCGCCGCCGAAGCCGGCTGCGACGCCGTGAAGTTCCAGAAGCGCACCCCCGAGATCTGCACCCCCCGCGACCAGTGGGACATCGAGCGCGACACCCCCTGGGGCCGGATGACCTACATCGACTACCGCCACCGCGTGGAGTTCGGCGAGGACGAGTACCGCGCCATCGACGAGCACTGCGCCAAGCGCGGCATCGACTGGTTCGCCTCCCCGTGGGACACCGAGGCCGTCGCCTTCCTGGAGAAGTTCGACGTCCCCGCCCACAAGGTCGCCTCGGCCTCGCTGACCGACGACGAGCTGCTGCGCGCCCTGCGCGCCACCGGCCGCACCGTGGTCCTCTCCACCGGCATGTCCACCCCGAAGCAGATCCGGCACGCGGTGGAGGTGCTCGGCAGCGACAACATCCTGCTCTGCCACGCCACTTCCACGTACCCGGCCAAGGCCGAGGAGCTCAACCTGCGGGTGATCAACACCCTTCAGGAGGAGTACCCGAACGTTCCGATCGGCTACTCCGGCCACGAGACGGGCCTGCAGACCACCCTGGCCGCCGTCGCGCTGGGCGCCACCTTCGTCGAGCGCCACATCACCCTCGACCGCGCGATGTGGGGCTCCGACCAGGCCGCCTCCGTCGAGCCGGGCGGCCTGACCCGCCTGGTCCGCGACATCCGCACCATCGAGACCGCGCTCGGCGACGGCATCAAGCGGGTCTACGACTCCGAGCTCGGCCCGATGAAGAAGCTCCGCCGCGTCCAGGGCGAGCTCGCCTCGGTCTGATCCTTTACGCACCCCTCGCACCGTCCGGCCCTGGCGGGCCTCCCGGGCTCCGGCGCGCCGCGCCGGACTCCGTCCGGCGCGGCGCCGGCCGCACCGTTCCCTCCACCCTCCGACGAGGAGCACCTGGTGACCCGCTCAGCCCCCGCCCCGACCCTGGCCTTCGTCGAAAGTCCGGTCCAGCTGCTCAACGTCCTGGAGTGGGCGCACGCCCAGGGCGCCGGACGGCTCCTCGGAGTCGTCCCGCGCCAGCCGGCCCACGGCGGCGGCGGGAACGGGTCCGGGCCGGTCGCTTCCGCCGCCGCAGGCCTGCGGATCGTGGTGCTCCCGCCCACCGACCCCATGTCCCGGGGGCAGCTGCGCCGGATGGCGGGGCTGGCCCGGGACGAGGGGCACGAGGTGCAGTGGCAGGAGGCCCGAGGCGGCCGGTTCGCGCCGGTCAAGGCCTTGGCCGCGCTCGCGCGGGAGGTACGGGCGGCCGAGCGGGTGGTGATAGGGGATCCGTTCTCCCGCTACGTACAGCTCCTGCTCACGCTCGTCCGGGCCGAGGAGCTCGTCGTGGTCGACGACGGCACCGCGACCATGGAGTTCGTCGCCCAGACGGCCCGCGGCGAGCGCCTCGTGCGCTGGCACCGGGTCGGCGGCGGCGGGCTCCCGGGCCGGCTGCGCGAGCTGGCGTACGCGCCGGTCTCCGCGACGGCCCGGCGGCGGTTCACCCCGGGGGCCGGCGGGCGCCGCCGCGTCGAGGTGTTCAGCTCGATGCCGGTCACCGCGCACAGCGGGATGACGGTGCGGCTCAACGACTTCGCGTGGACCCGGGCCCGCTTCGGCCCGCCCCGCCTGACCAAGGGCACGGACCTGGTCGGGACCTCGCTGGTGGAGACCGGCGTGGTCGATCCGGACCGCTACCTGGAGGCGGTGCGCGCCCTGACCCTGCAACACGGGGCCACCCGCTACTTCGCCCACCGCCGGGAATCCCCGGAGAAGCTGCGCCTGCTGAGCGAGGCGACGGGGCTGGAGATCGTACGTCCGGACCTGCCGCTGGAGCTGATCGCCAGGCGGGGTCCGGTCGGCCGGACGATCGTCAGCTTCCCCTCCACGGTCGTCCACACCCTGCCCTACGCGCTGATCGGCACCGGCGTGACCGTGGCCGTATGCGATGTCGATCCGAGCTGGCTCACCGCGTCGGCCTCCGAGCGGGCCCGCGGATTCCTCGCCGGGGTCACCGACACCGCCCGTGATGTGCACAGACTTCCTGCTCAGACGGCTTCAGCGGCCGGATGAGTGGACAGTTGAGCGCGCGAGTTTACCCGCGGCTTCACCCGGTCATGCGTCCAGAGGCCGGGTTTCTTTCCCCTAACGGCATGAACTTTTGGTGATCTCCAGCCAGTTGACCCATGGGTGGCCCTACCCTTAAACGGGTGAACCAGTTGATGTCCCGCGAGTCCCAGACCGCCCAGCCCGCCGCGCCCGACCGGCCCGAGCTGCCCGGCAAGCTTCCGGACCACCTGCGCGCCGAACTGATCGCCTTCCGCCGGGACCTGCACATGCATCCCGAGCTAGGACACCAGGAGTTCCGCACCACGGCGGCGATCAAGGCCCGGCTGGAGCAAGCGGGCCTGAGCCCGCGGGTGCTGAAGTCGGGCACCGGGCTCATCTGTGACGTCGGCACCTGGGACGAAGGGGCGCGCAGCTCCTTCGAGGGTGGTGGTGGGCGACGGGAGGGCGGCGTACGTCCGATGCTGGCCCTGCGCGCGGACATCGACGCCCTGCCCATCCCGGATGCCAAGACGCACGTCCCGTACCGCTCGACCGTCCCGGACCGCGCCCACGCCTGCGGCCACGACGTGCACACCGCCGTGGTGCTCGGCGCCGGCCTCGTCCTCGCCGAGCTCGACCGCAAGGGCGAGCTGCCCCGGCCGGTGCGGCTGCTCTTCCAGCCCGCCGAGGAGGTGCTGCCCGGCGGCGCCACCGAGGCCATCGAATCCGGGGTGCTGGACGGAGTCGGCAAGATCATCGCCCTGCACTGCGACCCCCGGGTCGACGCCGGCCGGATCGGCCTGCGCAGCGGGCCCATCACCTCGGCCTGCGACCGGCTGGAGGTCACCCTCGAAGGCCCCGGCGGGCACACCGCCCGTCCGCACCTGACCACGGACCTGGTGACGGCGGCCGCCCGGCTCGCCCTCGACCTGCCGGCCCTGCTGACCAAGCGGATGGACGCCCGCTCGGGCATGTCGGTGACCTGGGGCCGGATCGAGGCCGGGCACGCCTGCAACGTCATCCCGATGCACGCGGAGCTGTCCGGAACCGTTCGGTGCCTGGACCTGAACTCCTGGCACGAGGCACCCGACCAGATCCACGCGATCATCGACGAGATCGCCGCGATGCACCGCGCCAAGTCGGAGATCACCTACGTGCGCGGGGTCCCCCCGGTCGTCAACGATCCGATGGTCACCGAACTGCTGCGCGAGGCGATGAGCGCCCGGCGCGGGGCCGACTCGGTCGAGGACACCGAGCAGAGCCTGGGCGGCGAGGACTTCTCCTGGTACCTGGAGCACGTCCCCGGAGCCATGGCGCGCCTGGGCGTCCGTACGCCGGGGGACACCGCGAAGCGGGATCTGCACCGGGGTGACTTCGACGTGGACGAGGCCGCGATCGGGGTCGGCGTGGAGTTCTTCACGGCCGCGGCGCTGCTCGACGGACGCTCCCCCGAAGGGCGACGCGCCAGGCTCGCGGGGTCGGGCGGGTAGGAGTTCGTACAACATCGGCGATTGATCCGGCGGACGCGTCCAGCCCTTGGTACACATGGGTCGGACGCGTCGGCAGTTACTGATCGGTCACTGTCTGGTTCACGACGATCCGGTAACGACTCATGAACGGGCCTTTAACTGACATCTACGCGCGTTACGATCTCGGCGAAACCAGCGCCGGTCGTGGCGCTTCGGTCAGGTTTTGAAGGAGCCTCCCCTTGCGCCGGATCACCAGGATCGCCACCGTGGGCCTCGCGTCCGCTGCGCTGGCCCTCTCGGCCACCGCCTGTGGCGGTAAGTCGTCCTCGGACTCGTCCTCGTCCGCCTCCTCCTCCGCGGAGAAGTCCGCCGCCATCGCGTACGACATCGGTGGCCGCGGCGACCAGTCGTTCAACGACGCCGCCTACGCGGGTCTCTCCAAGGCGGAGAAGGACCTCAAGGTCAAGGGCGCCGAGGCGGAGCCCACCGATGGAGAGGGCGAGGCCGACAAGGTCCAGCGCCTCACCGAGCTGGCCCGCAAGGGCAACAACCCGGTCATCGGCGTCGGCTTCGCCTACGCGCCGGCCATCAAGAAGGTCGCCGAGAAGTTCCCGAACACCACGTTCGGCATCATCGACGACACCTCGGTGCAGGCGAAGAACATCGCCAACCTCGTCTTCAACGAGGAGCAGGGCTCCTACCTGGCCGGCGTCGCCGCCGCCAAGGCGTCCAAGACCGGCACGGTCGGCTTCATCGGCGGTGTCGAGGTTCCGCTGATCAAGAAGTTCGAGGCGGGCTTCACCCAGGGCGTCAAGGACACCAACCCGAACGCCAAGGTGCTCAGCCAGTACCTGACCCAGCCGCCGAACTTCGACGGCTTCGCCAAGCCCGACCTGGGCAAGGCCGCGGCCGAGGGCCAGCTCGACAAGGGCGCCGACGTGATCTACTCGGCCGCCGGTCTGGCCGGCTCCGGCGCCATCGAGGCCGCCGCCGCCAAGGGCAAGTGGTCCATCGGTGTCGACTCCGACCAGTACAACCAGGCCGGTCTGGCGAAGTACAAGGACTTCATCCTGACCTCGGTCACCAAGGACGTCGCCGACTCCGTCTACAACCTGATCAAGTCGGTTCAGGACGGCAAGCCCGAGTCCGGCGAGGTCCGCTACGGCCTGGACAAGGACGGCGTCGGCCTGGCCGACTCCAACCCGAAGTACAAGGAGATGACCGACGTCGTCGCCGCGGTCGAGAAGGCCAAGGCCGACATCATCGCCAAGAAGATCGAGGTCAAGACCGCGCCGTAAGGTGCCGTCCGACCTGCTTCACGCGTGAACCCGGGGTCCGGGCAGCGGTCACCATCGCTCCCGGGCCCCGGCCCGTGTCACGTGGTTTTATGTGATCTTGTGGCCGGTTGGCCGCAAGTTTTCACTTTCGACAGTGCTACGCGCGTAGAAGCATCGTGGACGCGATACTTTCTCCCCCCGCCCTGTCCCCTCCCTGCCTTCAGCTCCTTCCGCGCCAAGGAGAGTGCGTCATCAACGCGTCCAGCCCGCCCCCCGCCGTAGAACTGCACGGCATCACCAAGCGCTTCCCCGGCGTCGTCGCCAACAAGGACATCGCGATCACCGTCCGCAAGGGCACGGTCCACGCCCTCGTCGGTGAGAACGGCGCCGGCAAGTCGACGCTGATGAAGATCCTCTACGGCATGCAGAAGCCGGACGAGGGCACCATCGCCATCGACGGGGAGCAGGTCTCCTTCAGCAGCCCCGGCGATGCCATCGCCCGCGGCATCGGCATGGTGCACCAGCACTTCATGCTCGCCGACAACCTCACCGTCCTGGAGAACGTGGTTCTCGGCGGCGAGAAGCTCTACGGCATCGGCGCGAAGGCCCGTAAGAAGATCAGGGAGATCTCGGACGCGTACGGCCTCGGCGTACGTCCCGACGCCCTGGTCGAGGACCTCGGTGTCGCCGACCGCCAGCGCGTGGAGATCCTCAAGGTCCTCTACCGCGGTGCGAAGATCCTCATCCTCGACGAGCCGACCGCGGTCCTCGTGCCGCAGGAGGTCGACGCGCTCTTCGACAACCTGCGCGAGCTCAAGTCCGAGGGCCTGACCGTCATCTTCATCTCGCACAAGCTGGGCGAGGTCCTGAAGGTTGCCGACGACATCACCGTCATCCGGCGCGGCACCACGGTCGGCACCGCCGACCCGCGCACCACCACGACCAAGCAGCTCGCCGAGCTGATGGTCGGCTCCGAGCTGCCCTCGCCGGAGACCCGCGAGTCCACGGTGACCACCGTCCCGATGCTCCAGGTCGAGCGGCTGACCGTCGCCGAGGGCGGCGTGCCCGTCGCCACCGAGGACACCGCGCGCACCCCGGGCCTGCCGGACGCCAACCTGCGCGAGGCGCCGGTCGCCGGACGCCTGCTGCTCGACGGGATCAGCTTCACGATCCACAAGGGCGAGATCCTCGGCATCGCGGGCGTCGAGGGCAACGGCCAGACCGAGCTCATCGAAGCCCTCATGGGCATGATGACCCCCGACGCGGGCGTCATCACCCTCGACGGCAAGGACATCACCAAGTCTTCGGTGCGGGGGCGCCGCGAGGGAGGCATCGGCTACATCCCGGAGGACCGCCACCGGCACGGTCTGCTGCTGGAGTCCTCCCTCTGGGAGAACCGCATCCTCGGTCACGTCACCGAAGCCCCCAACTCCAAGCGCGGCATCCTCGACCCGAAGGCCGCCCGCAAGGACACCGAGCGGATCGTGCGCGAGTACGACGTCCGCACGCCCGGCATCGAGGTCACCGCGGCCTCGCTCTCCGGCGGCAACCAGCAGAAGCTGATCGTCGGCCGCGAGATGAGCCACAACCCGAAGTTCCTCATCGCCGCCCACCCCACCCGCGGTGTGGACGTCGGTGCGCAGGCGCAGATCTGGGACGCGATCCGCGAGGCCCGCCGCGAAGGCCTGGCGGTCCTGCTGATCTCCGCCGACCTGGACGAGCTCATCGGCCTGTCCGACACCCTGCGCGTGATCTACCGCGGCCGCCTGGTCGCGGACGCCGACCCCGCGACCGTGACCCCCGAGGAACTCGGCACCGCCATGACGGGCGCCGCCTCCGGTCACCTGGACGCCACCGACAACAACTCCGCCGCCGGCACGGACGCCCGTACCGACTCCCCGGAGGACGAGGCCCGATGAAGAAACTCGACAAGGACCGGCTGCTCCTCGGCTTCGCCGGGCCCGCGCTCGCGCTGGTCACCGCCTTCCTGCTGACCATGATCGTGCTGGCGGCGACGGGCGTGGACCCGATCGAACCGCTGCGGCTGATGGTGGAGAACGCGAGCTACGAGGACGTCCAGGTCCTCATCGTCAACCAGGCCGGCACGTACTACCTGGCGGCCCTGGCCGTGGCCATCGGCTTCCGGATGAACCTCTTCAACATCGGCGTCGACGGCCAGTACCGGCTCGCGGCGATGGTGTCGGCGGTCGTCGGCGCGGCGGTCTCGCTGCCCGGCCCGCTGCACATCCTGCTGATCGTGATCGTCGCCATGCTGGTCGGCGCCTTCTGGGCCGGTATCGCGGGCGTCCTGAAGGCCCGGCGCGGAGTCAGCGAGGTCGTCTCCACGATCATGCTGAACGCGATCGCCACCAGCCTGATCGCCTGGCTGATCCTGCCGAAGAACCTCGGCGTCCAGCCCGCGGGCTCCAACGACCTGACCACCGGCGAGATCGCCAAGTCGGGCTGGTTCCCGGCCATCTCGCTGGGTGACGGCCTGGAGATCTACGGCTTCACCTTCCTGGCCTTCGCGCTGGGCATCGTCTACTGGTTCGTCCTGGGCCGCACCCGCTTCGGCTTCGACCTGCGCGCCACCGGCGCCAGCGAGTCCGCCGCGCAGGCCTCCGGTGTGGACGCCAAGAAGATGATCATCACCTCGATGCTCATCTCCGGCGCCGTCGCCGGCCTCGCCGGCATGCCGGTGCTGCTGGGCGAGAGCCACACGTACAGCCTGTCCTTCCCGGTCGGTGTCGGCTTCACCGGCATCACCATCGCGCTGCTCGGCCGCAACCACCCGGTCGGCATCCTCTTCGCCGCGTTCCTGATGGCCTTCATCGACAAGGCCTCGGCCTCGCTCGACACGGCCGGGTACGCGAAGGAGATCGGCACGATCATGAAGGGCCTGATCGTGATCGCGGTCGTCGTCTCCTACGAGCTCGTCCGCCGTTACGGGATCCGACGCCAGCAGCAGAAGGTCGGCGAGGAGCTGGCCGCGGGCCACGCCATCACGACCGACAAGGAGGTCTCGGCGTGAGCACCAGCACCGTTTCCGCGACCAGCGCCGCGCCCAAGAAGCAGGGCGGACGCACCAAGCTCACCCTCCCGTGGATCATGCTGATCATCGCGGGCGGCCTCGCGCTCGTCTCGCTGGTCCGCGTGATCAGCGGCGCCGACGACCTGACCTCCATCGGCCAGGTCTCCGGAGCGCTCTCCCTCGCCGTGCCGATCGGCCTCGCCGGCCTCGGCGGCCTGTGGGCCGAGCGCGCGGGCGTCGTCAACATCGGCCTCGAAGGCATGATGATCCTCGGCACCTGGTTCGGTGCCTGGGCCGGCTACCAGTGGGGCCCGTGGACCGGCGTGATCGCCGGCCTGATCGGCGGCGCCATCGGCGGCCTGCTGCACGCGATCATCACGGTCACCTTCAACGTGAACCACATCGTCTCCGGTGTGGCCATCAACATCCTGGCGCTGGGCTTCACCCAGTACCTCTCGAACTTCACGTTCGCCGAGGCGCCCGGCGGCTCCTCCAAGCAGTCCCCGCGCGTCGAGCCGATCTACGAGATCACCGTGCCGGGGTTGTCGGACTGGATGGCGAGCCTCCAGGGCAAGCACTGGTTCTTCGTCTCCGACGTCGCGGGCGTGGTCGGCGGCCTGGTCACCGGCCTGTCGCTGCTGACCGTCGTCGCGCTGCTGCTGATCCCCGGCACCTGGTGGGTGCTGTGGCGCACCACCTTCGGCCTGCGGCTGCGCTCCTGCGGCGAGAACCCCGTCGCCGCCGAATCGCTCGGCGTCAACGTCTACAAGTACAAGTACATCGCCGTGATCGTCTCGGGCGCCCTCGCGGGCCTGGGCGGCGCGTTCCTGTCGATCGTGGCCAGCCCGATCTACCAGGAGGGCCAGACCGGCGGCCGCGGCTACATCGGTCTCGCCGCGATGATCTTCGGCAACTGGATGCCGGGCGGCATGGCGCTGGGCGCCGGCCTGTTCGGCTTCACCGACAGCCTCAAGCTGCGCGGCGGCGCCGAGAACGTCCACGCGATGCTGCTGCTCATCGCGATCCTGCTCGTCCTGGTCGTTGCCTGGCAGCTCTACAAGAAGCGCTACGTCCCGGCCGGCATCTCGGCGGTCTTCGCCGTGCTGCTGTTCCTCTGGTACGCGCTCACGGACCAGGTGCCCAGCCAGTTCGTGGACGCCGCCCCGTACCTGACCACGCTGCTGGTGCTCGCGCTGTCCGCGCAGCGCCTGCGAATGCCGAAGGCGGACGGCATGCCGTACCGCAAGGGTCAGGGCAAGTGACGGCCGCTCCCGACTGGGACGCCCTGCGCGAGGCCGCCCGGGAGGCTATGTCCCGGGCGTACGCCCCGTACTCGGGCTTCCCGGTCGGCGTCGCGGCGCTGGTCGACGACGGCCGCACCGTGGTCGGCTGCAATGTGGAGAACGCCAGCTACGGGCTCGGCCTGTGCGCCGAATGCGGGCTGGTCTCCTCCCTCCAGGCCACGGGCGGCGGCCGCCTCACGCACTTCACGTGCGTGGACGGCAAGGGCGAGATCCTCGTCCCCTGCGGCCGCTGCCGCCAGCTGCTCTTCGAGTTCGGCGGCGCCGAGCTCCAGGTGGAGACGCCGGAAGGCGTTCTGCCGCTCTCCGCGATGCTGCCGCAGGCCTTCGGGCCGGACCATCTGAGATAGCCGCGCGACGGCCCTCCGCCCTGCCGGGCGGGGGGCCGCCGTCCTTTCCTCCGTTCGTACCCCTCTCCTCTCTCTATGCGCGTAGAAGGAAGCACTTCCATGGACGTCATCTCCGTCATCCGCACCAAGCGCGACCGCGGTGAACTGAGCCCCGAGCAGATCGACTGGGTCATCGACGCGTACACGCGCGGCGTGGTCGCCGACGAGCAGATGTCGGCGCTGGCGATGGCCATCCTGCTCAACGGCATGAACCGCACCGAGATCGCCCGCTGGACCGCCGCGATGATCGCGAGCGGCGAGCGGATGAACTTCGACTCCCTCTCCCGCCCCACCGCGGACAAGCACTCCACGGGCGGCGTCGGCGACAAGATCACCCTGCCGCTGGCCCCGCTCGTCGCCGCCTGCGGCGCGGCCGTGCCGCAGCTCTCCGGCCGGGGCCTCGGCCACACCGGCGGCACGCTGGACAAGCTGGAGTCCATCCCCGGCTGGCGCGCCCTGCTCTCCAACGAGGAGATGCTGCACGTCCTGGACACCACCGGCGCCGTCATCTGCGCGGCCGGCGACGGCCTGGCCCCGGCCGACAAGAAGCTCTACGCGCTGCGCGACGTGACCGGCACCGTCGAGGCGATCCCGCTGATCGCCTCCTCGATCATGTCCAAGAAGATCGCCGAGGGCACCGGCTCGCTCGTCCTGGACGTGAAGGTCGGCACCGGCGCCTTCATGAAGAACATCGAGGACGCGCGCGAGCTGGCCCGCACGATGGTCGGCCTGGGCACGGACAGCGGCGTCAAGACGGTCGCCCTCCTCACGGACATGTCCACCCCGCTCGGCCTCACCGCCGGCAACGCCCTGGAGATCCGCGAGTCCGTCGAGGTCCTGGCCGGCGGCGGCCCCTCGGACGTGGTCGAGCTGACCCTGGCCCTGGCCCGGGAAATGCTGGACGCCGCGGGCATCAAGGACGCCGACCCGGCGAAGGCCCTGGCCGACGGCCGCGCGATGGACGTGTGGCGCCGGATGATCGCCGCGCAGGGCGGCGACCCGGACGCGGCGCTGCCCGTCGCGCGCGAGCAGCACGTGGTCACGGCCCCGTCCTCGGGCGTGCTGACGCGGCTGGACGCGTACGGGGTCGGCGTGGGCGCCTGGCGCCTGGGCGCCGGCCGCGCGCGCAAGGAGGACCCGGTCCAGGCGGGCGCGGGCATCGAGCTGCACGCGAAGCCGGGCGACACGGTCACCGCGGGCCAGCCCCTGATGACCCTGCACACGGACACTCCGGAGAAGTTCGACTACGCCCTGTCGGCGCTGGACGGCACCTTCGACATCGCGGCGGCGGGCACGGCCTTCTCCGCCACGCCGATCGTGCTGGACCGCATCGCGTAATCCTGCACGCTCACTCGTACGGCTGAACGGGACCGGTGGACGACCGCCGGTCCCGTTCTGCATGCTGGGATCGGTGCCAACAGCTTGAGGAGCACACCATGAGCGCACTCACGGTCCAGCACGAGCCCGAACGCGGCGAGGGCTGGGAGGGCCTCGTCCGTCGTTGGGAGGACACGGACCGACCCGAGGGCTGCAAGGTGGAGATCGTCGAGGGGATCGTCACCGTGGCACCACCACCGGTCAACCGTCACAGCTACATCGCCGACTTGGTTCATGAGGGCCTGTACGCGGCGAAGCCCGACGACTGTGGGATCTACCAGACGCTCAATGTCGCAGTCCCGACTCGAAACGGCCTCTACATTCCTGACCTCGCGGTCGTCCCGCGCGACGTGGTGCGCAGGGAGGGCAATTACGTGCCCGCGGACGCTGCTGAGATCGTCGTTGAGATCACCTCGAAGTCGAATGCTTCCAACGACCGGGTGGCCAAGCTGAACGGCTACGCAGCCGCAGGCGTGCCGCTTTACCTGTTGATCGACCCTCAGGTGTCGGGCACGCCCACCATCCACCTGTACGGCGAGCCCCAGGGCGGCACGTACCGGTTGCTGTCGGTGGTCGAGTTCGGCGAGCCGATCTACATCCCCAAGCCGTTCGACTACACGCTGGACACTTCGGACTTCCCCCTCCCCTGCCGATGAATTCGGGCGAGGCCAGGGGTCTGCCCTCATGTGGAGACCAGAACCTTGGCCCTGGAGGGGCCTGAGCCGGATACCGTCGAGCTGTGCGCACGCGTGCGTACCCTGTGCAGGGACGGGCCCGACGCGGTGGTGTGCGACGTCCGCGCAGTCGCCGCACCCACGCTCGCGACCGTCCAGGCCCTCGCTCGTGCCGCCCTCACCGCCCGGCGCCTCGGCATCCCCCTCCGGGTCACCGGAGCCGGCCCGGCCCTGCGCGCGCTACTCCACCTCGTAGGACTCGTCGAGCTGCTCGGGGAGCCCGAAGAGCGGGAACCACCGGGCGGTGTCGAGGAAGGCGTTGAGCCCGACGATCTTGCCCTCTGACACCTCCAGCACCTGGAGCGCCCACGGGGTCCAGCCGGGCTGACCGTCCTCCCGCAGCCGGTACTGGCCGAAGGCCGGCATGCCGTTCGCCGTGGTCGGGATCATCCGGGAGCCCTTGCAGCCGATGCCCTGGTTCAGGTGCCAGGCCGCGATGTCCTCGTGGCCCTGGAGCCACAGGTCGAACGGCGGCATCGACAGCACCGCGTCCTCGTGGAGCAGGGCGGTCAGCCGGGAGATGTCGTACGCCTCGAAGGCGGCGAGGTACTGCTCCAGCAGCTTGACCTGGCCGGAGTCCAGCGGGTCCGCGGACTCGCTCTCCCGGATCCGGGTCGCGGCGAGCGTCGCGCGGGCCCGCTGCAGGGCGCTGTTCACCGAGGCGACGGTGGTGTCCAGCAGGGTGGCGACCTCGTCGGCCTTCCAGGCCAGCACCTCGCGCAGGATCAGTACCGCCCGCTGCTTGGCCGGCAGGTGCTGGAGCGCGGCGACGAACGCGAGCCGTACGGACTCCTTGGCCAGCGCCATCTCCGCCGGATCGGCGGTCTGCGGCAGCACCCGCCCGTCCGGCACCGGCTCCAGCCAGGTCACCTCGGGCCGCTCGTTCAGCACGGCGGAGGCTTGGTGCTGCGGGGCGCTCAGGTCCATCGGCCGGGCGCGCTTGTTCCCCGCGCTCAGCAGGTCCAGGCAGACGTTGGTGGCGATCCGGTATAGCCAGGACCGCAGGGAGGACCGCCCCTCGAACTTCGCGAAGCTCCGCCAGGCACGGATGTACGTGTCCTGCACCGCGTCCTCGGCGTCGAAGGCCGAGCCGAGCATGCGGTAGCAGTAACCGGTGAGCTCCACGCGGTAACGGTCGAGCGCCGCGTCGAGGTCGAGGTCGGGTGCGAGGTCGGTGGCTTCGGTCATGTCCCTTGATCCCCCTGGTAGTTCCCGGTCCTTCGGACGCTACCCGAGGGGTCTGACAACCGCAGCCCGGCACGCGGCGGCGGAACGTTCCGCTAGACCTGCGCCTAGATCTGCCACCGGGCCCGGACCACCCCGTCCGGGTCCGGCAGAACCCCGGTGAACAGGGGGTTGTGCTGGTCGGCGTACACCGGCAGCAGCGCCGCGGCCCGGGCCCCGGAGAGCACCTCCACCAGCTCCGCGCGGTCCTCCTCGTCGACGAGGCCGCTCCGGATCGGGCCGTCCGCGTCCTCCCACACGCACTCCAGCGAGAACTCCTCCGGCAGCCCCGCGACCAGCCCGGCGGTATCGGCGGACAGCCCCGGCCAGACGTTCAGGAGTGCGCGCGGGGCGAGGCCGGCCCGCAGGGCGCCGAGCCGTACGCCCGCGTCGCCGCCGCCGTCGATCCGGTGCCAGCGCGTCCAGGCGTGCTGCTCCTCGACGAGCCCCGCCTCGCCGCGCGCCGCGCTCGCCCGGACCCGCTCCCAGAACCCCTCGTCGGCGGCCCGCTGCTCGTACGGGCCGTCGAAATCGGGATCGTACGGCGAGACCTCGATCGGCTCCGCGAAGATCCCGAGCTCCCGGGTGCGGACCACGGCCGCCCCGCAGGGAGTGCGGGAGCCGACGTAGACGTACAGGTCCCATCCGACCTGGACGGCGAAGACCTCCCGGTCCTCCTCCACGGCCTCCAGCCGGCAGTAGGGGCCGTCGCCGCGGAGCATGCCGCGCACGAGTTCCAGCGCCACGGGCACCGTCACCCGGGCGCCGTCGTGGAAACCGGCCGGGCCGTCGGGAAGCAGCCCCGTCAGCCCGTACCCCTCCACCGCGGGCTCCCGCCCGAAGTGCCCGGACCCGCCGAAGACCCGCGGTTCCCGCACGGTGAGCAGCTCCACCCCGCTCTCCCGCGCGAAGGCGCCGATCGCCGCCAGGTACGCGGCCTCGACCGGCCCGTGGTCGCTGTCGGTGTCCTCCGTCCCCCGGTAGGTCCCGTCGGGCGCCCGGTCGGCCGGGTCGTACTTGGTCACCCGGTAGGCGTGGGGCAGGAACGGCACCTCAGGCCTCTTCCGGGTCGAGCGGCGCTCTGTACGGAGGACGGGCGAGGGGCAGCTCCGGGCGGTCCGGGACGGTCCAGGACGGCGGCGGGCGGAAATCGCACCAGGTGCCGTCGAAGGGGTAGGCGGCCGAGTCGATGAGCCGCGTGACGCGGACGCCCTCCGCGCGGATGGCGGCGGCCTCGGCCGCCGTCCAGTACACCGGGTGACCCGTCTTCGCGGCGAAGGACTCCTCGTCCTTCCACTCCCACGAGCGGTCCGGGGTCACCGTGATGTCGAGTTCCTGGTCGGTCACGTGCACGTCCGCGCCGTCCCGGGTGCGGACACGGGATTCGAGGTTCACGTACCAGCTGCGGAACTCCTGCCCCAGCGTGAAGCTCCACCACACCGCGTGCCCCGCCCCGGCCGGCTGCAGGATCAGCGCGCCCCCGTGCCGCCACCGGTCCGCCCGCAGCGGGTACGAGCCCTCCGGCGGCAGGTCCCGCAGGTGGGTGCCGGGCGGGATGGCGGCGCGCCAGAGCGGGGTGCCCGGGGCCACCCACAGCAGCAGGCCGCCGTCCCCCGACTCGACCACGCGGGCCGGGATGACCATGCTGACCGTGCTGCCGAGTATGAGGTGAATGTTGACTGTCGACATGACCGGCGATCATGCCATCCGCCGGTTGCCCGCCCCTTGTGCGGCAGTCCTCAGCCGGCCGGCATCCCCGCGATCCGGGCGCTGCGGGCCGCGTGGGACCCGTACAGGGTGATCGTGACGACCCCGGCGACCGCGAGCAGCGCGAGGGCGACCGTGGCCGCCCAGCCCGCCGAGTGGTAGGCGAGGGCGCCCAGCGTGCCGCCGGCGCTGGAGCCGACGTAGTACGCCGACTGGTAGAGCGCCGAGGCCTGGGCGCGGCCCGTCTTCGCCGTACGGCTCACCGCCGAGGAGGCCACCGCGTGGCCCGCGAAGAAGCCCGCCGTGATCAGGATCAGGCCCAGCAGGATCGCGGTGAGGGAGTCCGCGAGGGAGAGGAACAGGCCCGCCGCCGTCGTGGTCACCGCCAGGTACAGCGCGCCGCGCCGCCCCAGCCGGGCCACCAGCTGCCCGGCCGCCGCCGAGGAGACCGTACCGACCAGGTAGACCAGGAAGATCGAGCCGATGAGGCCCTGCCCGAGCGAGAACGGCTCGTCCACCAGGCGGTAGCCGATGACCGTGTACACCGCCCCGAACACGGTCATGAACAGAGCGCCGATCCCGTACAGCCGCAGCAGCAGCGGATCGCGCAGGTGCCCGGAGACGGTACGTCCCACCGCGCGCGGGTTCAGCGAGGCCGGCCGGAAGAACCGGGCCCGGGGGAGGAGGACCAGGAACGCCGCCGCGCAGGCCAGCGACATCAGGCCGACGGCCAGCAGCCCGCCGCGCCAGCCCCAGACCTGGGCCGCCCAGCCCGTGACGAGGCGGCCGCTCATGCCGCCGATGGAGTTGCCCGCCACGAACAGGCCGATCGCGGCGACCAGCGCCTTCGGCTTCACCTCTTCCGCCAGGTACGCCATCGCGGAGGCCGGGATGCCGGCGATCGCCGCGCCCTGGACGGCGCGCAGCGCGATCAGCCACTCCAGGTTCGGCGCGAAGGGCACCAGCAGACCGACGCCGACCGCGATCACCATCGAGCAGGTCATCATCCGGGTTCGGCCGAAGCGCTCCGACAGCGCGCTGAGCGGCAGCACGAACAGGGCGAGCGCACCGGTGGCCGCCGAGACCGTCCAGCTGGCCTGACCCGCCGTCACGCCGAAGCCCCCGGAGATCGCGGGCAGCAGCGCCTGGGTGGAGTAGAGGAGGGCGAAGGTGGCCAGTCCGGCGGCGAAGAGCGCGAGGCTGAGGCGGCGGTAGCCGGGGCGGCCGGGCTCGTGCGCCTCGGGTGCGCAGGCGGGGAACGACGGGGTGGAGGCACCCGGGATGACGGGTGCCCCGGTATGAGCGGGAGGCATGCGTACGACCGTAGGCCCGTGCTTTTCATGCGTCCAATGCACGGATTCGCGATAATCAATCCATCCGTGCATCAGCGCAGGTCAGATGGGTGGCTATCGATGAGTCGTTACGAAGAAGACATGGCCGTGACACATGCGCTGGCCCCGCGCCTCGCGTACTTCGCCGCCGTGGCCCGGCACGAGCACGTCACCCGCGCCGCCCACGAACTGGGCGTCCCCCAGTCCACCCTCTCGCGGGCCATGGTCCGCCTCGAACAGGACCTGGGCGTCACGCTGTTCGCCCGCAAGGGCCGTACGGTCGCGCTCACCACCGCCGGCCGCACCTTCCTCGCCTCGGCGGAACGCTCGCTGGCCGAGATCGCCCGCGCCGCCGGCTCCGTACAGCAGGACGCCGACCCCTCCTTCGGCAAGGTCGCCTTCGGATTCCTGCACACCCTGGGCCCAGAAACCGTGCCCGGCCTGATCCGGGCCTTCCGGGCCGACCACCCCGGCGTACGGTTCTCCCTGGTCCAGAACTACGGCGAGGCCATGCTGGAGAAGCTGCGCGCCGGGGAGCTCGACCTCTGCCTGACCTCGCCGCTGCCCGACGCCCCGGACCTGGTGGCCCGGCGGCTCGACGAGCAGCGGCTGCGCCTGGTGGTCCCCGACGACCACCGGCTCGCCGGACGCAAGCGGATCCGCCTCGCGGAGGCCGCCGAGGAAACCTTCGTCACCCTGGAGCCCGGCTACGGACTGCGCCGCATCACCGACGACCTGTGCGCGGAGGCCGGTTTCACGCCCCGGGTCGCCTTCGAGGGGGAGGAGGCCGAGACCCTGCGCGGGCTCGTCGCCGCCGGTCTCGGCGTGGCGCTGCTGCCGCCGCCCGCGGTGGCCCGGCCCGGGGTCGTCGAGCTGACGGTCACCGCCCCGCGCGCGGTCCGCGAGATCGGGGTGGCCTGGCGCGACGGGCATCCGGACACGCCGCCGGTGGCGGAGTTCAAGAAGTTTCTGCTGTCCCGTCGGGGGCGGCTGATTCCGGAGCTTCAGCCGGAGGGCGCGTGAGCGGGTCCGTGTCCGTGGACGCCGCTGATGTGGCGGACATGGCGGATGTGGCGGATGTGGCGGACGCGGCGGATGCCGCCGAGGCCGCCGCCGTCGCCGACAGCAGGAACCCGGCCTGGAAACGGGACTTGGCCCCCACCGCCCGCATGATCTCGGCGATGTGGCGCTGGCAGGTCCGCTCCGACATGCCCAGCCGGCGGGCGATGACCTTGTCCTCCAGCCCCTCCGCCAGCAGCCGCACGATGGTCTGGCGCAGCTCGTCGGAGATGGAACGGGCCTGCTCCGGCCCGATGGTGGTGCTGAAGGGCTCGGCCTGCGACCAGCAGCGCTCAAAGGTCTGCACCATGAACTGGACGACGTTGGGCTCGCGCACCACCAGCGCCGCCTTGACGTCGTCCCGCACCTCCATCAGCCCGGTGTGCCGGTCGACCAGGATCATCCGCATCAGCCCGTCGCCGAAGGTACGGACCTGCGAGCCGAGCGCGGTCACCCGCTCGACGTAGGCGGCCGTCGGGCGGGAGTAGCGGGCGGTGTGCTGGTAGAGGGTGCGCATCCGTACGCCCCGGGACAGCATCGCCTCGTCCCGCACCACCGCCCCCTCCAGGGTCGCGGTGCTGCGGCCGCCGCCCGGGTGGCACGTCAGCACCTCGGACCCGGCCGAGGCGGTGAGCTCCCCGATCAGGTCCTGCAGCGCGGCCGGGTCGGTGACCAGCTCCAGGGCGTTCGCCCCGCTCCGGTCGCGCAGGTCGGTGCCCGCCTCGTAGGAGGGGAGCAGCTCCTCCAGCCGCCCGCGCAGCCGGTCCATCTCGTCGTGGGTCTCGCGCACCCGCAGGGCCAGCGGGGCCAGCGTGCGGGCCACCGCGGCCCGCGGGGACACGGCGCTCCAGCACGCCCGCGCGGGCCCGCCGCCGTCCGGGCCGCCGTCGGCGGCGGAGGCCGGGCGGGAGCGGGGCTGGATCAGGTGGGCCGCCGCGAGTTCGGCGAGGGCGGCGCCGACGGACTCGCCGAGCGCCTCGGCGGCTTCCGTCTCGGAGAAGGCGTGCCGCTCGGCCGCGAACGCGTAAAGACGGCGGGCCACGGAGCTCAGTTGGTCCGTTTCATCCGATGGCATATGCATATTCGTCCCGGCTTGTGCCGATTCGTAAACCCCTCGTGTTCCCGCAAGGCATCAAGACGAGGCCCTCCGATCTTCGTGAGGATAGGCCTAACCGGCACAGTGGTACCACGGCGTTCTCGGGGGAGGGCGCGGGCACCCTCAAGTCCGCGCTTCGCCGTCACGGCACCGCGCCCTCGCGCGGGCGGGTGCCTCAAGGTGGTCGCGCCGGGCCCGCCCGTGTCATCCGACCGGGAGGGGACGGCGCGGCCGGCACGGACGGCCCCGCGCGACCGCCACCACCTCGTGCGCCCGGCCGCCTTCAGCCGCGCAGGGACCGCCCGTAGCCCGAGGCGAGCGGCATCCGCAGGCCCAGCGGCGGGGGAGCGGCCAGCGCGTCGGTGACCGGCCGCGAGTACGGACCGCTGAAGACGGAGCCGAGCACGAAGTCCACGGCCAGGGCCACGACTTCCTCCTGGTGCTCGCGCAGTCCGTGCCCGTCGGAGTGCACCTCGAAGCGGCACGTCGTACGGTTCGCCTTCTTCGCCCGCGTGGCCAGCCGGTACGACAACTCCGGGTCGCTGCGCGCGTCGTTGGTGCCGTGCACGATCAGGACCCGGCGTCCCGAGAGCTGCTTCACCGGTTCGGGGGAGTCCGCGGCGGACTGCCGGGGGAGCGAAGGGGCCAGTGCCAGAACGGAGTTGACGGCCTCGTGGCCGGCCGCGGCGAGCGCCGCCCGGCCGCCCGCGCCGTACCCGGCCAGGCACACCGGGACGTCCCCGTACCGCCGGACCACCTCGTCCGCGGCCCACTCGGCGTCCCCCTCGCGGGTTCCCGCGCCGTGGATGACCTGGTGGGTGACCAGTCCGTCCGCCGCGCCCGCTCGGGCCAGGGCCCGAGCCAGCGGACGCACCGGACCGGGGGACAATCTGGACGCTCCGGGGAGAAGGAGCACCACACCACTGACCGTTGAGACCGAGCCGGTCGCGCCGGCCGCCCGCTTCAGGCGGGCTCCGCGCGCCGGCGGCGCATCATGTGCCATGACGGAACAGTCTCAGACGCGGAGGTGTACGCCACCCGTCCGCGCGGTCACTGTTACATATCGGCGGTGGACTCCGTCTCACCGCTCTACGCGCGTAGGAGCTAGAGTGCCCAGATGACGAGCGAGACCCCCAACCTGCCCACCCCGGATCAGATCCGCCGCTCCCCGAAGGTGCTCCTGCACGACCACCTCGACGGTGGGCTGCGCCCCGGGACCATCATCGAGCTGGCCCGTGAGGTCGGTTACGAGAACCTTCCGGAGAGCGACGCCGACAAGCTCGGCACCTGGTTCCGGGAAGCCGCCGACTCCGGTTCCCTCCCGCGCTACCTGGAGACGTTCGCCCACACCTGCGCGGTCATGCAGACGAAGGCGGCCCTCTTCCGGGTGGCCGCCGAGTGCGCCGAGGACCTCGCCGAGGACGGCGTCGTCTACGCGGAGATCCGCTACGCGCCCGAGCAGCACCTGGAAGCCGGACTGACCCTCGAAGAGGTCGTCGAGACGGTGAACGAGGGCTTCCGCGAGGGCGAGCGCCGCGCGAAGGCCAATGGCCACCGGATCCGCGTCGGCGCGCTGCTGACCGCGATGCGGCACGCGGCCCGCGCGCTGGAGATCGCGGAACTGGCCAACCGCTACCGCGACAACGGCGTCGTCGGCTTCGACATCGCCGGCGCCGAGGCCGGGTTCCCCCCCACCCGCCACCTCGACGCCTTCGAGTACCTCAAGCGCGAGAACAACCACTTCACCATCCACGCGGGCGAGGCCTTCGGTCTGCCGTCGATCTGGCAGGCCCTGCAGTGGTGCGGCGCCGACCGGCTCGGCCACGGCGTGAAGATCATCGATGACATCGAGGTGGCCGCCGACGGTTCCGTGACGCTGGGCCGCCTGGCCTCGTACGTGCGGGACAAGCGGATCCCGCTGGAGATGTGCCCGACGTCGAACCTGCAGACGGGCGCGGCGGTCTCCTATGCCGAGCACCCGATCGGCCTGCTGCGGAAACTGCACTTCAGGCTGACCGTCAACACCGACAACCGGCTGATGAGCGGTACCAGCATGAGCCGCGAGTTCGAGCACCTGGTCGACACCTTCGGTTACTCGCTGGAGGACATGCAGTGGTTCACCGTCAATGCGATGAAGTCCGCGTTCATTCCTTTCGATGAACGACTGGCCATGATCAACGACGTGATCAAGCCCGGTTATGCGGAGCTGAAGTCGGAATGGCTGTTCCGTCAGACCGCTTCCACCAGCGGTTCCGTCTCGGCCTAGGCCAGAGCGTGACGGACTGAAAGCGCCCGGGAGGAGCAATTCCCGGGCGCTTTCTCGTATTGAATGATGTTTGCGGGAGGGGGTTTGAAGTGACTAGTTTGCGGAGCCGCTCATTTCCCCGTCGCAAGGACGATTCCTCATGAAGCAGTCAGCTGCCAAGACCCTCGGTGTTGCCGCTCTCGGTGCCGCCTTTGCCGCCGTCGCCGCCGGTACCGCCTCGGCCGCCGTCCCCGCAGTCGGTCTCGGTGACGCGCTGGGCACCGTCACGGGCGCGGTCCAGGGCGCGACCAGCCAGCAGCACGTGAACGCCGAGGAGGGCCGGCAGGCCCCCGAGGCGAGCGACCCGGCCGCCGCTCTCGGCACGGTGACCGGCCTGCTCGGCGGTCTGCCGACCAGCGGCCTCGGCGCCTGATCCACTCCGGATCCCCGCTCGGATCCGTACGCGACCCGTACGCGATTCGTACGCACGCCCACGCGGCGCACACCTCTTCGAGCAGGTGTGTGCCGCGTCGCGGCATGTGCCAGGATCACCGCCAACTGCCCGTCAAACACCTGGGTATGAGGTTGCGACCATGCGCATGAAGGCACGAACGGCCACGGCCGTGCTGCTCCCCGCCCTGCTGTCCGTGACGGTGGGCTGCGGGAGTACGAACACCCCCGCCTCCGGCAAGGGGCCGGACCCGAAGGGCTCCGCGAGCGCGCCCGGGCAGTCCGGGTCCGTGGGGTCCTCCGGCGCGTCCGCCGCGGCCGGAGCCTCCGGCTCCGCGGGCACCGGCGGAGCCGGTGAGACGGGCACCGCGGCCGGCGCCGGCGGGACGGCCGGCCCCCGGCGGGGCGCCGGCCGGCTGGAGCGCGCCGCCCTGGAACAGGGCGACCTGACCGGCTACCAGATCTCCGCGAACGGCAAGAACCCGAACGCCCCCGACGGGCAGCCGCAGGCGGACCGCAAGGCCTGCCAGCCGCTCGCCGACATCATGGGCGACAAGCCCGACCCGGCGGCGCGCGAGACCGTCAACCGGGGCATCGGCTCCCAGAAGGAGATGGGCCTGGCCGTCTCCGCCTCCGTCAGCTCCTACGCCGAATCCGACGCCAAGGCGCTGATCGCCCGGCTGAAGGACGCGGTGGCCGCCTGCGCCACCGGCTTCACCGCCACCGTGGAGAAGCAGACCGGCACGTACCGCGAGGTGAAGGCGGCCGAGTACAAGACGGGCGGCGACGAGAGCGTCAGCTGGACCACGACCGCCGCCGCCGAGGGCGTCACCGCCCAGGTGCACCTGGTCGTCGTACGCCAGGGCGACACCGTCATGCGCCTCATGGCGCTCAACGTCGCGGGCGGCCGCAAGACCCCCCAGGTCCCGCACGAGGTCGCCGACAAGCAGCTCCAGAAAGTCCGCGCGGCGCGCTGAATTCCCGCTGTTCGCCGTGTGCCCGCTCCGGCCGGCCGACTACCAGCCGGTGGCGGCGGAAGCGGTGCTCGACTTCTCGTTGGGCAGGAGCACCCACAGCGCCAGGTAAAGGAGGAACTGCGGGCCGGGCAGCAGGCACGAGACGACGAAGATGATCCGCATCGTGTTCGCGGATATTCCGAAGCGGCGCGCCAGACCGGCACAGACTCCGCCGATCCATCGTCCGTCACGGGGGCGGGCAAGGGCGCTCATGGTCTCTCCTCGGTCGTTGAGCGGTCCGCGGAATGTTTTTCCGCGATGCCTCAATACTCCCGTTGAACAGAGGACAGAACGTCGGTCCAGGGGCCGAGCCCGACCCTGGTAATTCTCGGGGTCCTTCCCTGAGAACGCCGCAGCCGGAGCCTCAGGGCCGGCACGACGGCCACGTGCGCGAGCATCACCCCGAGGGTGTTCAGCAGCACCGAATCCACGTCGACCACCTGTCCCGGGACCGCCATCTGGAACATCTCGATGCCGACCGAGACCAGCGCGCCCGCGGCGGCCGTCCGGGCCAGCGAGGACCACGTGGCCAGCGGCGAGAGCTCCACGCGGCCGCTGACCAGCGGCAGCAGCACCCCGAGCGGGGCCAGCAGCGCCAGCCCGGCACCGATCCGGCGGACGGCCTCCAGGGGCCCGTAGGAGAGGTCGGCCCTGATCCCCTCCAGCGGGGTCAGATTGGCGGCCGCCGCCCAGGGCACGTCCAGCGGGCGCAACATCAGCCAGCCGACGAGGAGGAGGTGGGCGACCAGCAGGACCCCGGCGAGGAGCCGGATCCACTGCTGTACCGCGGCGCTGCCGCTGCCCTCGACACGGTTGCCCTGGACACGGTTGCCTTTGACACGGTTGCCCTTGAGACGGTGCACGCCAGTGGAGACGCGGGTTCCGATGCCCGCGGTTCCGGGGAAACCGCCGGTCAGCCCGTGGCGAGCAGCACAATCAGGATGAGCGCGCCGAACACGGAGGGCGCGATGATCTCGTACGACCAGGAGACCTTCACGGAGCCCTGGGCACCGGGCCGAGAGGCGCCGCGCTCCTGCAGTTCGCGCAGCTCCTCCACGATCTGGTCGGCGGCGGCGCGGCGGGTTTCCTCGTCCGGGGCCTTGGCCTGGCCGTTGCCCAGGCCGAGCCGGCCCGCCTGGCGGCGGTTGGCCTTCTTGCGCTCCCGCAGGGAGACCGGAACGGACCACAGCTGGTACGTCGCCCCCTCCGCCAGCACCTCGGCGGAGAACCGGGCGCGCACGGTGTCGACGGCGGCCCAGGGCAGTTCGATGATCCGGAAGGGGTTGCGCACGCGGAGCCGGTCGGCGCCGGCGAAGACGGCCGGACGGACCGTGAACGCGACGATGAGCGGGGCCACGCACAGGATGACGGCGAGGGCGATCCACGGGACGTTCCCCGCACCCCGCACCACGGCGTCCCCGCAGAGCCACGCGAGCAGCGCCAGCAGCACCACCCCGGTGACGGTGGCCATCGGGGAGCGGTAGACCCGGTCGTCGTACGCCGGCTCTTCGGTGGGCTGATCGCTGCTCATGCGGCCGATTGTGCCTCAAGCCGTCTCACCCCACGAGATCGGCATACAAGATGATGTTGTCCGGCCGGTGACCGTCGGTGATTTCACCGCCGCAGGTGATCACGCGCAGCTCGGGGCGGGCGGTGTTCCCGTACACCTTCTCGGTGGGGAAGCGCTTCTTGTCCACCTGCTCCAGCTCGCGGACGCGGAAGACGGCGGTGCCGCCGTCCTTGCGGGAGACGGTCACCTCGTCGCCGGCGCGGACCTTGGAGACGTCCTTGAGCACGGCCGGGCCGCGGACGGTGTCGAAGTGGCCGATCAGCACGGCGGGCCCGGTCTCGCCGGGCGTGACGCCCTTGTCGTACCAGCCGATCTTGTCCCCGTCGGCCACGGAGGGCACCTCGACGGTGCCGTCGGCGGCCAGGCCGAGCGACAGCAGGGGCGAGGCGTCGACCCCGGCCGCGGGGATCCGTACGCGTACGGGCGCGGAGGCGGCCATCGGGGCGGCCGTCCCGGGGGCCGCCGGGGCGGAGGTGGGGGTGACGGCGGGCGGCGCGGAGGCCGTGGCCCCGGCCTTGCCGGAGGGCGCGGCGGGCGCGGCGGGCGCGGCGGCCGGCGCGGCGCCGCCGCAACCGGTCAGCACGGAGGCGAGGAGAGCGGCGGCGATCAGCGGGCCGGAGGTGCGTCGGTTCATGGAGGCTCCGGTGAAACGGGCCGCGGCGGGCCACCTGGGGTGGCCCGCCGCAGGCGGGTCGGGATCCGTACGGGGTGTGGGTCAGCCCTGGGCGCGGCGGCGCCGCAGCACCACGCTCGCGCCGAGCGCGCCGAAGGCCGCGATCAGAGCGGCGCCGGCCGCGATCGTGGCGGCGCTGCCGGTCTCCCCGGCCGGGGAGGCGGCGGCGACCGGGGTGCCCGCGGCCGCCGGGACGACGGCGCCCGCGGCGACCCCGCCCTTGGGCACGACGGAGGTCTGACCGATGGTCTGCGGCTTGGGGCCGGCCGGCGTGGTGGGGCTCGGCTCGGCGGAGGGCCCGGTCGACGGCTTGGTCTCCGGCTGCGGCTTCTGGGTCGCCGGCTGGAAGGTGAAGTCGAAGGTGCAGCCCTTGGGCAGCGCGGGGAAGGTCGCGTGGCCGTACGGCGTGGAGCCACCCTGGGTCTTCCACTCGAAGACCGGCTTGGCGGAGCTCGGGTTCAGGATGCGGGCGACGATGCCGGCGCCCTTCGGCAGGGAGGGGTTGGCGCGGGTCAGCGACGTGTGCCCGCCCTCGCCCTCCTCGGCGAACTCCAGCTGCGCGATCGGACCGTTCGGGCTCGTCATCAGCACGGCCACCGCGCCCGCCCCTATGGACCGCTTGACCGGCTCGGACAGGCACTCCGGACCCTGGCCCTTCGGGAACGGGTGGGTGGTGGTCTTGCCGTCCTTGGTCACCGACAGGTACGGGTGGTGCACGTCCTCCTCGACGAACCGGAGCCGGAGACCATCGACCGTGGCCCTGGGGTGCTTGACGTCCACCACGGCCAGGACGCGGCCCATGTAGTCGTCACCCTGCTTCCAGTCCTTCGGGACGGCGCGGACCCAGGCCTCGGGGCCCTCGGACTTGTTGCGCAGCACCGCGACCACGCCCTCGGAGATCAGGACGGGCGTACCGGCGTAGCGGTCGGGGACGGTGGACGAGGCGGCGGCGGGACTCGCCGGGGTGGCGGCGAAGGCGGATCCGGCGGGAGCGAGAAGGGATCCGGCGAGCACGGCGGCGGCGATGGCGGTGCGGGCGGCGGCGGTACGCATGACGACTCCTGGAAGCGGAATTCGGAAAGGGGAGGTGTGCCGCACTCCGCGTTGCTCCTGTCGGGCTTTCGTCCGGGTGGTGCCGGCGGGCTGCTGAGAAAGAACCTACGGATCTTGTGCGGGTGGAATATCCACCTCTTGTCATGGCCGTGTAACCGCCACCGGAGTCCCCAGTTCCCTCTTACTTTGAGGTGGTCGGCCGGATCTGGTGCACCCGGGAAACGCCGAACGCCGGGCCGCCACGAGGGCGGCGCCACGAGGCCGGCGCCGACGGCTCGGGTTCACGGTGCGCGTGTCCCGGCCCTCCGGTTCGGTGCGGGTCGGCGTCAGTGACCAGGCGTGAGCGATCCGTTCCCCGTCCCGGCCGCGTGACAGCAAACGGCGTGTCCGATTCCGAATGAATCGGGGGGAGGGGGTGACAGGCCGCTACGCGCGTAGATATGCTCATGTGGTGACCATGCCCACCACCCTCACCGCATTCGCTGACGTGACGACGTCCGACAGTGCGCTGCGCCGCTTCCTGCACGGGCTGCCCGGCGTCGACGCTGTCGGCCTGGAGGCCCGCGCGGCCTCCCTCGGCACCCGCTCGATCAAGACGACGGCCAAGGCGTACGCCATCGACCTCGCCATCTCGATGATCGACCTGACGACGCTGGAAGGCGCGGATACCCCGGGCAAGGTCCGGGCGCTCTCCGCCAAGGCCGCCAACCCCGATCCGACCGACCGCACCACGCCCATGACGGCCGCCGTCTGCGTGTACCCGGACATGGTGGCCACTGCCAAGGCCGCCCTGAACGGCGCCGACGTCAAGGTCGCCTCCGTCGCCACCGCCTTCCCGGCCGGCCGCGCGGCCCTGCCCGTCAAGCTCGCCGACACGGCCGACGCCGTGGCCGCCGGCGCCGACGAGATCGACATGGTCATCGACCGTGGCGCCTTCCTCGCCGGCCACTACCTCGACACCTACGAGCTCATCCGCTCCGTCAAGGCGGCCTGCGTCCGCCCCGACGGCAGCGCGGCCCGCCTCAAGGTGATCTTCGAGACCGGCGAGCTGTCCACGTACGACAACATCCGCCGCGCCTCCTGGATCGGCATGATGGCCGGGGCCGACTTCATCAAGACCTCCACCGGCAAGGTCGGCGTCAACGCGACCCCCGCGAACACGCTCCTCATGCTCGAAGCCGTCCGCGACTTCAAGGCGCAGACTGGAATCCAGATCGGCGTGAAGCCGGCCGGCGGCATCCGGACCACCAAGGACGCGATCAAGTTCCTGGTCCTGGTCAACGAGACCGCGGGCGAGGACTGGCTGTCCAACCACTGGTTCCGCTTCGGAGCCTCCAGCCTGCTCAACGACCTGTTGATGCAGCGCCAGAAGCTGAGCACCGGCCGTTACTCCGGTCCCGACTACGTGACGGTGGACTGAGACCATGGACATGAAGACGAAGTCATCGCTTTTCGAGTACGCACCCGCCCCCGAGTCCCGCTCCGTCGTCGACATCGCGCCCTCCTACGGGCTGTTCATCGACGGCGAGTTCACCGACGCGGCGGACGGCAAGGTCTTCAAGACCGTCTCCCCGGCCTCCGAAGAGGTCCTCGCCGAGATCGCGCAGGCCGGCGCCGCCGATGTGGACCGCGCCGTGAAGGCCGCCCGCAAGGCCTTCGAGAAGTGGTCCGCGCTGCCCGGCTCCGAGCGCGCCAAGTACCTCTTCCGCATCGCCCGGATCATCCAGGAGCGCAGCCGCGAGCTGGCCGTCCTGGAGACCCTCGACAACGGCAAGCCGATCCGGGAGACCCGCGACGCGGACCTGCCGCTCGTCGCCGCGCACTTCTTCTACTACGCGGGCTGGGCCGACAAGCTCGACCACGCGGGCTACGGCGCGAACCCGCGCCCCCTCGGCGTGGCCGGCCAGGTCATCCCGTGGAACTTCCCGCTGATGATGCTCGCGTGGAAGATCGCCCCGGCGCTCGCCACCGGCAACACGGTCGTGCTCAAGCCGGCCCAGACGACCCCGCTCTCCGCGCTCTTCTTCGCGGACATCTGCCGCCAGGCGGGCCTGCCCAAGGGCGTCGTCAACATCCTCACCGGGTACGGGGACGCGGGCGCGGCCCTCGTCGAGCACCCGGACGTGAACAAGGTCGCCTTCACCGGCTCCACCGCCGTCGGCAAGGCCATCGCGCGCCAGGTCGCCGGCACCTCCAAGAAGCTCACCCTGGAGCTGGGCGGCAAGGGCGCCAACATCGTCTTCGACGACGCCCCCATCGACCAGGCCGTCGAGGGCATCGTCAGCGGCATCTTCTTCAACCAGGGCCAGGTCTGCTGCGCGGGCTCGCGCCTCCTGGTCCAGGAGTCGATCCACGACGAGCTGATCGACTCGCTCAAGCGCCGGCTGACCACGCTGCGCCTGGGCGACCCGCTCGACAAGAACACCGACATCGGCGCGATCAACTCCGCCGAGCAGCTCGCCCGGATCACCGCCCTCGCGGACACCGGCGAGGCGGAGGGCGCCGAGCGCTGGTCGGCGCCGTGCGAACTGCCGAACGCCGGCTACTGGTTCGCCCCGACGCTCTTCACGAACGTCTCCCAGTCGCACACCGTCGCCCGCGACGAGATCTTCGGCCCGGTGCTGTCCGTGCTGACCTTCCGTACGCCCGACGAGGCCGTCGCCAAGGCGAACAACAGCCAGTACGGCCTGTCCGCCGGCATCTGGACGGAGAAGGGCAGCCGCATCCTCGCGGTCGCCAACAGGCTCCGCGCGGGTGTGGTGTGGGCCAACACGTTCAACAAGTTCGACCCGACCTCGCCCTTCGGCGGCTACAAGGAATCGGGCTTCGGGCGCGAAGGCGGCCGTCACGGCCTGGAGGGCTACCTCGATGTCTGAGTCTTCTTCGTCTTCTTCGACGCGTCTGAGCGTCTTCAAGACCTACAAGCTGTACGTCGGGGGCAAGTTCCCCCGCTCCGAGAGCGGCCGGGTGTACGAGGTGAGTGACTCGAAGGGCAAGTGGCTGGCCAATGCCCCGCTGTCCTCCCGCAAGGACGCCCGTGACGCGGTCGTCGCCGCCCGCAAGGCCTTCGGCGGCTGGTCGGGCGCGACCGCGTACAACCGCGGCCAGATCCTCTACCGCGTCGCCGAGATGCTGGAGGGCCGCCGCGAGCAGTTCGTCCGCGAGGTCGGCGAGGCGGAGGGCCTGTCCAAGACGAAGGCCGCGGCCGTCGTCGACGCGGCGATCGACCGCTGGGTCTGGTACGCGGGCTGGACCGACAAGATCGGCCAGATCGTGGGCGGGGCCAACCCCGTCGCGGGCCCCTTCTTCAACCTCTCCACCTCCGAGCCGACCGGTGTGGTCACGGTCGTCGCCCCGCAGGCCTCGTCCTTCCTGGGCCTGGTCTCCGTGATCGCCCCGGTGATCGCCACCGGCAACACGGCCGTCGTCATCGCCTCCGAGAAGGCGCCGCTCCCGGCGCTCTCCCTCGGCGAGGTACTGGCCACCTCCGACCTGCCCGGCGGCGTCGTCAACATCCTGTCCGGCAAGGCCGCCGAGATGGGCCCGCACCTGGCGTCCCACCAGGACGTCAACGCGATCGACCTGGCGGGCGCCGACGAGGCGCTGGCCAAGGAGCTGGAGATCGCGGCCGCGGACAACCTCAAGCGCGTCCTGCGTCCACAGCCTGTGGACGACTGGAGCGCGGACCCGGGCACGGCGCGCATGACGGCGTTCCTGGAGACCAAGACCGTCTGGCACCCGACCGGGTCGCTGGGCGCGGGCGGGTCTTCCTACTAAGGGGCCCGGAGGCCACTCCCACCCCCGAAGACGGGCCCCGGCAGCGTCCCCCGCGCTGTCGGGGCCTCTTCATGCCCTACGGGAACTACTTGCCGCCCGTCAGGGGGCCCAAGAGGGAGGACGCCGCGGCGGTGGGCAGCTCCCCGACCGACGGCCCCCGGGTCAAGATTCCCGTGACCATGCCGGTGCCGACCGACGGGAAATCCGCGACCTGGGTGGCGAGGCCGTTGTCGAGGGGATCCACGCCGGTGTGGGCCAGCGGATTCACCTTGAGGTTCGAGATCGGGTCGGAGACCCCCGCGAGGGCCGCCGGAACATCGAGCTCGCCCGCGTGGGCACCCCCGGCGGCCATCGCGAGGGCCGCGCCGGCCATCGACAGAGTCAGGCCTGCGGTGCGCAGCGCCTTGGGGTGGGGGGCTTTGGGGGCTGCGTGACGTGCCATGGATTCCCGCCTGTGGGCTCGTGTGGGGATGTAGTCGTGCGCGCACGCAGCGTAGTGGAGGTGTGATGGCTCACCGACATCTCGACCTGGATGCATCACTCGTTCGAGGAGCTTCTCGGGGAATCGCACCGGGGGCGACGAATCGCGACGCTACGTTCTCGTCATGACGACAAACGAAGTCGAGGAGCCCGGGTACGCCCGGTTCACCTTCCGGCTTCGCGTGTCGTCCACCGCTCTTGTCGAGCTGTTGGGCGAGTGGGCGCGGTGCCGGTGGGTCTGGAACGAATGCACCGCTCGGTCGAAGAAGGCCCTCGCCGAGGACGAGAAGTGCGGGCCGGCCCGGCTGGACAAGATGCTGACTGAGACCCGTAACCACAACACCTGGTTGGGTGATGGCAGCAGCGTTCCGCAGCAGCAGCTCATACGGGACTTCGGAAAGGCCCGCGCCAAAGCCTTGAAGGACATCAAGGCCAGGTTGCCGATGCGGCAGCGGGCGGGGATGCCCAGGTACAAGAAGAAGCACGCGGCGGACCCCAGCCTCAACTACACCCGTCGCGGTTTCCGCATCAGGGACGGCCGCCTGTACCTCGCGGGCGGCATTAGCCTGACCGTGGTGTGGTCCCGTGACCTGTCGGCGGACCCGTCGTCGGTGCGGATCTACCGCGACAGCCTCGGGCACTGGTATGCGTCCTTCGTCGTCGCCACCGAAGCCCAGCCACTGCCCGAGACGGGTGCGGTGATCGGGATCGACTGGGGCGTGAAGGAGACGGCGACCACCACCAGCGATGCCCATGACCTTCCGCACACCGGGCACGGCAGGAAGGCCGCTGCCGGGCTCGCCCGCTACCAGCGGATGATGGCCCGCCGGAAACCGGCGAAGGGCAAACCCGGCTCCAGGGGCTACCGCGCCGCTAAGAAGCTGACGGCGAAGCTGCACAAGAAGGTGGCCCGGCAACGCCAGGACACCGGCCGCAAGTGGGCCAAGACGGTCGTCCGCGACCACGATGCCCTCGCGGTGGAGGACTTCCGGCCGAAGTTCCTCGCCAAGTCGAACATGGCCCGCAAGGCGGCCGACGCCGCGATCTCCGCTACCAAGCACGAACTGATCAACATGGCGCGCAAGCACCAGCGCACTCTGCATCTGGTGCACCCGTCGCATACCACCATGGACTGCGGACGGTGCGGAGCGAGAGCCAAGCACGCACTACCGTTGTCGGAACGCACCTACACGTGCACCGCGTGCGGAGCGGTGTCTCCCCGAGACAAGAACTCCGCACACCTGATGCTCGTCCGGGCTGGTCTCAACCCGGCTGGCGCCGATCGTGGAAGACCTGACAGCCCGCCGGGCTGACAGGCTGCGTGAGCCAGGAATCCCCTTCTTTTGTCTTTTGGGAGGGGGAGGAGTCAAACTTGTGTTCCGTGAGCTGTTCTTCTCCTTTGCCTACGCGTGTCGTCCTGCTGACCGGACCCTCGGGCTCCGGCAAGTCCTCGCTGGCGGCCCGTTCCGGGTTGCCCGTGCTGCGCCTGGACGACTTCTACAAGGACGGCGACGACCCCACCCTCCCGCTCGTCGAGGGCAGCGCCGACACCGACTGGGACTCCCCGCTGTCCTGGGACGCGGAGGCGGCCGTGGCCGCGATCGCCGAGCTGTGCGCGGCCGGGCGGACCGAGGTGCCCGTCTACGACATCGCGACCTCCTCGCGGACCGGCACGGAGGCGCTGGACATCTCCCGCACCCCACTGTTCATAGCCGAGGGGATCTTCGCGGCGGACGTCGCGGTGCGGTGCCAGGAGCTGGGGCTGCTGGCGGACGCGATCTGCCTGCGCGGGCGGCCCAGCACCACCTTCCGGCGGCGCCTGGCCCGTGACCTGCGCGAGGGCCGCAAGTCCGTGCCGATGCTCCTGCGGCGCGGCTGGCGGCTGATGCGGGCCGAGCGCGGGATCGTGGCCCGGCACACCGCACTGGGGGCTCACGCGTGTGGCCGGGACGAAGCGCTCGGGCGTCTCGCCGCCGCCGCGGCGGGTCGCCACCGGGCCGCCGCCGCGGTATAGCGGTACGGACGCCAAAAGGCGGGACCGCGCGGACCCCCGTCCGCTCGATCCCGCCCTTTGCCCCCGTGGCCCCCGTCCCACCCCCGCAGGACGGGCCCCCTGGCCCTTTGGTCTTGTGGTGCCGGCCGCTACGCGACCAGGTCCTCGAAGGACTCCGACTCGTCGCGGCCGAAGCTCAGCGCCTCGTCCTCGCGCATGCGGCGCAGCGAGCGCCAGATGCTCGACTTCACCGTGCCGACGCTGATGCCGAGGATCTCCGCGATCTCCGGGTCCGTGCGGCCCTCGTAGTAGCGGAGCACCAGCATCGTGCGCTGCGGCTCCGGGATGCGGGTGAGCGCCTGCCACAGCACGGCGCGCAGCTCCGTACCGCCCATGGCGTCGGTGTCCGAGGCCGTCTCCGGCAGCTCTTCCGTCGGGTACTCGTTCAGCTTGCGGCGGCGCCAGGCGCTGATGTGCAGGTTCGTCATCGTGCGCCGCAGGTACCCGCCGACGGCGGCCTTGTCGCTGATGCGGTCCCAGGCGCGGTACGTGGAGAACAGCGCGGTCTGCAGCAGGTCCTCGGCCTCGTAGCGGTCGCCGGTCAGGTGGAAGGCCGTCGCGTAGAGGGCGGCCCGCCGTTCCTGGACGTACGCCGTGAACTCGGCCTCGTTGGAGGACTCCGGGACCTCCGGGGAGCCCGCCGTGCGCTGGGCGGGGACGGAGGGGCGCTCGTAGGTCTTCGCGTCGATGGCCACCACATGCGCCGGCCGCCGGGAAGGGGCCGTCGCCGTACGGATTGCCGTGCGGCGGTTCACATCGTGCAGCCGCGTGACAACCGCGCTGGTGCTGGTGCTGTGCAGCGTGTTCATCTCGCGCCCCCCGTCGTGGAGTCTGTCTGGTCCGTTGCCAAGAAGACTGCCCGGCCGACATAACCGCGGTGTCCTGCGACTGTCACAGGCCTGTCACAGGCTTCGTGCCGGGATTGTCGGCGCTGGAAGGTCGAAGTCCCGAGGGGCGATGGGACAGAATGAGCGCGTGCCTTTCCTGTTGCTCATCGAGGACGACGACGCCATCCGCACGGCCCTCGAACTCTCCCTGTCACGCCAGGGCCACCGTGTGGCCACCGCGGCGACGGGCGAGGACGGCCTCAAACTGCTGCGCGAGCAGCGGCCCGACCTGATCGTGCTCGACGTCATGCTGCCCGGAATCGACGGCTTCGAGGTGTGCCGGCGCATCCGGCGCACCGACCAGCTGCCGATCATCCTGCTCACCGCGCGCAACGACGACATCGACGTGGTCGTCGGCCTGGAGTCGGGAGCCGACGACTACGTGGTCAAGCCCGTCCAGGGGCGGGTGCTCGACGCCCGCATCCGGGCGGTGCTGCGCCGCGGCGAGCGCGAGTCCACCGACACCGCGGTCTTCGGCCCGCTGGTCATCGACCGCTCCGCCATGACCGTGACCAAGAACGGCGAGGACCTCCAGCTCACCCCGACCGAGCTGCGGCTGCTCCTGGAGCTCAGCCGCCGGCCCGGCCAGGCGCTCTCCCGCCAGCAGCTGCTGCGGCTGGTGTGGGAGCACGACTACCTCGGTGACTCGCGCCTCGTCGACGCCTGCGTGCAGCGGCTGCGCGCCAAGGTCGAGGAAGTGCCCTCGTCGCCCACCCTGATCCGTACCGTGCGGGGCGTCGGCTACCGGCTGGACTCCCCGCAGTGATCCGAGCCCTGTTCGCGGGCCGGCGCTGGACCAGCCTGCGGCTGCGGCTCCTCGTCGTGTTCGCACTGGTCGCGCTGACGGCCGCCGTTTCCGCGTCCGGGATCGCCTACTGGCTCAACCGCGAGGCCGTCCTGACCCGGACCCAGGACGCCGCCCTCGGCGACTTCCGGCAGGAGATGCAGAACCGGGCCGCGGCCCTGCCCGCCGATCCGACGCAGGAGGAGCTGCAGCACACCGCCGAGATGATGGCGGGCAGCAGCCCCGGCTACAGCGTGCTGCTGGTGGACGAGAAGGACGGCCACAAGGTGGCCGGGACCGCGGGTCCCGACGCCTTCTCGCTGGCCGACGTACCGAAGTCGCTCCAGCACGCCGTCGACGACCGGCAGAAGACCACCTCGGCCAACGACGCCGCGTACCACGTGTACTGGCAGCGGACGAAGCCCGACGGGAACCCCTACCTGGTCGGCGGCACCCGGATCGTGGGGGGCGGGCCGACCGGCTACATGTACAAGTCCCTCGCCCAGGAGCGCGACGACCTCAACGCCCTGGCCTGGTCGCTGACCATCGCCACCGGGCTCGCGCTGCTCGGCTCGGCCCTGCTCGCGCAGGCCGCGGCCCGTACGGTGCTGCGGCCCGTGCAGCGGCTGGGCGACGCGGCGCGGCGGCTCGGCGAAGGGGAGCTGGACCACCGGCTGGAGGTGTCGGGGACGGACGAACTCGCCGACCTGGCGCACACCTTCAACAAGACGGCGGAGGCGCTGGAGAAGAAGGTCGCCGACATGAGCGCGCGGGAGGAGTCCAGCCGGCGTTTCGTCGCGGACATGTCCCACGAACTGCGCACGCCGCTGACGGCGTTGACGGCGGTCGCCGAGGTGCTGGAGGACGAGGTCGAATACCTCGATCCGATGATCGCACCGGCGGTGGGTCTGGTCGTGAGCGAGACCAGGCGGCTGAACGACCTCGTGGAGAACCTCATGGAGGTCACCCGCTTCGACGCGGGAACGGCGCGGCTGGTGCTGGACGACGTGGACGTCGCCGACCAGGTGACGGCGTGCATCGACACGCGGGCGTGGCTCGACGCGGTCGAACTCGACGCGGAGCGCGGGATCATGGTGCGGCTCGACCCGCGGCGGCTCGACGTGATCCTGGCCAATCTGATCGGCAACGCGCTCAAGCACGGCGGATCGCCGGTGCGGGTCTCCATCCGGGTGGAGGGGGACTGGCTGGTGATCGCCGTACGGGACAACGGGCCGGGCATCCCCGAGGCCGTACTGCCCCACGTCTTCGACCGGTTCTACAAGGCGAGCGCGTCGCGGCCGAAGTCGGACGGCAGCGGGCTCGGCCTGTCCATCGCGATGGAGAACGCGCACATCCACGGCGGCGACATCACCGCGGAGAACGGGGCGCGGGGCGGTGCGCTGTTCACGCTGCGGCTGCCGGTGGACGTGGGGAAGGTGATCGCCGGTGACGACGAGGAGTAGGGCGGCGGCGGAGCGCGGGGCGGCGGGACGCGGAACCGCGGGGCGCGGCACCACTGGGCGCGGCACCACTGGGCGCGGCACCGCGTCGCGCGGGGCGATGCTCGGCGCGACGCTGGGTACGACGGCCGTCGTGGTGGCCCTGGGCCTGCTGTCCCTGGGCGCCCTGACCGGCTGCGGGATCCGGGCGACCACCGTGCCGGTGGACGTGGGACCGGCGCCCTCGCGGGTCTCGTGCAAGACCCCGGCCGGCGCCGCGGCGGGAACGGGCGGGGTGCAGGGCATCCGGACCACGGTGGAGCTGGTCTGCGGGGCGCAGCTGGTGGGCGTCCAGCGGGTGGTGCCAGTGTCGGAGAAGCAGCCCGCGCGGAACGTGGCGGCGCTCGTCACCCAGGCCCTGCTGGAGGCGCTCCAGCGGGAGCCGTCCGCGGAGGAGCGGGAGGCCGGCTTCACCACCGAGGTGCCGGCCAACCTGACGGCCTCGGCGCCGCGGCCGGGCGATCCGGCGGGCACGGTCCGGCTGAGCCGCAAGCCCGAGGACCTGCCGCCGGTGGCGCTGTCGCAGCTGGTGTGCACGCTCGCGGCGAGCGACGCGGTGTCGGCGGGGCCGGGTCCGGTGGTCCTGGGCGGTCCCGACGCGGATCCGCCGCGGGCCTGGGAGTGCACGAACGCCGTCCGCTCCCGCCCGGAGGCCGTCCCGACCCTGGGCGACGTGGTCCGGCCGCCGGCCACGCCCGCTCCCGCTCCGGCGCCCTCGGCTACCTGACCCGATCCGCCGGGAAGCACGAAGGCCCCCGAGCAGGAGCTCGGGGGCCTTCGTACTGCCGGCGGGTCGCCGGACGGAGTCCGGCGCAGCGGTGCGAAGCCCGCGCAGCGGTGCGAGCGGCGCGGGAAGGATCAGATGCCGGCCGCCGCCGCGAGGTCCTTCTTGATCGCGTCCAGGACTTCCTGGCCGCGGGCGCGGGCCGCGAGCAGGTCGGAGGCTTCCGCCACCGGGACCACGACCTCCAGGTAGCACTTCAGCTTGGGCTCCGTGCCGGACGGGCGGACGATCACCCGGGCCTTGTAGTCGCCCTCCAGGTAGTAGCGCAGCCCGTCCGTGGGCGGGAGCGTCGCCGTACCCCGGTTGAGGTCCTCCGCCGAGGTGACCCGCAGGCCCGCCAGCGAGGCCGGGGGCTCCGCGCGCAGCGCCGCCATCGCCGAGGCGATGACCGACAGGTCCTCCACGCGGACCGACAGCTGGTCGGTGGCGTGCAGACCGTGCTCCATCGCCAGGTCGTCCAGCAGGTCGGTCAGGGTCCGGCCCTGTTCCTTGAGCTCCGAGGCCAGTTCCGCGACGAGCAGGGCGGCCGTGACGCCGTCCTTGTCGCGGACGCCCTCGGGGTCCACGCAGTAGCCGAGCGCCTCCTCGTACCCGTAGCGCAGGCCCTCGACGCGGGAGATCCACTTGAAGCCCGTCAGGGTCTCCTCGTAGCCGACGCCCGCGGCCTCCGCGATCCGCCCGAGGAGCGAGGAGGAGACGATGGACTCGGCGAAGACGCCCCGCGCCCCCTTGCGCACCAGGTGGGCGGCGAGCAGCGCGCCGACCTCGTCGCCGCGCAGCATCCGCCAGCCGGAGGCCGAGGCCTCGTCCGGGACGGCCACCGCGCAGCGGTCGGCGTCCGGGTCGTTGGCGATGATGATGTCGGGATGGACCCGGGCGGCCGTGGCGAAGGACAGGTCCATCGCGCCCGGCTCCTCCGGGTTGGGGAAGGCCACCGTCGGGAAGGCCGGGTCCGGCTCGGCCTGCTCGGCCACGAGGACCGGGGCGGGGAAGCCGGCGCGGGCGAAGGCGGCCAGGACCACGTCCTTGCCGACGCCGTGCATGGCCGTGTAGACGGAGCGCACGCCGCGTGCGGACCCGGGGGTCAGGACGGCGTCCGTACGGGCCAGGTAGGCCTCCAGGACCTCGTCGCCGAGGTCCTGCCAGCCGTTCTCGGCCCGCGGTACGTCGGCCAGCGCGGCGATCGCGTCGATCTGCGCGGCGATCTCGGCGTCGGCCGGGGAGACGATCTGCGAGCCGTCGCCGAGGTAGACCTTGTAGCCGTTGTCCCGGGGCGGGTTGTGGCTGGCGGTCACCTCGACGCCGGCGACGGCGCCCAGGTGCCTTATGGCGTACGCGAGGACGGGCGTCGGCAGCGGACGGGGCAGGACGGCGGCGCGCAGGCCGGCGCCGGTCATCACGGCGGCGGTGTCGCGGGCGAAGTCGGCCGACTTGTAGCGGGCGTCGTAACCCACGACGACCAGGCCGCCGGCGTGGCCCTGGGCCTTGAGGTAGGCCGCGAGGCCCGCCGCGGCCCGGATCACCACGTTCCGGTTCATCCGCATCGGGCCCGCGCCCAGCTCGCCGCGGAGTCCGGCGGTGCCGAACTGCAGCATGCCGGAGAAGCGGTCCGCGAGCTCGGTGGTGTCACCGGCCCCGATGAGCCTGGCGAGCTCGTCGGCCGTCTCCGGGTCAGGGTCCTCGGCCAGCCAGGCCCGGGCCCGTGCGATCAGATCGTCCTGCGCGTCCACGTCCTGCACGTCCTGCACTACCTCTCGTCGGTCGGTCGGGTCGCTCGATCAGATCCGGGCGAGGACCTGGGTCAGCAGCTTGCCCATGCGCGCGGCCGAGTCGCGGCCGGCCTGGAGCACCTCTTCGTGGTTCAGCGGCTCGCCGGAGAGGCCCGCCGCCAGGTTGGTGACCAGAGAGATGCCGAGCACCTCGGCGCCGGCCTCGCGGGCGGCGATGGCCTCCAGCACGGTGGACATGCCGACCAGGTCGGCGCCCATGACGCGGATCATGTTGATCTCGGCCGGGGTCTCGTAGTGCGGGCCGGGGAACTGCACGTAGACGCCCTCTTCGAGGGTCTCGTCGATCTCCTTGCACATCGCGCGCAGGCGCGGCGAGTACAGGTCGGTCAGGTCCACGAAGTTCGCGCCGACGATCGGCGAGGTGGCCGTGAGGTTGAGGTGGTCGCTGATCAGGACCGGCTGGCCGGGCTTCATGCCCTCGCGCAGGCCACCACAGCCGTTGGTCAGGACGATGGTCTTGCAGCCGGCGGCGACGGCCGTGCGCACGCCGTGGGCGACGGCGGCGACGCCGCGGCCCTCGTAGTAGTGGGTCCGGCCGAGGAAGAGCAGCGCGCGCTTCTCGCCGATCTTGTACGAGCGGATCTTGCCGCCGTGGCCCTCGACGGCGGGGGGCGGGAAGCCGGGCAGCTCGGTGACCGGGAACTCGGCCTCGGGCGCGCCCAGCGCCTCCGCGGCGGGGGCCCAGCCGGAGCCCATCACGAGGGCGACATCGTGGGTCTCGGCGCCGGTCAGCTCGCGCAGGCGGGCGGCGGCGGCGTCGGCGGCGGCGAAGGGGTCGGTAACAGATGCGTTCACGCGGAAGAGCGTAGCCGCTCTTCGCCTACGCGCGTAGATGGCGCAGCTCACGGTGTTCGGATCGTTGCCTTGTCGTTTCCGACGAATTGTCCCGGCGCATCGCGGGGGCCTCCGGGGACCAGCTCTCAGCCGAGCGATGTCAGCAGGGCGGTGTCAGCAGGGCCGCTTGCGCAGTTCCATCACGTAGTCGTGCGGGGCGCCCGCGGATTCCGCGGCGTCGGCGAGTTCGCCGAGGTAGCGGGCCGAGGGCAGGCCGCCCTCGTAGCCGTTGAGGACGTACACCCAGGCCGCTTCCTCGCCGTCCAGCGTGTGCACGCGCACCCGCATCCGGCGGTAGATGTCGAGTCCGACGCCCTCCCACCGGTCCATCGAGTCCTCGTCGAGCGGGGCCACGTCGTACAGCGCGACGAAGACCTGGTGGCGCGGCGCTTCGACGATCGTCGCCAGCGCGCCCTCCCAGCCCATCTGCTCGCCGCCGAAGGTCAGCCGCCAGTCGTTGATCCAGCCCGTGCCGCGCAGCGGCGAATGCGGAGCGCGGCGCGTCATCAGCCGCGGGTCGAGGTTGCCGGCGTACGCGGCGTAGAGCGACATGTGGTCGAGGGTACGGGAGGGGCGGGCCCGACAGCGCTCCCGGCCGTGTACGGGGCCCGCGTCCCGGATGGTGGGACCGGGCGTGAAGCACCTTGATGCGTGCGGGACAATGACGTACGGAATGCATCCCCCGGGGAGACCCCCCCGGAAGCCCCGGCCGGGGCGGCAGCCGGCCGGGTAGACGTGAGGCGGAGTTTTCGTGACCCGGATCGTGATCATCGGCGGCGGACCCGGCGGGTATGAGGCGGCCCTCGTGGGGGCCCAGCTCGGCGCGGAGGTGACCGTCGTGGACTGCGACGGCCTGGGCGGCGCTTCGGTGCTCACCGACTGCGTGCCCTCCAAGACTCTCATCGCGACCGCCGAGGTCATGACGACCTTCGACTCGTCGTACGAGGAACTCGGCATCGTCGTCGCGGACGACACCCCGCACATCGAGCAGGCCGCGCGCGTCGTCGGCGTGGACCTCGGCAAGGTGAACCGGCGCGTCAAGCGCCTCGCGCTCGCCCAGTCCCACGACATCACCGCCTCGGTCACCCGGGCCGGCGCCCGCGTCGTCCGGGGCCGCGCCAAGCTCGGCGGCCCGCAGGGCATCGACGGCACGCGGGACGTCATCGTCACCGCCGCCGACGGTTCGGAGACGATCCTCACCGCCGACGCCGTGCTCATCGCGACCGGCGGCCACCCCCGCGAGATCCCCGACGCGATGCCCGACGGCGAGCGGATCCTGAACTGGACCCAGGTCTACGACCTCGAAGAGCTCCCCGAGGAGCTCATCGTGGTCGGCTCCGGCGTGACCGGCGCCGAGTTCGCCGGCGCGTACCAGGCCCTCGGCTCCCGGGTGACCCTCGTGTCCTCCCGCGACCGGGTGCTCCCGGGTGAGGACCCGGACGCCGCCGCCGTACTGGAGGACGTCTTCCGGCGCCGCGGCATGAACGTCATCGGCCGCTCCCGCGCCGAGTCCGCCAAGCGGGTGGGCGACCGGGTCGAGGTCACCCTCTCCGACGGGCGGGTCATCACCGGCACGCACTGCCTGATGGCGGTCGGCGCGATCCCGAACACGGCCAACATGAACCTGGAGGAGTCCGGGGTCAAGCTCAAGGAGTCCGGGCACATCTGGACCGACAAGGTCTCGCGCACCTCCTCGCCCGGCGTGTACGCGGCCGGCGACGTGACCGGCATCTTCGCGCTGGCCTCGGTGGCCGCGATGCAGGGGCGCATCGCGATGTACCACTTCCTCGGCGACGCGGTGGCCCCGCTGAACCTGAAGACGGTCTCCTCGAACGTCTTCACCGACCCCGAGATCGCCACCGTCGGCTACACCCAGGCCGACGTGGACTCCGGCAAGATCGACGCCCGGTGCGTGAAGCTCCCGCTGCTGCGCAACCCGCGCGCCAAGATGCAGGGCATCCGGGACGGCTTCGTGAAGCTGTTCTGCCGGCCCGGCACCGGGATCGTCGTGGGCGGCGTCGTCGTCTCCCCGCGCGCGAGCGAGCTCATCCACCCGATCTCGATCGCCGTCGACAACAACCTGACGGTCGAGCAGATCGCAAACGCGTTCACCGTGTACCCCTCGTTGTCCGGTTCGATCGCCGAAGTCGCCCGCCAGCTGCACACGCGGAAGTCCTCCGACGAGGCGTAAGTACCGATAACGACCCTTGTGCGCAAGGACTTTGGAGCGGATGGTCGGCCCGTCGCGGAGCAAGTGCGCGGCGGGCCGACCGCGTATACCACTAACTGCCCCACGGTACGGACAACTTCGGAATTCCGGCGCAAGGAGCTGAAAGCAGACGGTCACCCGGGTTACTGTCAGTTTCGTGTTCGCTGCAGAACGTCGCCAATTGATCCTCGAAATGGTGCGGGCCAACGGAGCGGTTTCGCTCCGGGAGCTCGCCCGCGTCGTCCAGACCTCCGAAGTGACCGTACGGCGGGACGTGCGGGCACTGGAGGCAGAAGGACTCCTCGACCGCCGGCACGGCGGTGCGGTACTGCCGGGCGGTTTCACGCGTGAATCCGGCTTTCCGCAAAAGTCCCATCTCGCGACGGCGGAGAAGACCGCCATCGCCGATGTCGCGGCCGGACTCGTCGAAGAAGGCGAGGCCGTGGTCGTCGGCGCCGGCACCACCACCCAGGAGCTGGCCCGCCGGCTCGCCCGGGTGCCCGGACTCACCGTCGTCACCAACTCGCTGCTCGTCGCACAGGCGCTGGCCCATGCGAACCGGGTGGAGGTGGTGATGACGGGCGGAACCCTGCGCGGATCCAACTACGCGCTGGTCGGCAGCGGTGCCGAGCAGTCCCTCCAGGGGCTGCGGGTCTCGCGGGCCTTCCTGTCCGGCAGTGGCCTCACCGCCGAGCGCGGGCTGTCCACCTCCAACATGCTCTCCGCGAGCGTGGACCGGGCGCTGGTGCAGGCCGCGGCGGAGGTGGTGGTCCTGGCCGATCACACGAAGCTCGGGACGGACACCATGTTCCAGACCGTGCCGACCGACGTGATCACCCGGCTGGTGACGGACGAGCCGCCGCCGCACGACGACCGGGCCTGTGCGGAACTGCAGGCGCTGGCGGACCAGGGCGTGCAGATCACCGTCGCCGGGTCGGGTGCCTCCGGCGGCGGGTCCGGAGAGGGGATGGCCGGGCGCCGTCCGCGCCGGGAGTCCCCGCTCCCGGTCCAGCGGCGGGGCGGGCCGACGGCCCAGCTGCGCAGTGCGGCGCCGCCGTTGCACGAGCAGCAGCAGGCGGAGCGGGCGCGGGTCGCGGACCTGCGGCGCCGCTGAGTACCTGCGGCGCCGTTGCCGGGGACCAGTCCCCGGACCCCTGCGCCTCAAACGCCGGCGGGGCTGGATTTTGGCAGGTGTCAGCCTGTACGTGCAGGCTGACGCAGGCCATGTTCAGCCCCGCCGGCGTTTGAGGAGCGGGTCTGGGCGGAGCCCAGGGAACGGGCGAAGGGCGGGGAGGGGACTCGGCCCCGCGCAGCGGCGCGAGTGCCCGCACCCGTGCGCGGGGTTCCAGGGCCCAAGCCCCGGAACCCCGGCGGAGGACGTCAGTCCTTGATCTCGCAGATGGGCGCGCCCGAGGTGAGGGAGGCGCCGACTTCTGCCGCGAGGCCGACGATGGTGCCCGAGCGGTGTGCGTTCAGGGGCTGTTCCATCTTCATGGCTTCGAGGACGACGATCAGGTCGCCCTCGTTGACCTGCTGGCCCTCTTCGACGGCGACCTTGACGATCGTGCCCTGCATGGGTGAGGCGAGGGTGTCGCCGGAGGCGGCGGGGCCGGACTTCTTGGCGGCGCGGCGCTTGGGCTTGGCGCCGCCCGCGGCCGCGGTGCGGGCCAGGGTCATGCCGAGCGAGGAGGGGAGGGAGACTTCCAGGCGCTTGCCGCCGACCTCGACGACCACGGTCTCGCGGCCGGGCTCGTCCTCGGTGTCGTCCGTGGCGGGGACGACGAACGCGGGGATGTCGTTGACGAACTCGGTTTCGATCCAGCGGGTGTGGATGGTGAACGGGTTCGCGGTGAAGGCGGGGTCGACGACGACCGCACGGTGGAAGGGGATGGCGGTGGCCATGCCCTCGACCTCGAACTCGGCGAGCGCGCGTGCCGCCCGCTGCAGGGCCTGCTCACGCGTGGCACCGGTGACGATGAGCTTGGCGAGGAGAGAGTCCCAGGCCGGTCCGATGACGGAGCCGGATTCGACGCCCGCGTCCAGGCGGACGCCCGGGCCGGTGGGCGGGGCGAACTTGGTGACGGTTCCGGGAGCGGGCAGGAAGCCGCGGCCGGGGTCTTCGCCGTTGATGCGGAACTCGAAGGAGTGACCGCGCAGGGCGGGATCCCCGTAGCCGAGCTCCTCACCATCCGCGATGCGGAACATTTCGCGGACCAGGTCGAGGCCGGTGACTTCCTCGGTGACCGGGTGTTCGACCTGGAGGCGGGTGTTGACCTCGAGGAAGGAGATGAGTCCGTCGGCGGAGACGAGGAACTCGACGGTGCCGGCGCCGACGTAGCCGGCTTCCTTCAAGATCGCCTTCGACGCGGCGTACAGCTCGGCGTTCTGGGCTTCCGTCAGGAACGGCGCCGGGGCCTCCTCGACCAGCTTCTGGTGGCGGCGCTGCAGCGAGCAGTCACGCGTCGAGACGACGACCACGTTGCCGTGGGAGTCGGCCAGGCACTGGGTCTCCACGTGCCGCGGCTTGTCGAGGTACTGCTCGACGAAGCATTCGCCGCGGCCGAAGGCGGCGACGGCCTCGCGGACGGCGGAGTCGTAGAGCTCCGGGATCTCTTCGATGTTGCGGGCGACCTTCAGGCCGCGGCCGCCGCCACCGAAGGCGGCTTTGATCGCGATGGGGAGGCCGTGTTCCTTGGCGAAGGTGACGACCTCGTCCGAACCGGAGACCGGGTCGGGGGTGCCGGCCACGAGCGGCGCGCCGGCGCGCAGCGCGATGTGCCGGGCGGCGACCTTGTCACCCAGGTCGCGGATGGCCTGCGGCGGCGGGCCGATCCAGATCAGGCCCGCGTCGATGACGGCCTGCGCGAACTCGGCGTTCTCGGAGAGGAAGCCGTATCCGGGATGGATGGCGTCCGCACCGGAATCGGCTGCGGCCTGCAGGATCTTGGAGATGTCCAAGTAGCTGGCGGCCGGGGTGTCACCGCCCAACGCGAAAGCTTCGTCGGCCGCGCGGACGTGCAATGCGTCCCGGTCCGGGTCGGCGTAGACGGCTACGCTCGCGATCCCGGCATCCCGGCAGGCCCGAGCAACGCGGACTGCGATTTCGCCACGGTTGGCGATGAGCACCTTGCGCACGATGGCTCCCTCCTTGAAACAAGCTGAGTTTAGGGACAGCCCACACGGCCTTTCGACCCTTCCCCGGTGGTGACCTTGCCCACACGGACTGTGATCCGAGTCGACCCCGGGTCGATAAAACCCTTGTGGCGCCCCATGTCAGGGGGATCCCCGACTGCACAGTAACCCTGCCGTGTGTCCGGGGTCTCTGTTCCCCGGGTCAGCGGGCCGGGGTGATTCTTTGTCGAATCCCTACGAACGGCCCACGCACTCCTTGCGCGGGCGCCGTGTGGCCGCCGTGTGGTCGCCGGGGTGTCGCCGGGGTGTCGCCGTGTGGCGGCCCGACCGTAACGAAGCGGCACCGGCCCCTTGTCCCAAGGTTTACCCGTTAGTAGCCTCCAGGCGTCGAACGGGCTTGTGCATGCGGGGTGGGGGCGTCGTGGCTGGTGTGGGTGGCGTGGGTGGCGTGGTGCTGCGGAGATCCGTGGCCGGAGCGACCGCGGTCGTACTCGTCGTGGAGGCGGCGGTGCTCGGCTTCGTCCACCTCGTCCTAGGCCGGACCACCGAGAACCAGTCGATGTCCATCGCGGGCGCCGATCCGGATGTCATGTCCAAGGCAACCTATGCGCTGGGCGCCGGCATGGCCGGGTTCCTGCTCGCCTGTGCGGTGTTCCTCTTCCTCGCCGCGATCCGCGACCGGGCCCCGGGCGCCTTCGCGCGCGTGCTCCTCGTCAGCGCCGCCGTCACCCACGGACTGCTCGGCGCCCTCGTCGTCGGCCTGGTGGGCTGGGGCGCCTTCGCGGTGATGATGCTGATCCTCTGCCTGCTGGTACTGAGCCTGACCCTCTACGCGGCCAAGGGCGCGGTCGGGGCCGCCGGCGGCGTCGGCGGTCCCGCGGAGGGCTCCAGCGGCCCCCTGGGCGGCTCCGGAGGCCCGGGCGGGCCGAAGGACGGCCCCGGCGGCGCTCCCCATGGTGATGCGGACGTCCAGGACGCGCCCCCGGGCCACCCGCTGGCGGACTTCGGGGACTTCGGCAGGCCCGGGGAGATCAAGCCCACAAGTCCGTGATGGACACGCCCAGTTCCGCCAGCAGCGAGCGCAGCAGCGGCATGGAGATCCCGATCACATTGCCGTGATCACCGTCGATCCCCTCGATGAACGGGGCAGACAGTCCGTCCAGGGTGAACGCCCCGGCCACGTGCAGCGGTTCCCCGCTCGCCACGTACGCCGCCACCTCCGCGTCCGTCGGCTCGCCGAAGCGGACCGTCGTCGACGCCGTGGCCGAAACCCGGCGGCCGCTCGCCGTGTCGATCACGCAGTGCCCGGTGCGCAGCACCCCGGCGCGCCCGCGCATCGACTTCCAGCGGGCCGTGGCCTCCGCGGCGTCCGCCGGCTTGCCCAGCGCCTCGCCGTCCAGCTCCAGCACGGAGTCGCAGCCGATCACCAGGGCCCCCGCGGCCTCGTCCAGGGCCGCCACGACGGCCGCCTTCGCCTCGGCCAGCGCGAGCGCGAGCTCGGAGGGGGAGTCGGCGGTGAGGGCGTCCTCGTCGAAGCCGCTCACGATCACGTGCGGGGCGAGCCCGGCCTGCCGCAGCAGGTTGAGCCGGGCGGGCGAGGCGGAGGCGAGGACGAGGGCGTGGCGGGGGGCAGCAGTCATGCCTGCCATCGTAGGGGCGGCCCGGGGGCCCGGCTCGCGGCGCTAGAAGCCGCCCACGCCCAGCACGTACACCACGACGACCATCGCGATGACGACGATCAGCGTCATCCGCCGGACCATCGCCTCGGCGTCGCGCATGTCCTTCGGCGGCTCGTTCTTCGGGTCTGACCAGAGCATGCTCCGATCCTGGCCCGGAGCACTCCTGTGGCGCCTGAGTACGGGTACTCAGGCGCCACGGGCAGTTCACGCCGACTTCACCGGCGACTGCACCGGCGACCGCGTCAAGCGGGCCAGTACGTACGGCCCCACGCGCCCGGTCCGGGGCGCGGCAGGGTCCGCCGGGCCACCCGGCCCGGTGCCGCCCACGCGTCGGTCACCCGCGCCGCGCCCGACGGCTCCGACGCGAGGGCCGTCGCGCGCGCTCGGACCACCGCCAGTGCGGCGGCCAGCTCCTCCGGGGTCGGGTTCCCCTTGACGACCTTGATCACCACGGGACTGCCTCCTAGCGTCCTAGAGGGGGATGTTGCCGTGCTTCTTCGGGGGCAGGGACTCGCGCTTGGTGCGCAGCTGACGCAGCCCCTTGACCACGTGCGCCCGGGTCTCGGACGGCATGGTCACCGCGTCTACGTAGCCGCGCTCGGCGGCCGTGTACGGGTTCAGCAGCGCGTCCTCGTACTCGGTGATGAGGCGCGCCCGGGTCTCGTCGGCGGTGCCGGCCTCCTCCGCTTCGGCGATCGCGCGGCGGTGCAGGATGTTGACCGCGCCCTGCGCGCCCATGACGGCGATCTGCGCCGTCGGCCAGGCGAGGTTGAGGTCGGCGCCCAGGTGCTTGGAGCCCATCACGTCGTAGGCGCCGCCGAAGGCCTTGCGGGTGATGACGGTGATCAGGGGGACGGTCGCCTCGGCGTACGCGTAGATCAGCTTGGCGCCGCGCCGGATGATTCCGTTGTACTCCTGGTCCGTGCCCGGGAGGAAGCCCGGAACGTCGACGAAGGTCAGCACCGGGATGTTGAAGGCGTCGCAGGTCCGGACGAACCGGGCCGCCTTCTCGGAGGCGTCGATGTCCAGGCAGCCGGCGAACTGCATCGGCTGGTTGGCGACGACCCCGACCGGGTGCCCCTCGACGCGGCCGAAGCCGGTGAGGATGTTCGGCGCGAAGAGCGACTGGGTCTCCAGGAACTCCGCGTCGTCGAGCACGTGCTCGATCACCTTGTGCATGTCGTACGGCTGGTTCGCGCTGTCCGGGATCAGCGTGTCGAGCTCGCGGTCGTTGTCCGAGACCTCGGTGTCGGCCTCCTCGGGGAAGGCCGGGGGCTCGGAGAGGTTGTTCGACGGGAGGTAGGAGAGGAGCGACTTCACGTACTCGATGGCGTCCTTCTCGTCACCCGCCATGTGGTGCGCGACGCCTGACGTGCTGTTGTGCGTGCGCGCCCCGCCCAGCTCCTCGAAGCCGACGTCCTCGCCGGTGACGGTCTTGATGACGTCCGGGCCGGTGATGAACATGTGCGAGGTCTGGTCGACCATGACCGTGAAGTCGGTGATGGCCGGGGAGTACACGGCCCCGCCCGCGCAGGGGCCGACGACCAGGCTGATCTGCGGGATCACGCCGGAGGCGTGGACGTTGCGGCGGAAGATCTCGCCGTACATGCCCAGCGCGCTGACGCCCTCCTGGATGCGGGCGCCGCCGGAGTCGTTGATGCCGATGAGCGGGCAGCCGGTCTTCAGCGCGAAGTCCATCACCTTCATGATCTTCTGACCGTAGACCTCGCCCAGCGCCCCGCCGAAGACGGTGAAGTCCTGCGAGAACAGGGCGACGGGCCGCCCGTCGACGGTCCCGTAGCCGGTGACGACGCCGTCGCCGTACGGCCGGGTCTTCTCCAGCCCGAAGTTCGTCGACCGGTGCCGGGCGAACTCGTCCAACTCGACGAAGGACCCTTCGTCCAGCAGCAGGGCCACCCGCTCACGCGCCGTCAGCTTGCCCTTGGCGTGCTGCTTCTCCACCGCACGCCCGGATCCGGCGTGCGTGGCTTCCTCGACGCGGCGCTGCAGATCCGCGATCTTCCCCGCGGTGGTGTGCATGTCGATCGGCTCTGACGGTTGTGACATCGGGGTCGCGGCTCCCTGCGTGGTGTCAACTGCCTGGTGACGTACTTGGTTTTTACTAGCTACTGGTGCGTAGCGTATCGGCGGCCATGGCGCTCGGCGGTGCGGCGTTTGACACACCTCATCTGGGTTGCTTGGCCTCGCCGTGGCCCTTAGGGGGCACGGTCCCGACCCTCGCGGGCGGGTTTTCCTGCTTCACCGCGGACCGCCTGCCGGGAGGGTCCCCGGGAGGTCTTCCGTCCGCTCGACAGGCAGACACCGCCGACCCGGCGGCCAAGAGATCGACGGCTGGGCCGCCGTTCCGGTCGTGAACGGCGCCGCAACCCTCACAGGTCCGCGTGCGGACGTTCAGCGGCATGGTGGCGGCGACGGCACCGCGGGCCGAGCACAGCTTCGAGCCAGGGAACCACCGGTCCACGACGCGCAGCTCGCGTCCGGACCAGGCCGCCTTGTAGCCCGGCATCCTCCGCAGCTCGCGCCAGGCCGCGTCCGCAATGGCGCGGGCTAGAGGTCGTGGACCTTCCGCACGCACCCGAATGTCTTCGACAGCTCTGTCGCCAGCGCGTCATCAGGGTAAAAACGAAACCTGAACGCCCTCTTTACCGGAGAATCCCCCACAGCCCGGACGCTAGGGTCGATCACGATCCGTATGCAATCCCGGGTCAGAGGGTCACATAAAGCGAGATAGCGACATAAGGATTCGATCATGCCATCAGATGCTTCAGCAGGTGCTCCCGCGGGCCGTTGGTCGAGTCTGGACCGGCCGCCCTTGAACGTCGCCGCGCTGCAGCGGGCCCTCGTGAGCGGTGAGGGGCTGTGGAGTTCGCTGGAGGTGGTGGGATCCACCGGGTCCACCAACAGTGATCTCGCCTCCCGGGCCGCAAAGCTGCCCGAGGGGGCCGTGCTCGTCGCCGAGGAGCAGACCGCCGGGCGGGGCAGGCTCGACCGGAGCTGGGTCGCGCCCGCGCGGTCCGGGCTGTTCTTCTCCGTACTCCTGAAGCCCGGGCCCTCCGTGCCGCAGGAGCGGTGGGGCTGGCTGACGCTGCTGGCCGGGGTGGCCACGGCCACCGGGCTCTCGCGCGCCGCCGGCGTGGACACCGCACTCAAGTGGCCCAACGACCTCCTGGTCACCGTCGACGGTGAGGAGCGCAAGGCCGGCGGGATCCTCGCCGAGCGCGTGGGCGACGGGGTCGTCCTCGGGATCGGGCTCAACGTGACGCTGACCGACGCCGAGCTGCCGGTGGACACCGCCGGGTCGCTGCTCCTGGCCAAGGCCACCGTCACCGACCGGGACCCGCTGCTCAGGGCCGTACTGCGCTCCCTGGAGCAGTGGTACGGAAACTGGCGCGCGGCGGGCGGCGATCCGGCGGCCAGCGGTCTGCAGGAGACGTACGCGGCGGGCTGCGCGACCCTCGGCAAGCACGTGCGGGCCGAGCTGCCCGGCGGGCGCACGCTCACCGGGACGGCCGAAGCGGTGGACACCGACGGGCGGCTCGTCGTACGGACCGCCGAGGACAAGCACGAGGCCGTGGGGGCAGGGGACGTCGTCCATCTGCGGTCCGTGCGGTAGCCCGCGGGGGGCCGTCCCGGGTGACGGAGCAGGGGGAGTGAGCTACGGCACACCTGCCGTATGGTTTAGGCGATCCCGGTCCTCGCGGTGATCACCCGGTTCGGCAGTGCGCACGGAATGGACAGGAGGCGGCCCTTGACCGTCGACGACCCTCGGTCCAGCGCGCCCGCCCCCGGACCGTCGACGGGCGGCTCCGGCAGCTCGGGCGGCTCCGGCGGTTCCGGAGTCCACGCCACCCCCATCGGGCGCGAGCAGCACACTCCCCACCACGAGGTCGACCACACGGCGCAGCCGACGGCCGACCCGCTCGCCATCCGCCTGGAGCAGCTGATCCTGGGCGCCGAGCGCCGGTACACGCCCTTCCAGGCGGCCCGTAGCGCCGGGGTCTCGATGGAGCTCGCCTCCCGCTTCTGGCGGGCGATGGGCTTCGCGGACATCGGCCAGGCCAGGGCCCTGACGGAGGCCGACGTACTGGCGCTGCGCCGGCTCGCCGGCCTCGTCGAGGCCGGGCTGCTGAGCGAGCCGATGGCGGTCCAGGTGGCCCGGTCCACCGGGCAGACCACGGCCCGGCTCGCGGAATGGCAGATCGACTCCTTCCTGGAGGGCCTGACGGAGCCGCCGGAGCCGGGGATGACCCGTACGGAGGTCACGTACCCGCTCGTCGAGCTGCTGCTGCCGGAGCTGGAGGAGTTCCTGGTCTACGTGTGGCGGCGCCAGCTCGCGGCCGCGACCGGGCGGGTCGTGCAGGTGGCGGACGACGAGGAGATGGTCGACCGGCGCCTCGCGGTGGGCTTCGCCGACCTGGTGGGCTTCACGCGCCTGACGCGGCGGCTGGAGGAGGAGGAGCTCGGCGAGCTGGTCGAGTCCTTCGAGACGACCTCCGCGGACCTGGTGGCGGCGCACGGCGGCCGGCTGATCAAGACGCTCGGCGACGAGGTGCTGTACTGCGCCGACGACGCGGCGACGGCGGCGGAGATCGCCCTGCGGCTGATCGAGACGATGGAAGCCGATCCGCAGATGCCGGAGCTGCGCGTGGGCATCGCCTTCGGGACGGTGACCACGCGGATGGGCGACGTCTTCGGAACCACGGTGAACCTGGCCTCGCGGCTGACGTCGATAGCGCCCAAGGACGCGGTCCTGGTGGACGGCGCGATGGCCCAGGAGCTGGGCCGCACGGGCGCGGCGCCGGTCTCGGAGAAGGAAGCCGAGAACGAGGAGGGCGGCGGCACCTACCGCTTCGCGCTCCAGCCGATGTTCCAGCGCCCGGTGCGCGGCCTCGGCGTCGTGGAGCCCTGGTCGCTGACGCGCCGGAGCCCCAAGATCCCCGGTTGACGTGCCCCCGGGCCGGTTGGCCCGTCCGCCCGTTGGCCCGTCTGCCCGTCTGCCCGTCCGCCCGTCCGCCTGTCTGCCCGTCCGGCGGCCAGGTTGTTCTCGGGCGCGTTCTCGTCGCGGTCGTGTACGGCCGCGCACTCCTGAGGCGACAGCCGACACGTCTCGCGCTTCGCGGTGATGTCCGCAGGAGGCGCTTTCTGCCGAAAATTGGTCTGCCGGAAGTCTCCTTCCGGCCTGCTCCGCGCACTAGAGTCACGTGATAACGGTCGTTAACACGGAGGGTCGTAGAGATGTCGGAGCAGCGCTTCGGGGAGTTCGCCGCGGTACGTCGTGAAGGCGACGGGCACGTCGCCGAGCTGGTGCTGGACCGGCCCAAGGCGATGAACGCCGTGTCGACCGAGATGGCGCGGGGCATCGGCGCGGCGTGCGCGGCGCTGGGATCGGACCCGTCGGTACGGGTCGTCGTGCTCTCCTCGGCCGCCGAGAGGGCGTTCTGCGTGGGCGCGGACCTCAAGGAGCGCAACTCCTTCTCGGACGCCGAGCTGCTGCGCCAGCGGCCGACCACGCGGGGCGCGTACGGAGGAGTGCTGGAGCTCCCGATGCCGGTGATCGCGGCGGTGCACGGGTTCGCGCTGGGCGGCGGCTTCGAGCTGGCCCTCGCCTGCGATGTCATCGTGGCCGACGAGACGGCCGTCGTCGGGCTGCCCGAGGTGTCGGTCGGGGTGATCCCGGGCGGCGGCGGTACGCAGCTGCTGCCGAGGCGCGTGGGGGCGGCGCGGGCCGCGGAGCTGATCTTCACCGCGCGGCGGGTGGAGGCGGCGGAGGCGCTGGTCCTGGGTCTGGTGGACTCGGTGGTGCCGGCGGGGACGGACCGCGAGGCCGCCCTCGCGATGGCGGCGGCGATGGCCGCGAACTCCCCGGTGGGGCTGCGGGCCGCGAAGCGGGCGCTGCGGCTCGGGCACGGCATGGACCTGACGGCCGGGCTGGAGATCGAGGACGCGGCGTGGCGGACGGTGGCCTTCTCCGGGGACCGGGCCGAGGGCGTGGCGGCGTTCAACGAGAAGCGGAAGCCTCGGTGGCCCGGGGTGTGAGGGTGTCCGCGGAACCCTGCCCGTGACCGGGTGTGATCTTGGTGCCACCGAATGTCGCGCCAATTGTCACTAAATCGGACAAAACTCCCTAACCTGGGGTGATGGGTGTTGACGGGCGGCTTCGAGCCGTTGTGGGCCTCGCGCAGGCCATGGCCGCCGCCTGCGCGCCGCGGGACAGCGTGCGGGCGGCAGCGCGCGGGGCGAGGCTGGCGATGGACGGCTCGTTCGCCGCGATCTCTGCGTGGGAGCGGGAGCGGGGGCGCCTGCGGGTGCTCGTGAACGAGGGGGAGCGCCGGGACGGGGAGGAGGAGTTCCCCGAGGACGAGTCGTACCCCGTGCACGATTTCCCCGAGATCACGGAGTTCCTGCACGAGCGCTGGGTCGGCGGGGGCGGACCCCACGCCTGGGTGGACAGCGCCGTCGGCGACCGGCCGGGACGGCGGGGCGACGCGCTGCGGCGGCGCGGGCGCGGTACGTGCGTGGTGGCCCCGATCGTGCTGAGCGGGCGGGCCTGGGGCGAGCTCTACGTGGCCCGGGACGAGGGCATGGCCGACTTCGACGAGGACGACGCGGAATTCGGGGAGGTCCTCGCGGCGGTGATCGCGGCCGGGCTGGCGCAGAGCGACCGGCTGGAGGAGGCCCGGCGGCTCGCCTTCACCGACCCGCTGACCGGGCTGGCCAACCGGCGTGCCGTGGACATGCGGCTCGACGAGGCGCTGGAGGAGCACCGGCGGAGCGGGGCCGCGGTGGTGGTGAGTCTGGTCGTCTGCGACCTGAACGGCCTCAAGAAGGTCAACGACACCCTCGGGCACGCGATGGGGGACCGGCTGCTGGAACGGTTCGGCTCCGTGCTCAGCCTGTGCGGGGCGATGCTGCCGGGCGCGCTGGTCGCGCGGCTGGGCGGGGACGAGTTCTGCCTGGTCAGCGTGGGGCCTTCGGCGGACGAGGTGGTACGGGTCACCGAGGAGGTGTGCCTGCGGGCCGCCGAGCTGGAGCTGGGGGAGGGGGTCGCCTGCGGGGTCGCCTCCACGGGGGACCTGATCGGGCCGGTGAAATCCTCCCGGCGGCTGTTCCGGCTGGCGGACGCCGCGCAGTACAAGGCGAAGGCGGCGCGGTCGGCGAAGCCGGTGGTCGCGGGGCGGGACACGGCGGTGGTCCGCCTCGCCGACGCGGAGCCCGGAGGGCCGGGGGAACGCCGCCGCTTCCGGGGCCGGGCGTAGCGGCCGCTTCGGGCTGCGCCGGGGGATGCCGGGGGCGGGGCTCCCGGTGGCGGTGCCGTGTGCGGCGAAGGGGCCGGGCGGAGCCCGGGGGGCGGGTGAAGGGCGGGTGGGGGACTTCGCCCCGCAGGGCAGAACCAGCCGCACCCGCCCACCGGCCCCGGCACCGGGCGACCCTGGCCCCACCGCCGGCCCGCCACCGCCGGACGGAGTCCGGCGCGGCGCGGCGAAGCCGGTGAGGCCCGCCAGGGCCGAGCCGTGCGAGTGGTGCGTCCAGAAGGGGACCCGCCACCGCCGGACGGAGTCCGGCGCAGCGCGGCGAAGCCGGTGAGGCCCGCCAGGGCCGAGCCGTGTGAGCGGCGCCTGGAGAGGGGTGACATGAAGGGATTCAGTCCGTACGCTGCTGAATATGGATATGCACACTATCGTGGTGGGAACGTCCGGGACCACCGCCGAAGACGTGATCGCCGTCGCTCGCGGCAACGCCCGCGTGGAGCTTTCCGGTGAGGCCGTCGCCGCGCTCGCCGCGGCCCGCGAGATCGTGGACGCGCTCGCCGCGAAGCCCGAGCCCGTCTACGGGGTGTCCACCGGGTTCGGCGCGCTCGCCTCCCGGCACATCAGCCCCGAGCTGCGCGCGCAGCTCCAGCGCAACATCGTGCGTTCGCACGCCGCCGGCATGGGCCCGCGCGTGGAGCGCGAGGTCGTGCGGGCGCTGATGTTCCTGCGGCTGAAGACCGTCTGCTCCGGGCACACCGGCGTCCGGCCGTCCGTCGCGCAGACGATGGCCGACGTGCTCAACGCCGGGATCACCCCCGTCGTGCACGAGTACGGCTCGCTGGGCTGCTCGGGAGACCTCGCCCCGCTCTCGCACTGCGCGCTCGCGCTGATGGGCGAGGGCGACGCGGAGGGCCCCGACGGGGTCGTGCGGCCCGCCGGGGAGCTGCTCGCCGAGGCCGGGATCGCCCCCGTCGAGCTCCGCGAGAAGGAGGGCCTCGCCCTCCTCAACGGCACCGACGGCATGCTCGGCATGCTGGTCATGGCCCTCGCCGACCTCGGCCGGCTGTACACCGCCGCCGACATCACCGCCGCGCTGACGCTGGAGGCGCTGCTCGGCACCGAGAAGGTGCTCCAGCCCGAGCTGCACGCCATCCGCCCGCACCCCGGCCAGGGTGCCGCCGCCGCGAACATGGCCGCCGTCCTGAAGGGTTCCGGGCTCGTCCGGCACTACCAGGAGGAGACCGCCCCGCGCGTGCAGGACGCCTACTCCGTGCGCTGCGCCCCGCAGGTCGCCGGCGCGGGCCGCGACACCATGGCGCACGCCGCCCTCGTCGCCTCCCGCGAGCTGGCCGCCGCCGTCGACAACCCGGTCGTGCTGTCCGACGGGCGCGTGGAGTCCAACGGGAACTTCCACGGTGCCCCGGTCGCCTACGTGCTGGACTTCCTCGCCATCGCCGCCGCCGACCTCGGGTCGATCGCCGAGCGCCGCACCGACCGGCTGCTCGACAAGAACCGCAGCCACGGCCTGCCGCCGTTCCTCGCGGACGACGCCGGCGTGGACTCCGGGCTCATGATCGCCCAGTACACGCAGGCCGCGCTCGTGAGCGAGATGAAGCGGCTCGCGGTCCCGGCTTCCGCTGACTCGATCCCCTCCTCCGCCATGCAGGAGGACCACGTCTCGATGGGCTGGTCGGCCGCGCGCAAGCTCCGTACCGCCGTCGACAACCTCACCCGGATCATCGCGATCGAGATGTACGCGGCCACCCGCGCCATCGAGCTGCGCCACGGGCTGACCCCGGCGCCGGCCAGTCAGGCCGCCATCGCGGCGGCGCGCGCGGCGGGCGTGGAGGGTCCCGGGCCGGACCGGTTCCTCGCGCCCGACCTGGCCGCCGCGGACGCCTTCGTTCGTTCGGGTGCACTGGTGGACGCCGTCGAGACCGTCACCGGTCCCCTCGCCTGAGGGAACCTGAGGGAATCAGTTCGAGCACGTGGAAGGGTGCGGCCTCCGGGACATCCCGGGGGGGCGCACCCTTCCGTGTGTCCGCAGGCGGTTACGCCGTGCGCGAGCGGCGTACGGAGAAGGCCACGAAGCCGGCTCCGGCGCCCAGGCAGAGCGTGCCGCCGAGCAGGTAGGGCGTGGTGTCCACGCCGCCCGTGTCGGCGAGGGCGGGCCCGGGCGCGGAGGTGGCCTGGACCTGGGTGTTCGCGGCGGCGGGCGCGGCGGAGGCGGCCTTCTCGTGCCCGGGTGCGGTGGCGTTGGCCGAGGGGACGAACCACAGGACGGCGAGGAGGGTGGTCGCTCCGAGAGCGGTGACTGTTGATCGGCGTGCGGACACGGTGCGATCCCCCTTGTGGCAGCAGCGAATTGGCCCCGTGCGGTGATGCTACGGAAAGGGGCGGGTCGTGGGAAAGCCGGGGCTGCCGCGGGATTACTCTCCGTCGTATGAACCCTTCTGAGAACTCACGATACGTACGCCTTCGGGTTGATTTGGTCCTTGAAGTGCCGGACGTCGACGCCCTCACCGGAGCCGCCCTCGCGCACATCAAGGCCGACGAGTTCATGCCGGACGAGGAGCGCGGCCACGCGGAGGCGGCCGTCCGGGAGGACGAGTCGGAGGCCCTGGCCTACCTCGTGGACCCCACTGACCTGGTCGCGGACATTCCCGGAGTGGAGCTCGCGCAGGCCTCCTGGAGCAGCGAGCCCGTGGAATACGACCCCGAGTCCATGGAGTGGGACCTCGACGAGGAAGATGGGGAGCTCGACGAAGAGACTGACAACGCCTGACGGTGGGGTTGACCACATTCGAACGGAATGGGGCGGCACCTCGGGGTGTAATGCGTTGTCAGGAAGAGGCAGGGGGTCATGGCCCCCTGCCCGGGGAGTTCGGGGTTCCGGCAACGATGGAGTGGCGTGTGAGGACGGACAGCATGCGGCGGAGAAGGTCCCTGGTGGCCATATCCGCCGTACTCGGCGGCGTACTGGTGCTCGCGGGATGCGGCGGAGACGACGGCAAGGCGCAGACGCCGAAGGCCAGCGGAGAGGCCTCGGCGAAGTCCCAGGCGGACGTGGACGCGGCCGCGGCCAAGGACGCCTCCCAGGCCAAGATAGCCATCACGCCCAAGGACGGCGCCACCAACGTGGGCCTGAACGACGCGGCCACGGTGGCCGTCACCGGGGGCACGCTCACCGCGGTCGAGCTGAAGAGCTCCGAGGGCACGAAGGTGCCGGGCAAGATAGCCGCCGACGGGAAGAGCTGGAAGCCGGACGGCGCGCTGAAGCGCTCCACGAAGTACGCGCTGTCGGCGACCGCGAAGGACGAGGCGGGCCGCGAGGCGCACGAGAACGCCTCCTTCACCACCATCTCCCCGCAGAACAGCTTCGTGGGCTCCTTCATCCCGGACGCGGGTCAGACCGTCGGCGTGGGCATGCCGGTCTCGATCACCTTCGACAAGTCCATCAAGGACAAGAAGGCCGTCCAGGCGGGCATCACGGTCACCTCCAGCAGCGGCCAGGAGGTCGTGGGCCACTGGTTCAGCACGCAGCGGCTGGACTTCCGCCCCGAGAAGTACTGGCAGGCGGGTTCCACCGTCACCCTGAAGCTGGCGCTGGAAGGGGTCCAGGGCGGCCCGGGCATCCAGGGCGTGCAGAGCAAGACCGTCACCTTCAAGATCGGCCGGAGCCAGGTCTCCACGGTCGATGCGAAGTCGAAGAAGATGACGGTCACCCGGGACGGCGCGGTCCTCAAGACCATCCCGATCTCGGCGGGCGCCCCGGAGAACCCGACGTACAACGGCCAGATGGTGATCTCCGAGAAGTTCAAGGAGACCCGGATGAACGGCGCCACCGTCGGCTTCACGGACGACGACGGCAAGGGCGAGTACGACATCAAGGACGTGCCGCACGCGATGCGCCTGTCGACCTCGGGCACCTTCATCCACGGCAACTACTGGGGTGCGGACTCGGTCTTCGGCAGCGCCAACACCAGCCACGGCTGCGTCGGCCTGAACGACGCCAAGGGCGCGAACGACCCGAGCCAGCCCGCGGCATGGTTCTACGACAACTCCCTCATCGGAGACGTCGTCACGGTCGTGAACTCCCCGGACAAGACCATCAAGCCGGACAACGGCCTCAACGGCTGGAACATGAGCTGGGCGGACTGGAAGGCCGGCGCGGCCGTCTGACCCACCCGCACCACAGCCGCACCCCGACGAAGCACAGACGGACGGCGGGGAGCCCCGGCCAGGGGGCTCCCCGCCGTCCGTCCGTGTGTCACCTGTGAGTTCGCGTCACCCACGACAGCGCGCTCGCGAAGCGGGCCCCGCAGGTGGCGACGATCCGCCGCGGCAAGGTGACCGTCACCGAAAACGCCCGAGCGCTCCGCCGGGCCTCGCCGCGCTCCGGTTTAGGGTCCGGAACATGACGATCACCCCGCTCTCCGTGCCCCCGACCGACGGCGAAGTCGACCACTGGTGGGCCGTCCTGGCAGCCGCCAGGACGGCCGACCGGCCGGGGACTCCGCCGCCCTCCCGGACGGAGGTGGCCGGAGCGCTGCGGGTGCCGTCGGTACGGGGGCGCTCGCTGTACTGGGCTACGGAGGACGCGGTCGCCTCCCTGGTCCTGTTCACCGACGGCGCCAACGACCACACCGCGTTCCTGGACGAGCTGACCGTACGGCCCGACGCGCGACGGCGCGGTGTGGGCGCGGCCCTGTGGGAGCGGGCCCGCGCGGAGCTGCTCGCGGACGGCCGTACCTCGGTGGCGACGGAGGTGGACCTCGGCGGTCCGGGGCAGGAGTTCGCCGAGTCCGTGGGCTTCGAGAACGTCCTGCCGATGGCCTGGTACGTGCAGGACGTGCGCGAGGCGCGCTGGGCGCAGGGGGTGCAGGCGGCGCGGGTGGCGAAGGAAGGGGCAGCGCCCACCGCACCCGGCTACGAGCTGCGCTGCTGGCCCGGGCTGGTGCCCGACGCGTGGGCGCGGGCCGTGGCCGTCGCCCACGGGGCGATGGAGGACGCGCCGTCGGGGGAACTGGACCAGCGGATCCAGACCTGGACGCCGGAGCGCCTGCACGCGGCCCACCGCAAGATCCTGGACCGGGGAGGCGCCCTGACCACGGTCGCCGCGGTCACCCCGGACGGCGAGGTGGCGGCCTACACGGAACTGGTCCTGACCGATCCGGCGGGCCCGCGCGCTCTCCAGTACGACACCGTGGTCGTCCCCGCCCACCGGGGCCACGGCCTCGGCCGCGCGGTCAAGCTCCGCATGCTCGCGGAGGCGGCGACCCGCCACCCGGACCTGCGCACCATCGCCACCTCGGTGGCGGACGACAACGCCCCGATGCTCGCGGTCAACGCGGCCCTGGGGTACCGGCGCGAGCGCGGGGTCGGGTACTTCCAGCTCCAGCTGTAGCCCCAGCTCCAGCTGTAGCCGCGGCTGTAGCCGCAGCCGGGGCGTGCGGTGCGGTTCTACGGGGCGGATTCCCCGACGGGGCCCGGGGCGTGCTCCCGCTCCCGCTCCGGGGCGGCCGGGGACGCGGACCAGGAGGCGAGGAGGCGCAGGGCGTCGGCCGAGGGGGAGCCCGGGGCGGCGTGGTAGGTGACCAGGAACTGCGCCGGGTCGTCCGGGAAGGCCAGCGTCTCGAAGGAGAGCAGGAGCTCGCCGACCAGCGGATGGCGCAGCCGCTTGACGCCGTGGATCTTGTTGTCGGCCACCGTGTGGGCCGCCCACAGCCGCCGGAACTCCTCGTTCTTGACCGACAGCTCGCCGACCAGTGCGGACAGCCGTTCGTCGTCCGGGAACTGTCCGGCGTACACGCGCAGGTTGCTCACCACCTCGCACGCCCGGCATTCCCAGTCCGCGTACAGCTCCGCCGTCGCCGGGTCCAGGAACACCAGGCGGACCAGGTTGCGCTCCTGCGCCGGGAGCGCCCCGAAGTCGCCGAAGACGGCCGCGGCCAGCGGGTTCCAGCCGATGACGTCCTGACGCCGCCCGACCAGGTACGCCGGTACCCCGTCCATCGCGTCCAGCAGCGTCCGCAGCTGCGGCCGGACCTGCTGGGGGCGCGGGGCCTGGCGGCGCTTGCGGGGCTTGGGGCCGGCCAGGTGGCTCAGGTGAGCGCGCTCCGTGTTGTCCAGGCGCAGGGCCTGGGCGATGGCGTCGAGGATCTCCGCCGACACGTTCTGGCCGTGGCCCTGCTCGAGGCGCGTGTAGTACGCGACCGACACCCCGGCCAGCTGCGCCAGCTCCTCGCGGCGCAGGCCGGGGACCCGGCGGTGACGCCCGTAGTCGGGCAGGCCCACGTCCTCGGGCCGCAGCCGGGCGCGCCGGGAGCGCAGGAACTCGCCGAGCTCGGCTCGCTGATCAAGCTGGTCCATTACCCCAGTATCCCCGCGCGGGGGCGCGGGACGGGGCCGTGAGCCTGACCCCGTCAAGGGTAGGTCTGCCAGACCTAGGCAGGGCAGGGGGATGGGTGTCCGGAGCGGGGCAGTGCAGGCTGGAACCACACAGCGGTCCCGCACGGCGGTCCCGTACGGGAGTCCGCACGGCAGTCCCGTACGGCAGTCCGTACGCCGGGTCCGCGCCGCGGGTCCGCACCGCAGTCCGTACGCCGGGCCCGTACCGCGGGCCCGTACCGCGGGCCCGCGCCGCAGGCCCGCACCCCGCACGTCCGCACAGCAGTCTTCCGAGGAGCCCCACCGTGTCCGTCACCCAGGTCGCCGCCTACGCCGCCCCCGCGCCCAAGGCCCCGCTGGAGCGCATCACCGTCCCGCGCCGTCCGGTCGGCGCGCACGACGTCCTCATCGACATCAAGTTCGCCGGCATCTGCCACTCCGACATCCACCAGGTCACCGACGGCTGGGGCGAGGGCATCTACCCCATGGTCCCGGGCCACGAGATCGCCGGTGTCGTCGCCGAAGTCGGCCCCGAGGTCACCAAGTTCGCCGTCGGCGACCGGGTCGGCGTCGGCTGCTTCGTCGACTCCTGCCGCGAGTGCGAGCAGTGCCTCGCCGGGCAGGAGCAGTTCTGCGCCAAGGGCATGACCGGCACGTACAACGCCCTCGACAAGAACGGCGAGCCCACGTACGGCGGTTACTCCACGCACGTGGTCGTCGACGAGAACTACACCGTCCGCATCCCCGAGGGTCTCCCCCTCGACATCGCCGCCCCGCTGCTGTGCGCCGGCATCACCCTCTACTCCCCGCTCAAGCGCTGGCAGGCCGGCCCCGGCAAGCAGGTCGCGATCGTCGGCCTCGGCGGGCTCGGCCACATGGGCGTCAAGATCGCCCACGCGCTCGGCGCCGAGGTCACCGTCCTCTCCCAGACCCTGCGCAAGCAGGAGGACGGCCTCAAGCTGGGCGCCGACCACTTCTACGCCACGAGCGACGAGGCCACCTTCAAGGAGCTGACCGGCCGCTTCGACCTGATCGTGTCCACCGTCTCCGCGCCCCTCGCGCTCGACGCCTACCTGGGGCTGCTCAAGGTGGACGGGGCCCTGGTCAACGTCGGCGCCCCGGAGGAGCCGGTCTCGCTGAACCTGTTCTCCGTCATCGGCGGCCGCAAGACCCTGGCCGGCTCGATGATCGGCGGGATCGCCGAGACGCAGGAGATGCTCGACTTCTGCGCGGAGCACGGGCTCGGCTCGGAGATCGAGCTGATCCGCGCCGACGAGGTCAACGAGGCGTACGCGCGCGTCCAGTCGGGCGACGTCCGCTACCGCTTCGTCATCGACACCTCGACCATCTGAGCCTCGACCATCTGAGCCTCGGCCATCTGAGCCTCGGCCATCTGAACCCCGGCCATCTGAACCCCGGCCATCCGAACGGCCTTTGACGGCGGCCCCCGGGTGCACGTTCACCGCGTGCACGTTCCCCGGGGGCCGCCGTCACACGCTTTTCATGCCCCGTGCATGGTCTCGGCGGCCGTCCGCGCGGACGATCTTCCCACCAGCCCTCTGCCACCGGGGAGTTCCAGATGTCCAGCCGCCGCCACTTCCTCGCGGGTTCCGCGGCAGCCGCCGCCGGCCTCGCGGTGCTCCCGCAGGCCGTCCAGCCGGCGCGGGCGGCCGCCGCCGGGACCGGGGCGGGGGCCGGGGCGGGGGCCGCCGCCGAGACCGGGGGCCCGCCGAACCTCGTGGTGATCCTGGCCGACGATCTGGGCTACGGCGACTTGGGCGCGTACGGCCAGAAGCTGATCACCACCCCGCGCATCGACCAACTGGCGTCCGAGGGGCTCCGGTTCACCGACGCCTACGCCGCCGCCGCCGTCTGCGCGCCCTCCCGCGCCGCGCTGCTGACCGGCCTGCACACCGGCCACGCCGCCGTCCGGGCCAACCCCTCCGGCGGCGGCCAGGGCAGCCTCGGCGCGGGCGACACCACCTTCGCGGAGGTGCTCCGGGCACGCGGGTACCGTACGGGCCTCTTCGGCAAGTGGGGCTTCGGGCCGGAGGCCGGGAACCAGCCGAGCCACCCGTCCGCGCGGGGCTTCGAGGAGTTCTACGGGTACATCGACCACGGGCACGCCCACCAGTACTACCCGGCGTACCTCTGGAACGGCAACGCCAAGGAGACCGTCCCGACGGGCACCTTCGCCCCCGACGCGATCGCCGCGCGCGCCCTCGGCTTCATCGACGCCCACGCCGCCGGCCCCGCCCCCTTCCTGCTCTTCCTCACCCCGAACCTCCCGCACGCACCGAGCGAGATCCCCGACGCGAGCGCCTACGCCTCCCGCTCCTGGACGCAGGCGAACAAGTCGCACGCGGCGCAGATCAGCCTCCTCGACGCGCAGGTCGGTGCGATCGTCGACCGGCTGAAGGCCCGGGGCGTCGCGGAGCGCACGGTCGTCCTGGTGGCCTCAGACAACGGCCCGCACGAGGAGGGCGGGGTGAACCCGGACCTCTTCGACGCCAACGGCCCGCTGCGCGGATACAAGCGCAACCTGTACGAGGGCGGCGTGCGCGTCCCCCTCGTCGCCTGGTCCCCGGGCCGGATCGCCCCCGGCACCACCAGCGCCCGCCCCACCCCGCTGTACGACCTCCTGCCCACCCTCGCCGACCTGGCGGGCGGCGCCCCGGCCCCCTCCGACATCGACGGGCTCTCGGCGGCCCCCGTCCTGAACGGCGCCCCCGCGCTCGCCCCCCTCCACAACCACCTGTACTGGTACCGGGACGAGCAGGGCGTCACCAGCCGGGCCAACGCGCAGGACGGCGGCCGGGCCAAGCAGGTCGCGGAGGCCATCCGCAAGGACCGGTGGAAGGCCGTACGGTTCGCCCCGGCGCGGGACCGGACCGTACCGGACGCACAGTGGCGGTTCGAGCTCTACGACCTGACGGCGGACCTCGCCGAACAGCACGACGTGGCGGCGGCGAACCCGGCGGTGGTGGCCTCCCTCACGGCCCTGCTGCGCTCCTCCTGGGCCGATGCGTACACCCGCCGCCCGTGGGGACTGACCACGACGGCCTCCCCCTCCACCGCTTCGCTCACCACCACCCTGGCCAACGGCACGGCCCGGCCCTGGGCCGACGCCCGGGTGTCGCTGAGCGTTCCGGCGGGCTGGACCGCGACCCCGGCGGGCCCCGCCGCGGCGGCCTCCCTCGCCCCGGGCGCGTCCCTGACGACGGTGTGGAACCTCACCGCCCCGCAGGGGGCCGCCGCCACCCTCACCGCGTCGGCCGCGGCGGGCGGCTCCGCCTTCACCGCGCGGGCCCCGTACGCCCCGCTGCCCGCCCCGCCCACGCGGGACAGCTACCTCAGCGACCTCCCCTGGGTCTCCGCGGCCAACGGCTGGGGCCCGGTCGAGATCGACCGCTCCAACGGCAAGCAGGCGGCGGGCGACGGCACCCCGATCGCCTTCGGCGGGGTCACGTACGCGAAGGGCCTCGGCGTGCACGCCCCCTCCGAGCTCGTCTACCACCTGGGCGGGCGCGGGAACCGCTTCACGGCCCTGGTCGGCATCGACGACTTCTCGAAGAAGCAGTCGGCGGCCGGAGCCACCCGCGCGACCGTGCGCGGCGACGGCCGGATCCTCGCCACGACGGGCGTCCTGACCGGCGCCTCGGGACCGACGGCGCTCGACGTGGACGTACGCGGCGTCCGGCTCCTCACCCTGACGGTCGAGGACGCCAACGCGAACTCCGCCTTCGACCACACCTCGTGGGCGTCGGCCCGGGTGACGGTGGTCTGACGGGCGCCGGGGAACGAAGGGAGCCCCGGCCCCCGCACACAGCGGGGGGCCGGGGCTCCTGCGTGCTGCCGGTCAGCTCTCGGCGCGGGCCACGCCGATCGGGCAGGAGACGCCGGTGCCGCCGATGCCGCAGTAGCCGCCGGGGTTCTTGTCCAGGTACTGCTGGTGGTGCGCCTCGGCAGGCCAGAAGGGGCGCTCCGATGCCGGGAGGACGGCCGTGGTGATCGTGCCGAAGCCGGAGGCGGTCAGGACGCGCTGGTAGGCCTCGCGGGAGGCTTCGGCGGTGGCCTGGGCGGCGGGGGAGTGGGTGTAGAGCGCCGAGCGGTACTGGGTGCCGACGTCGTTGCCCTGGCGGAAGCCCTGGGTGGGGTCGTGCGACTCCCAGAACAGCTTCAGCAGGGCTTCGTAGGAGACCAGGGAGGGGTCGAAGACGACCCGGACCACTTCGGTGTGGCCGGTGCCGCCCGAGCAGACCTCTTCGTAGGTCGGGTTCTCGGTGAAGCCGCCCTGGTAGCCGGCCAGGGTGGTCCACACCCCCGGGGTCTGCCAGAACTTGCGCTCGGCGCCCCAGAAACAGCCGAGACCGAAGTCCGCGACCTCCAGGTGGGCGGGGTACGGGCCCGCGAGGGGGTTGCCGAGCACGGTGTGCGCGGCCGGCAGGCCGAAGAGCGGCTCCGCGCGGCCGGTCAGGGCTTCCTCGCGGGTGGGGAGCTCGGGCGTGCGGCGGTACGAGAACATGGATTCCCTCCTTGTGGTCTACCGGTAACGGCATGCGGGGGGCCGGGATTCCCGCGGTACGGGTGCGCCGTCAGTGCGACAGTGTCGCCGGGGAGCCGCCGTTGGCCTCGTAGCCGGCCACCGCCAGGGCGCGATAGATCGCGTACGAGGCCGCCGGGTCCGGGTCGGCGGACCAGGGGAGCGCGCCGACGTAGCCGTCCACGTGGCGGATCTGGTCCATCGCCTCCGCCCAGCGCTCGCCGCCGACCAGGAAGAGGATCAGCAGGTGGCGCACGTGCGCCAGCATCGGGTCGTCGGGACGCGCGCTGTGGACCGCGTACAGCGCGCCCTCCACCGCCCGGGTCACGGACGCGCTCTGGTGGAAGCTGCGGATCAGGACGACGTCCGGGACGTGCTCGTAGAGGGCGAAGAGGGGCAGCGCCGCCAGCAGGGAGCCCCGGGGGGCGCGGGCCGCCGCGTGGTGGGTGAAGGCGTCGGCCTTGTCGCGGGAGCCGTGCCACTTCTCGCACCAGTAGTTCAGCGCCGCCAGGTGCGCGCCCATGTGCTGGGGCGCCCGGTCGATGATCTTCGCCCACAGCGCGTCGTACTCGGGCTCGGAGTAGTGCAGCATGCGGGCCACGGACAGCTCGATGATGTACGGGACCGGGTCGCCCGGGGCCAGCAGCGCGGCCTTGTGGCAGGACTCCCGGGCCTCCTCCGCGATGATGCGCACGTCGGACTCGCTCATGCCCTCCGGGCGCCGCCACATCTGCTGCGCCAGCAGCTCGGCGTGCACCTGCGCACCGGCCGCGTCCTTCGGTGCCTCCAGCCGCCACGCCTTGAGCCACGCGGCCCCGGCCCCGGGCTCCTGGGAGAGCTCCAGCGCCGCCGAGCCGGCGAAGGCCTGTACGCGCTGCCAGCGCACCTCGCCCTCCCGGGGGGTGCCGGCCAGCAGCTGGGAGGCGGCCTGCCACTGGCCGGTCCGCCGCACGTGGTCGAGGGCGTCCATGAGGTCCTGGTCGGGGCCCGGGACCCGGATGTCGAGCTCCTCCTGGAGGGCGAATCCGTAGTTCGCCGGGTCGGCGGCGTCCGGGCTCCCGGGCGTGACCAGGCGCAGTCCGCCGCGCCTGCGCCGCAGGATCGGTGAGAGGGCGGCGAAGAGCAGACCCATCGCGAGCAGGAACCACAGAATCTCCATGACCCCAGCGAACCAGACCGACCCGTGCGAAAGCCAATAGGAGGCAAAGAGGAGCTGGGGAGGGGGGCACCGCGGGGCCACCGCGGGTGCCCCGCGAGCCCCGGGGCGGGGCCGCGCAGGGGTCGTACGGGGGCATAACATCGGGGCCATGAGCGACGACAGCCACGAGCACCAGAGCTTCGAAACCCGCGCCATCCACGCGGGCAATACGGCGGACCCGCTGACCGGCGCGGTCGTACCCCCGATCTACCAGGTGTCCACGTACAAGCAGGACGGCGTCGGCGGACTGCGCGGCGGCTACGAGTACAGCCGCAGCGGCAACCCGACCCGTACCGCGCTGGAGGAGAACCTCGCGGCGCTGGAGGGTGGCCGGCGCGGGCTCGCCTTCGCGTCCGGGCTCGCCGCCGAGGACTGCCTGCTGCGTACGCTGCTCTCCCCGGGCGACCACGTGGTCATCCCGAACGACGCGTACGGCGGCACCTTCCGCCTCTTCGCGAAGGTCGTCTCCCGCTGGGGCGTCGAGTGGTCGGTCGCCGACACCTCCGACCCGGCGTCGGTGCGCGCGGCGATCACCCCCAAGACCAAGGTCATCTGGGTCGAGACCCCCTCCAACCCGCTGCTCGGCATCACGGACATCGCCGTCGTCGCCGACATCGCGCGGACGGCCGGCGCCAAGCTGGTCGTGGACAACACCTTCGCGTCCCCCTACCTGCAGCAGCCCCTCGCGCTCGGCGCGGACGTGGTCGTGCACTCGCTGACCAAGTACATGGGCGGTCACTCCGACGTCGTCGGCGGCGCGCTCGTCGCCGCCGACGCGGCGCTGGGCGAGGAACTGGCCTACCACCAGAACGCCATGGGCGCGGTGGCCGGTCCCTTCGACTCGTGGCTGGTGCTGCGCGGCATCAAGACGCTGGCCGTCCGCATGGACCGGCACGCGGAGAACGCGGGCAAGATCGCCGAGATGCTGGTCCGCCACCCCAAGGTCCACACGGTCCTCTACCCGGGACTGCCCGAGCACCCGGGTCACGAGATCGCCGCCAAGCAGATGCGCAACTTCGGCGGCATGATCTCCTTCCGCGTCACCGGCGGCGAGGAGGAGGCCGTCGCGATCTGCGACCGGACCAGGATCTTCACCCTGGGCGAGTCCCTCGGCGGCGTCGAGTCCCTCATCGAGCACCCGGGCCGCATGACCCACGCCTCGGTGGCCGGTTCGGCCCTGGAGGTCCCGGGCGACCTGATCCGCCTGTCGGTGGGCATCGAGAACGCCGACGACCTGCTGGCCGACCTCGCGCAGGCGCTGGGCTAGTCGGCCCGCCCGAACATGTCTCCCCGCCCGAGCACGTCCTGCCAGGGCGGGGAGACCTCGCTCTACCAGGGCGGGGAGACCTCGCTCGAAGGCGTCGACCACGCGCCGGTCAGCGAGGCCCACACCACGAAGGCCGCGACCGCCGCCCACAGCAGGGCCCAGCCGGTCCGCCGCACGGCCCTGCGGCGGCGCAGCAGCCGGTCGCCGCGCGCGGCGGCGCCCGCCGCGAGATCGGGCGGGACCGCCGGGTAGGGGCCCTCCAGCAGCCGCCTGACCTGGGCTTCCGGGGGGTCGGGGCGACTCATGCCGCCTCCTTGCGGTGGGCGTCGGGCGAGGTCCCGGAGGTGGCCCCGGGGGCGGCTCCGGAGGAGGCACCGGGGCGGGAGCGCAGCTCCGAGACGGCCCGGTCGCACAGGGCCCGCACCCGCTCGGGCGCCAGCCCCAGCTGCGCGGCCGTGACCTCCTCCGCGACCCCTTCGTAGAGCCGCAGCACCACGACGAGCCGCTCCAGCGGGCTCAGCGGCCCCAGCACCCCGGTGCCCCCGTGGTGGCGGCGGCCGGTGCGGGCGAAGGCGGCGCACAGCTCCTGGCGGGTGTGGTCGTACGGGTCGTCCCCGCGCAGCCTGCGCCAGTCCGCGTACGTACGGGCCAGCGCGCCGCCGAGCAGCCCGCGCGCGGCGGGTGCTCCGGCCGCGGCCTCGGTGCCGGTGTCGGCCGCCGGCGTCGAGGGCTCCGCCGTCAGCAGGATCGCGACGCGCAGGAGCCGCCCCGCCGCGCCCGCGACGAAGGCTTCGAACTCCGCGTAGGGGCCCGGCCCGTGGTCCACAGTCCACATAGTGCGGCCGGAGGGACCGCCTCGGAAGGGGTCGGGCGTCAGTCGGCGGTCAGTCGGCGGTCGGCCGGCGCCCGCCGGGCGTCAGGAGGCGGGTCCGGCCTCGGATCCGGGCTCGGAGCCGGCCGACATCAGCTCGGACAGCGAGACGTTGAAACGGGTCAGCAGACCGGTGAACGCCACGCGCTCCTCCTCGTCCCAGCCGTCCGTCACCCGGGCCATCAGCTCGCGCCGCGAGGAGCGGACCTCCTCCAGCCGCGCCAGCCCGCGCGGGGACAGCGCGAGCACCACGGCCCGGCCGTCCTCGGGGTGCGAGGTCCGCTTGACCAGACCGCTGTCGACGAGCGGGGCGACCTGGCGGGTGACGGTGGAGGAGTCGATGCCCATGCCGCCGGCGAGCGCCTTCACGCCCATCGGGCCTTCCAGGTCGAGCCGGTTCAGCAGCAGGTACGCGGCCCGGTCCATGGAGTTGCGGGCCTGGCCCACCCCGCCCAGGCGGGTCTGCTCGGCGCGCCGGGCGAAGACCGCCACCTGGTGCTGGAGCGCGTCGAGCAGACCGGCTTCGGCGGGCGCGCCGGCCGGCGCGGGCAGGTCGGAACTGGCCGGGGTGGAGGGCATGGCCGTGGGCTCTCTTCGCATGGGGCCGACAAGGATGGGGGACAGAGTACGCGGCCGTGCGACGGCTCGTACTCCTCGTACGAGAACTGATACGGCAGCGGTGAAACGGCGACTGCGAGCCGTCCCGCATGGCGAGATCTCGCCGCTGCGGCGGGGCCTCCGGCGGGCCCTCCGGCGGGCCCTCCGGCGGGGCCTCGGGCCGGGCGCCCGCCCGGCCCCCGCACCGCCCGGCGGCCGCTCGGCTCACCCGTCCCGCCCAGCACGGCGGAGCGCGCGGCGGACCGGCTGCGAGACTGGCCGTATGAACTACCGCGTGCCGCAGCCCGTCCCGCAGGTCATCCTCGACGACATCCGGGGGGCCCAGAAGATGCTCTCCGGCGTCTCCCGGGTGACGGCGATGGAGGGCAGCCGGTACCTCTCCTCGCTCACCGGCTCCCCGGTCCACCTCAAGTGCGAGAACCTCCAGCGCACCGGCTCCTTCAAGCTGCGCGGCGCGTACGTGCGCATCGCGGGCCTGCGCCCCGAGCAGCGGGCGGCCGGGGTCGTCGCCGCCAGCGCGGGCAACCACGCCCAGGGCGTGGCGCTGGCCTCCTCCCTCCTCGGGGTCCGCTCGACCGTGTTCATGCCGGTCGGGGCGCCCCTGCCGAAGGTGGCCGCGACCCAGGACTACGGAGCGGAGGTGCGGATGCACGGGGAGGTCGTGGACGAGACGCTGGCCGCGGCCCAGGAGTACGCGGACCGCACCGGCGCGGTGTTCATCCACCCCTTCGACCACCGCGACATCATCGCGGGCCAGGGCACGGTCGGCCTGGAGATCCTGGAGCAGTGTCCCGAGGTGCGCACGATCCTGGTCGGCATCGGCGGCGGCGGGCTCGCCGCCGGGGTGGCGGTCGCGGTGAAGGCGCTGCGCCCCGACGTCCGGGTCATCGGGGTCCAGGCGGCGGGCGCGGCCGCGTACCCGCCCTCGCTGAAGGTCGGGCACCCGGTGTCCATCGACGATCCGAACACCATGGCGGACGGCATCAAGGTGGGGCGGCCCGGCGACATCCCCTTCAAAATCATTGGCGAGCTGCTGGACGACGTCCGTACGGTGTCCGAAGACGCGCTCTCCAGCGCACTGTTGCTCTGCCTGGAGCGGGCGAAGATGGTGGTCGAGCCGGCCGGGTGCAGCCCGGTGGCAGCGCTGCTGAGCGAGCCCGAACTCTACGGGGACGGCCCGGTGGTGGCCGTGCTGTCCGGCGGGAACGTCGACCCGCTGCTCCTGCAGCGGATCCTGCGCCACGGCATGGCGGCGGCCGGCCGCTACCTGTCGTTGCGGCTGCGGGTGACCGACCGGCCGGGGGCCCTGGCCGGTCTGCTGGGGGAGTTGTCAGTGGTGGATGCGAACGTGCTGGACGTGAGCCACGTGCGGACGGATCCGCGCCTGGGGCTCACGGAGGTGGAGGTGGAGCTGCACCTGGAGACGAAGGGGCCGAAGCACTGCGCGGAGGTCGCGCGGGCGCTGCACGGCGCGGGGTACAAGGTCATGAGCTGACGAGCTCGGCCGGAGCCCACCTCGGGCTCACCCCTCGGGGCGGCACTCCCCGAACCGGTGGCGAGACGCGATATGACGCGATACGGTGTCGCCCGTTCGGCCGAGCGAGGTCGGCTCGGCGCCCATAGGATTCGCGTAGGAATGTCACGATTCAACCGGTTCGATTCGCACTGGGAGTACCCATATGCCAGGCGCCATCTACGCCGAAGGTCTGGTCAAGACCTTCGGCGACGTACGGGCTCTGGACGGCGTTGACCTCGATGTACCCGAAGGCACGGTCCTCGGTCTGCTCGGCCCGAACGGAGCGGGCAAGACCACGACCGTACGCGTCCTGACCACCCTCCTGCAGCCCGACAGCGGCAAGGCGGAAGTGGCCGGGATCGACGTCCTCAAGCACCCCAACGAAGTCCGGCGCTCGATCGGCCTCTCCGGCCAGTTCGCCGCCGTCGACGAATACCTCACCGGCCGGGAAAACCTCCAAATGGTCGGCCAGCTCTACCAGATGGGCGCCAAGGCGGCCAAGGCCCGGGCCGCCGAACTGCTGGAGCGCTTCAACCTCGGCGACGCCGCCGACCGCACCGCCAAGACGTACTCCGGCGGCATGCGCAGGCGCCTCGACCTCGCCGCGGCCCTCGTGGTCAGCCCGCCCGTGATGTTCATGGACGAGCCCACCACCGGCCTCGACCCGCGCAACCGCCAGGCGCTGTGGGCCATCATCCAGGAGCTCGTCGCGGGCGGCACCACCCTGCTGCTCACCACGCAGTACCTGGAGGAGGCCGACCACCTCGCGCACGACATCGCCGTGGTCGACCACGGCCGGGTCATCGCGCGCGGCACCTCCGACCAGCTCAAGGCCCAGACGGGCGGCGAGCGCGTCGAGGTCGTCGTGCACGAGCGGGAGCACATAGCCACCGCCGGGGAAGTCCTCGCCGGCTTCGGCAAGGGCGAGACCACCGTCGAGGAGCACACCCGCAAGCTGACCGTCCCGGTCTCCGGCGGCGCCAAGCTGCTCGCCGAGGTCATCCGCGAACTCGACGGGCGCGGCATCGAGATCGACGACATCGGCCTGCGCCGTCCCACCCTGGACGACGTGTTCATCTCCCTGACCGGCCACGCGGCGGAGCTCACCGCCGAGGAGAACGGAGAGGCACCCGCCGACGCGAAGGCCGCGAAGGCGGCGAAGTCCGCGAAGTCGGCGGGCAGCCGCAAGGACCGTAAGGAGGTGGCGAAGTGACCCTCACCTCCACGACCCCGGAACTGGCGGCGCCCCGCCCGCGCGGCGGCATCGTCCAGGGGATCAACGACTCCCTGGTGATGGCCAAGCGCAACCTGATCCGGATGTCCCGGATCCCCGAGATGATCATCTTCGGCGTGATCCAGCCGGTGATGTTCGTCGTCCTCTTCAGCTACGTCTTCGGCGGCTCGATCTCCGTCGGCGGCAACACCTCGCCCGCCGCCTACCGCGAGTTCCTGATGGCCGGCATCTTCGCCCAGACCGTCACCTTCGCCACCGCCGGCGCGGGCGCGGGCATCGCGGACGACATGCACAAGGGGCTCATCGACCGCTTCCGGTCCCTGCCCATGGCGCGCGGCGCGGTCCTCACCGGCCGCACCCTCGCCGACCTCGTGCAGACCACCCTCACGCTCGTCGTCCTGGCGATCGTGGCGCTGCTCGTCGGATGGCGGACCCACACCAACATCGGCGAGGTCCTGGGCGGCTTCGCCCTGCTGCTCCTGCTCGGCTACGCGTTCTCCTGGATCGGCGCCCTGATCGGCCTGTCGGTGCGCACCCCGGAGGCCGCCACCTCGGGCGGGCTGATCTGGCTCTTCCCGCTGACGTTCATCTCGAACGCCTTCGTCCCCTCCGACAACATGCCGACGTTCCTGCGGCACATCGCGGAGTGGAACCCCTTCAGCGCCACCGTCCAGGCCGCCCGCGAGCTCTTCGGGAACCTCCCGCCGGGCTACCCGACCCCCGAGGCATGGCCGATGCAGCACCCGGTCATCGCGTCGATCCTCTGGTCGGTGCTGATCATCGTGGTCTTCCGCACCCTGGCGGTGCGCAAGTACCGCTCGGCGACGGCGTAGGCACCGCCGGTCCCACAGGCCCCGTTCTGCAGGGGCCGCCCCGCAGGAAACACCTCGCCCCGCCGGGCAGCAGCCCGGCGGGGCGAGGTGTTCAAAGAAGGGGGGTGATCAGCCGGTGAAGGGCTTGACGTCGAGGATCTTGACCGACGCCTGCTTGCCGTTCGGCAGCTCGTACTGGGCGTCCTCGCCGATCTTCTTGCCCAGCACGCCCAAGCCCAGCGGGGACTGCGGGGAGTAGGTCTCGAAGTCCGAGGACGCGTACTCGCGCGAGGCCAGCAGGAACTCCATGGTGTCGCTCTCGTCACCGTCGAAGGCGATCTTGACCAGGGTGCCCGGGGCCACCTCGCCGTCGGAGGCGGGGGCGGTGCCGACCTTGGCCTTCTCCAGGAGCTGCGTGAGCTGGCGGATGCGCAGCTCCTGCTTGCCCTGCTCCTCCTTGGCCGCGTGGTAACCGCCGTTCTCACGGAGGTCGCCCTCCTCACGGGCCGCCGCGATCTTGATCGTGATCTCCGACCGTGCGGGACCAGAGAGGTACTCCAGCTCGGCCTTCAGCTGGTCGTACGCCGCCTGGGTCAGCCAGGTGACGCTCTCGCTCGTCTGGGTCACGGGTGCTCCTCGTCGGTACAGGGACTACAAAGCCGCCAGCGGCGGACGAAACCACGAGCCTAACAATTCGGGAAGAAAAGGGGGAGGACGCCAAGTGTGTGAACTGCGTCGGATCACGCCTCGGGCCCGCCGCGGGTACGCCCGGGGGCAGCCGCGGGGCAGACCCGCTTCAGCCCCGGGGCAGACCCGGGTCAGCCCGGCGTCAGCCCCGCTTCAGCTCGCGGAACCGGCCTCGCGGCAGCCGATGATCTCGATCATCGTGGCCCGGCCGGTGGTCTTCAGCGTCACCATCTCGTCCACGCGTCCGCTCTTCTGTGCGAACGTGAAATCGGCGCGGCCGACCTCGCCGTGCCCCTCGTCCTGCGAGCTCAGCGTGCACACGCCGGTGACCGAGGCCTCCTTGCGCACCTCGAGGTGCACCTCGACCGCGGAGTCGGAGACGACCTTGTACTTGATGAGCTCGGCGCTCACGTTCTGCCCGGCCACGTAGTCCCAGCCGATCCAGCCGACCACGCCCAGCAGGCCGACCCCGAGCACCGATCCGATGATCTTCAGCTTGCGGTCCGCACGCTGATCCGCCGACCGGCCGTAGCGGCCCTCGGGCAGCTCCTCGCGCACCGCGCTCATCGATCGTTCCCTTCGAGGTGGGCGAACACCGGGATCCCAGCCCGGGGAGGGCGGTCCCGCCATCTTAGACGCGGAGCACCCCGGTTCTCTTCGCGCCTGCCGTGATCTGCGCTTTCCGGCATTGTCAGTGGGCTCGGTTAGGTTGATCGCATGACGGCACGACAGGAGAAGGAGGAGACCGGGCTTGCTCGGTTCACCTACCGGCTTCGCGTGTCTTCCACCGCGCTCGCCGGGCTGTTGGGTGAGTGGGCGCGGTGCCGGTGGGTCTGGAACGAATGCTGTGCCCGGTCGCGGAAGGCCCGGGCTGAGAATGAGGAGTGCGGTCCGGCTCGGCTGGACAAGATGCTGACTGAAGCCCGCAACCGCAACACCTGGTTAGGTGACGGCAGCAGCGTTCCGCAGCAGCAGTTGGTGCGGGAATTCGGGAAGTCCCGCATCAAGGCCTTGAAAGACATGAAGGCCCGGTTGCCGATGCGGCAGCGGGCGGGAATGCCCAAGTACAAGAAGAAGGCCAAGGCCGATCCGAGCCTGAACTACACCCGGCGCGGTTTCCGGATCAAGGACGGCCGCCTGCACCTGGCGGGCGGCATCAGCCTCACCGTGGTGTGGTCCCGCGCACTTCCAGCTGCCCCGTCGAGCGTGCGGATCTACCGCGACACCCTCGGGCACTGGTACGCGTCCTTCGTAGTCCCCGCCGAAGCCCAGCCGCTCCCGGGAACGGGCGCGGTGATCGGCATCGACTGGGGCGTGAAGGAGACCGCGACCACCACGAGCGACTCCCATGACCTCCCGCACGCCGAGCACGGCAAGGAGGCCGCTGCCAGGCTCGCGCGCTATCAGCGGATGATGGCCCGCCGGAAGCCGGCGAAGGGCAGGCGCGGGTCGAGGGGCTATCGGGCGGCGAGGAAACTGGCGGCGAAGCTCTACAAGCAGGTGGCCCGGCAACGCCAGGACGGCGCCCGAAAGTGGGCCAAGACGGTCGTCCGCGACCACGACGCCCTTGCTGTGGAGGACTTCCGGCCGAAGTTCCTCGCCAAGTCCGCCATGGCAGGTAAAGCGGCCGACGCCGCGATCTCCACCACTAAGCGTGAGCTGATCAACATGGCTCGCAAGCATGGGCGTATCGTGCACCTGGTCCATCCCGCGCACACCACGATGGACTGCGCGCAGTGCGGAGCGAGAACCAAGCACGCACTGCCTCTCTCGGAACGTACCTACACCTGCACCGTGTGTGGAGCTGTGTCCCCCAGGGACAAGAATTCCGCCCGTGTGATGCTGGTCCGGGCTGGTCTCAACCCGGCTGGTGCTGATCGTGTAAGAGCTGAGGGGCCGCAGGTCCACAGCCCACGTGAGCCAGGAATCCCCGGCCCTCAGGATCGGGGAGGATTCAATATAGGAGGCGCCCGCCTGAACGACTCAAAGAGGATCCTGTCTTGACCGAGCAGCTTCGACTGATGGCCGTCCACGCCCACCCCGACGACGAGTCGAGCAAGGGCGCGGCCACCATGGCCAAGTACGTGTCCGAGGGGGTGTCCGTGCTGGTGGTGACCTGCACGGGTGGTGAGCGCGGCTCCGTGCTGAACCCCAAGCTCCAGGGCGACAAGTACATCGAGGAGAACATCCACGAGGTGCGCGCCAAGGAGATGGACGAGGCGCGCGAGATCCTCGGCGTCGACCAGGAATGGCTGGGATACGTCGACTCCGGGCTGCCCGAGGGCGACCCGCTGCCGCCGCTGCCCGAGGGCTGCTTCGCCCTGGTGGACGTCGACGAGGCCGCCGGCCGCCTGGTGAAGAAGATCCGCGCCTTCCGGCCGCAGGCCATCACCACGTACGACGAGAACGGGGGCTACCCGCACCCCGACCACATCATGACCCACAAGATCTCGATGGTGGCCTTCGATCACGCGGCCGACACCGAGAAGTACCCCGAGGCCGAGTTCGGCCCGGCGTACCAGCCGCAGAAGCTCTACTACAACCAGGGCTTCAACAAGCCGCGCACCATCGCCCTGCACGAGGCGCTGCTCGCCCGCGGCCTGGAATCCCCCTACGGGGAGTGGCTGGAGCGGTGGAAGGAGTTCGAGCGCAAGGAGCGGACCCTGACCACCCACGTGCCCTGCGCCGAGTTCTTCGAGATCCGCGACAAGGCCCTCATCGCCCACGCCACGCAGATCGACCCCGACGGCGGCTGGTTCCGCGTCCCGATGGAGATCCAGAAGGAGGTCTGGCCCACGGAGGAGTACGAGCTCGCGAAGTCCCTCGTGGACACTTCCCTCCCCGAGTCCGACCTCTTCGCGGGCATCCGGGAGAATGCGTAGCTATGAGCGCTACGCACGAAGCAATCGCCCAGCTCCTCCCGCTGGCCGGCGACACCTTCGACAAGAACAAGGTGACCCCGGGCCTCCTCGGATTCGTCGTGTTCGCGGCCCTCGCCCTCGGGGTGTGGGGCCTGATGAAGTCGATGAGCCGCCACATGGGCCGGGTCGACTTCAAGGAAGCACCGGAGCCCGCCACGGCTACGGCTCCGGCTACGGCCTCCGCCGCCGAGGGCACGCGCGCCCCGTAGGGGCCGTACCCGCCCGGACCGTCCGTACCCGCCCGGTGACCGTCGCCCCGCCGCCCCGCGCGGCCGGGCGGCGGGTTTCCGCGCGCCCTACGCCGAAGGCAGCGGCACCGGCACGCCCATGATCTCCCGCGAGTGCAGGTTCGGTACGAGCGACAGCCGCCATGCCTGCCAGCCCTCCGCCGGGTCCACCCCGCGCGCCAGGATCACCGCGTAGGACTCCAGGCAGTCCTCCAGCCGCCCGTCCCGCATCGGGTGCGGGGCCGCCGCCAGCCGCGCCAGCTCGGTGCGCGCCTCGTCCGGGGCCGCCGGGGCCGCGTACGGCAGGAGCGTGCAGCGCAGGAAGCGCGCCCAGTCCTCCCCGCGCCGGTCCCCGTAGGAGATGAACAGCCGCACCGCCTCCTCGCACAGGTCCAGCGCCTGCGCCGTCCGGCCGTTGCCCGCGTCCACCACCGCCAGCTCCAGACAGGTCCACGCCTCCCCGTGGGCCAGCCCGATCCGCCGGAAGTCCGCCCGCGCGTCCATCAGCAGCTGGCGGGCGAACCCGGAGTTCTTCAGGTTGCCCGTCTGCGCCGCCCGCTGGTCGCGCGTGACCCGCCCCGAGTGGTGGCGGGCGTGCGCCAGCCCGTACACGTCCCGCATCCGGGAGAACATCGTGCGGGCCCGCTCCAGCTCCCGTACCGCCCGGTCCCGCTCCCCGGCCTCCTCCAGCGCCTGCCCGAGGTAGTACAGCGTCCACGCCTCGCCGCGCGCGTCCTCCGCCTCCCGGTGCCGGGCCAGCGCGTCCCGCAGCCGCTCCAGCGCCGGCCCCGGGTCCCCGTCGACCACCCGGGCCCGGCCCAGCTGGGTCAGCGCCCACGCCTGGCCCCGGTCGTCGCGCGTGCGCCCGTACAGCTCCAGCGCCAGGCGCAGCTCCGCCTCCGCGCGCGGCACCTCGCCCAGGCGCAGGTACACCTGGCCCAGCTGCAGGTGCGCCCAGGCCTCGCCGTGCACGCTCTCGCTCTCGCGGTGCAGGACGAGGGATTCGCGCAGCAGCCGCAGGGCCTCCGCGAGGTGCGCGCGGTCGCGCTCCACCGCGCCCAGCGCGTGCAGGCCCCACGCCCGGTCGCCCGCCAGCTCGTCCGGGGTCTGCAGCACCAGCGCCTCGCGGATGCGGGCCGAGGCCTCGGGGAGGTTGCCCTGGTGGTGCAGGGTGATGCCCAGCGAGACCAGGGCCATGCCCGCGCCCGCCTCCTGCCGGGCCTCCTTGTACTGGTCGACCAGCGAGGTCAGCGTGGTGCGGGACTTGTCCAGCTCGCCGAGCTGGCGGGCCGCGATGCCCGTCCGCCACTGCACCGAGCGGACCAGCAGACCCTGGTCGACGGCCTGCGTGAGCTCGTTGATCTCACCGAGCCGGTACAGGTCACCGCGCAGCAGGCAGAAGTCGCAGAGCGCGCCCAGCAGGTCCAGTACGGCCTGCTGGTCCACGCCCTCCGAGTGCCGCAGCGCCGCCGTGATGAAGCTCGACTCGTCGTCCAGCCAGCGCAGGGCCGCGTCCAGCGAGGCGAACCCGTGCCCGCCGACCGTGCTCGCCTTGGACAGGGCGTTCGCCCGCGTGGACATCTTCCCGTCGACCATCCGGATCACCGAGTCGGCGAGCTGCGCGTACGTACGGATCAGCCGCTCGTGCGCCGCCGCGGCGCCGGCCCGGTCCTCGTCCTGCTCCAGGCGCGCCGCCGCGTACGCGCGCACCGCGTCGTGCATCCGGAACCGGTTCCCGCGTACGTGGTCCAGGAGTCCCGCCCGCGCCAGCTCGCGCAGCAGCCGCCCGGCCTCCACCTGGTCCGCGTCGATCAGCGCCGCCGCGGCCGCCGCCCCGAGCGAGGCCCGCCCGGCCAGCGTCAGGCGGCGCAGCAGCCGGCGCCGCTCCTCGGGCAGGGCCGCATAGGCCAGGTCCAGGGCTGCGTCCAGGGAGCCGCCGGCCTCCGGGGGCTCCCCGACGCCCCCGAGGGGGGCCAGGACGCGCAGCGCCAGCGGCAGGCCGGCGCCGAGCGCGAGCAGCCCCCGTACGGTCTCGGCCGGGTACGGGGCCGCGGCCGGCTCGGTACCCGCGGCCGCGGCTCCCGCCGCCCGGACCAGCTCCGCGCCCGCCTCCTCCGCCAGCCGGGTCACCGGCAGCTGGTACACCCAGGCCGCCAGCTCCGCGGGCAGCTCCAGCGGCTCCCGGGCCGTGACCAGGACCAGGCTCTCGGAGCGCTCGGGCACGAGCATCCGTACCTGCGCGGCGTCCACGGCATCGTCCAGGACCACCGTCACCGGGGTGCCCTGCACGTGCTGGTGGTACAACTCCCCGAGCCGGCGCACCTGTTGCTCCGCGGACGAGCCCTCGCGGAACAGCAGTTGCTCGCGGGGCGCGCCGAGCCGGTTCATCAGGTGCAGCAGCGCCTCGCGGGTCGGCAGCGGATTCGCCGAGGGGTCGGAGGCGCCGCCGCCGCGCAGGTTCACCACGCACGCACCCCTGAACTGGTCCCGCAGCGCCTGCGCGGCGTGCAGCGCGAGCGTGGTGCGCCCCACCCCGGGCTCCCCGTGCAGCACCACGACCACCGGGCGCGTCTCGGTGCTCACCCGGGCGCTGTGCACCCACTGCGCGATCCGGGCCAGCTCGGCCCGCCGGCCCACGAACACCCCCTCCAGTACGGGGAGTTGCCCGAAGGACTGCTCCAGTATGGCCCGCCGTCGGGCCTCGGCACTGCGATTGGCCCCGCGCAGCGGGAGGGCGGAGCCGACGGAGCCGGTCCCGTTCTTGGGCTGGGCGTGCAGCGCCGCCGCCACCTTGCGCTGCTGCTCCAGGAAGGGGCGTATCCCGCGCACGTCCAGCGCCGACAGCCACTTCAGCTTGAGCTGCTCCGCGCCGCCCGGGCGGCCCGCCTCCCCGGCGCGCCGGCTGGCCGCGGGCAGGTGCAGGGCCGTCACCTTGGCCACGGTCGCCGTCGCCCCGGCCACGCCCACGACGGCGCCGGTGGTCAGCGCGGTGCCCACCGCCACGCCGAAGGCCAGGTCGGCCACGACCGCCGCAGCCGCCGCGACACCGGTGACCAGCGACGCCGTCGAGGTGTTCGCCCGCCGGAAGGCCTCGCCGAGCGACTGCTCCCCGGCCGCCGCCTCGTCCAGGGCCCCCACGTACGCCTGGTACTCGGTGGCCGCGCTCGCCGCGAGCGCGTCCAGGGTCTGCATCCCGCGCGCCAGCAGCGCGGCCTTGGCCTCCGGAGTGCCGGCCGCCCCACCGGCTCCCCGCCGGGCCTCCTCCTCCACGGCCCGCCCCAGCAGCCGCTCGGCCTCACCGCGATGACTGTCCCGCATCGGCAATCCCCCTCAGAGAGCTCCGGCACCGTGCCACAAGTGTCCGTCGGGACGGTCGCGAGCGCGAGGGAATCTGAGCTAGTTCAGAGGGAGTTGGCCCGCAACCGGTCGCTTGTGGTCTGCCGGCCAATACCCCGGGCCACCGCCCGCCCGGAATTCCGCTGCCGCGTGGCCCAGGTGGGCGCGGGGCCGGGGTGGCGAGTGGCGGTCCCTCAGCTTCCGTACTCACGGAGCAGGGTGATCATGTTCCGGATCTTCCGGACCGCGTCCTGCGGAAGCGGATCGGGGTTGAAGTGCATGAGGTCGTTCCTGATCTCGCGGAGATCGTTGACGCGGCTCAGGAACACCTTCCTGTCGAGGGGCCAGCCCAGCGCCTCCCACGCCTCCTTGTTCCCCAGGACCTGCTGGTAGTCCCCGATGGAGAGCTCGTCGAAGGCCTCGATCTTCCGCTTGCCCTCCGGGTCGCAGAGCGAGACCGCGTACGCGATGTCGAAGGTGGCGGCCAGTATCCGACGCAGCAGCTGGTCGAATTCGCCGATGAGGAAGAAGGGCGTGGCCATTTCCCCGTAGGTGGCAGCCACGTCGGTGGCCGTGACGATCCCGGCGACGTTGTTCTTCTCGTCGCGCACCAGCACGAAGTCCGACTCCGCGAGCATCGGGATGATGTCGACCAGGTGGCGGTCGTAGCGGACTTCACGAGGCAGGACGAACGCCTTCGAGAAGGGTGCGGACGGATCGGCGTGGCGGGCCCGGGTGATGGACTCCCAGGTGACCGCTCCTTGCAGGTTGCGGGTCCCCGCGAGAACGGGCAGCTGGGAGTACCCGTTGATCGCCATCTTGGTGATGGCCTCCTCGTACGTCGCCGCGGGGGAGATCGATTCCACGCCGGCCAGAGCGGAGGGAAGGTTGCCCACGGTCAGTCCCACCACGGGCTCGTCCTCTTCCTCGTCGGGGAGGGGGACGGCGGTGACGAAGGCATCCCCGGCGGGGGGCGCTTCATCGAGGACCGGGGTGGTGCTGACGAGCTGTACTTCATCGTCGAGGGAAACGGCGTCGAAGTCCGGCCAGGTGGAAAGGCTGTGGTTGGCCAGATCCGCGTGGATCTGCCGGATGATCAGCCCGCCGCGTCCTTTCGCGCCCCACCAGTCGATCAGCTGTCGTACCGACAGGGTCGCGGGTTTGCCGTGCTGCGCCGCCTGACGCGCCTGCTTCAGCCTTTCGTGGCGTTCCACGGAAAGGGTGCTCTCCGCGGTGACCTCGGCCGCCTCGGCCGCGTCGTCCAGCAGTTGCTGGCGGAGGGTGGAAAGGAGCGAGCCACTGGTCACGGTCCATGCTTCCCAGCCGTCGAAGGAGCCCGTACCGACGGCGGCGATGGCCGCGGCCGACGGCGATTTGAAGCGCCGGCCGTCCAGCAGCTCGATGCGGTGGTCGGATGCGATGCGGGCCGTGTGCGTCTCGCCGACCCGAGGCCGGTCGAAGGTCAGTTGCTCGCCCTCCTTGAGGAGTCCTGCCTCGACCAGGTGGGAGATGGTGACTCGGCGGCCGTCCAGAAGATAGGAAGCCCGCTGCTGACCTTCGTTGCTCATCTTTGTGGTCCCTCCCCAGGGTGCGAACGCGTTCCGTGGCATCTTCCGTCCCCCGGGCGGCGCTGTCGTGGGGTTCCGGGAAACGGGGCGGGATCGGCCGTGATGTTTTGGGGCGGACTCCCGCTCGTGCGGCAGGATGATCCCCATGCCGAACCGCCTCGCGAACGAGACCTCCCCTTACCTGCTCCAGCACGCCGACAACCCCGTCGACTGGTGGCCCTGGTCCCCGGAGGCCTTCGCGGAGGCTCGGGAGCGCGGCGTACCCGTTCTGCTAAGCGTTGGGTATAGCTCGTGTCATTGGTGTCATGTTATGGCCAACGAATCCTTCGAGGATGAGCTGACGGCCGCCTACCTCAACGAGCACTTCGTCAACGTCAAGGTCGACCGCGAGGAGCGGCCCGACATCGACGCCGTCTACATGGAGGCCGTGCAGGCCGCCACCGGGCAGGGCGGGTGGCCCATGACGGTGTTCCTGACGGCCGACGCCGAGCCCTTCTACTTCGGGACCTACTTCCCGCCCGAGCCCCGGCACGGGATGCCCTCCTTCATGCAGGTGCTCGAAGGCGTGCGCACCGCGTGGGTCGGGCGGCCCGACGAGGTGGCGGAGGTGGCGCAGCGGATCGTACGGGACCTCGCCGGGCGGCAGCTCGACTACGGGAAGGCCGGCACCCCCGGACCCGAGGAGCTCGCGCAGGCGCTGCTCGGACTGGTGCGGGAGTACGACGCCACGCGCGGCGGGTTCGGCGGGGCGCCGAAGTTCCCGCCGTCCATGGTGCTGGAGTTCCTGCTGCGCCACCACGCCCGGACCGGGGCGGAGGGGGCGCTGGAGATGGCGGCCGATACGTGCGAGGCCATGGCGCGGGGCGGGATCTACGACCAGCTCGGGGGCGGGTTCGCGCGGTACTCCGTGGACCGGGAGTGGGTCGTTCCCCACTTCGAGAAGATGTTGTATGACAATGCGCTGCTTTGTCGGGTTTATGCCCACCTCTGGCGCACCACCGGGGACGAGCTCGCGCGTCGGGTCGCTCTGGAGACCGCCGACTTCATGGTCCGTGAACTGCGCACCCGCGAGGGCGGCTTCGCCTCCGCGCTGGATGCCGACAGCGAGGACCCGGAGACCGGCAAGCACGTGGAGGGCGTCTACTACGCCTGGACTCCCGCCCAGTTGCGCGAGGTGCTGGGGGAGGAGGACGGGGAACTGGCCGCCGCCTGTTTCGGGGTGACCGAGGAGGGAACCTTCGAGCACGGGATGTCGGTGCTCCAACTGCCCGTCCAGGGGCCGGACATCGGCGAGGAGCGGCTCGCCGGGATCAGGGAGCGGCTGCTCGCCGCGCGGCAGGCGCGGCCCGCGCCCGGGCGGGACGACAAGATCGTCGCCGCCTGGAACGGGCTGGCCATCGCGGCCCTCGCCGAGTGCGGGGCCTTCTTCGACCGGCCCGACCTGGTCGAGCGGGCCACGGAGGCCGCCGATCTGCTGGTCAGGGTGCACATGGACGGGATGGCCCGGCTCGCGCGCACCAGCAAGGACGGGCGGGTCGGGGCGAACGCCGGGGTGCTGGAGGACTACGGGGACGTCGCCGAGGGGTTCCTGGCGCTGGGGGCCGTCACCGGGGAAGGGGTCTGGCTGGAATTCGCCGGGTTCCTCGTCGATCTGGTCCTGGTCGGCTTCACCGCCGAGGACGGCTCCCTGTACGACACCGCGCACGACGCGGAGCGGCTGATCAGGCGGCCGCAGGACCCGACCGACACCGCGGCTCCCTCCGGCTGGACGGCCGCCGCCGGCGCCCTGCTCTCGTACGCCGCGCACACCGGTTCGCAGGCGCACCGTACGGCCGCCGAGCGGGCGCTCGCGGTGGTGCACGCGCTCGGGCCGCGCGCCCCGCGCTTCATCGGGCACGGGCTGGCGGTCGCGGAGGCGCTGGTCGACGGTCCGCGCGAGGTGGCCGTGGTCGGTCATCCGGAGGATCCGGCGCGGGCGGAGCTGCACCGGATCGCGTTGCTGGGGACGGCTCCCGGGGCGGTCGTGGCGACGGGCCTGCCGGGGGCGGCGGACGGCAGTGGAGGGGAGTTCCCCCTTCTGGCCGAGCGCACGCTCGTGCGGGAGCTCCCGACGGCGTATGTCTGTCGACATTTCGTCTGCGCGCGGCCTACGACCGATCCGGTCGAACTGGCGGAACAGTTGGGTACGGTTCGTCCCTGAAAGCACGGGAGTGCCGTCAATTCCGTTTGTTTCAAGGTCAGTTCGGCAACGTGGTTTTTATCTCGATAGCGCCTGCGCGTCATGTTCCCTGCCTAGTCTCATGACTTCGGAGTCACCGAGCAGTCACTGTCAGCGCCCTGGGGCGCCGGCGTAGAGCGCACCGGGGGTTGCGCACACGGGGGGAAACGGGGGCGGGGCGAGGGCGGCGGGCTGGGGAGCCTGCCGCGCGTGCCCGTCCCCGGGGGGTTGGGGAGATCGCCGCCTGGGGTTGCGGCACGTCTGTGGGGGACGCTTTGTTCATATCCGTGTTCATTTGTGTCGTATCGCTCGCGCTCTTCTGGATGGCGGCGTTCACGCTCTGGTGGCAGATGCACGCGTGGCGGACGCCCGAGACGCTCGCCTCGACGCGCTTCGACAGCCCCGACGGCGGCGGCCGGCTGGCCTTCTCCCTGCTGCTGCCCGCCCGCCACGAGCAGGCGGTGCTGGAGCACACCATCGAGCGGCTCCTGGAGTCGAGCCACCGCGACTACGAGATCATCGTGATCGTCGGCCACGACGACCCCGAGACCGCGGAGGTGGCCGAGCGGGCCGCCGCCCGCGCGCCCGGCCTCGTACGCGTGATCACCGACCACCACGAGGTCAAGAACAAGCCGAAGGCACTCAACACCGCCCTCCCGCACTGCCGGGGCGACATCGTCGGAGTCTTCGACGCCGAGGACCAGGTCCATCCCGAGCTGCTGTCCCACGTGGACCACGCCTTCCGCGCCACCGAGGCCGACGTGGTCCAGGGCGGGGTCCAGCTCATCAACTTCCACTCCAGCTGGTACAGCCTGCGCAACTGCCTGGAGTACTTCTTCTGGTTCCGCTCGCGCCTCCACCTGCACGCGGAGAAGGGGTTCATCCCGCTCGGCGGCAACACCGTCTTCGTGCGCACCGAGGTCCTGCGCGAGGCCGGCGGCTGGGACCCGAACTGCCTCGCCGAGGACTGCGACCTGGGCGTGCGGCTGTCCTCCGTCGGCAAGAAGGTGGTCGTCGCCTACGACTCCGACATGGTGACCCGCGAGGAGACCCCGGGGTCCCTCGTGAGCCTGCTCAAGCAGCGCACCCGCTGGAACCAGGGGTTCCTCCAGGTGTACCGCAAGAAGGACTGGCAGCAGCTGCCCGGCCGCGGCCAGCGCTGGCTGGCCCGCTACACGCTGATGACCCCCTTCCTGCAGGCCACCTCGGGGGTGATCATCCCGGTGAACTTCGCCGTAGCCGTCTTCCTCGACGTGCCCGTCGGGGTCGCGATCGTCACCTTCCTGCCGATGATCACCGCGATGGTGACCTTCGTCTTCGAGGTGGTCGGCCTGCACGACTTCGGCCGCCAGTACGGGCTGCGGGTGCGGTTCACGCACTACGTCAAGCTCGTGGTCGGCGGCCCGTTCTACCAGGTGATGCTGGCCGGCGCCGCGATCCGCGCGGTCTGGCGCGAGCAGCGCGGACGCAACGAGTGGGAGCTCACCAGCCACACCGGAGCCCACCTCGCGCCCACCGGCAACCCGAGCACCCTGACCCGAGAGGACAGCCCCAGTGACCACCACTCTGCCCGCGGCCACTGATCCCCAGCCCGGTGCTGCCACCACCACCGACGTCACCACCGACGCCGACGCCGACGCCGCCGCCGACGCCTCCACCGGGACCGTTCTCGTCCCGCGCCAGCGTACGGGCGGACTCGGGGTCCGCCCGCCCGCGCCGGCCCGGCCGCTCGTCCGGTTCCGCTCCTCGCGCCCCGACCTGCTGCTCTGCGGGGTGCTGCTGCTCGCGATCCTGCTCGTGCAGGGCTGGAACATCACGAACTTCCCGACCCTCAGCGACGACGAGGGCACCTACCTCGCCCAGGCCTGGGCCGTCCAGCAGGGCAAGGGGCTGGCGCACTACACCTACTGGTACGACCACCCCCCGCTCGGCTGGATCCAGATAGCGGGCCTGACCTACCTGCCGTCGCTGCTCGTGCCCGACTCGATGACCGTCGCGCCGATGCGGTTCTCGATGCTCGCGGTCTCCGCCGCCAGCGCGGTCCTGCTGTACGTGCTCGCGCGCCGGCTCTGGCTGCCGCGCTGGGCGGCCGGTCTGGCCATGGGCCTGTTCGGGCTCTCCCCGCTCTCCGTCGTGCTGCAGCGGGAGATCTTCCTCGACAACATCGCCGTGATGTGGATGCTGCTGGCCTTCTGCCTCGCCGCGTCCCCCAGCCGCCACCTGTGGCACCACTTCGCCTCCGGACTGGCGGCCGCCACCGCCGTGCTGACGAAGGAGACGATGCTGGTGGTGCTTCCGGCGCTGCTGGTGACGATGTGGCGCCACAGCCACCGGGACACCCGCAAGTTCGCCGTCACCGGCGCCGTCACGGCCTGCGTGCTGATCGGGGTGACGTACCCCCTGTACGCGCTGCTCAACGCCGAGCTGCTGCCCGGCTCCGGCCACGTCTCCCTCATCGGCGGGATCGTCTACCAGATGGGCCGGGCCGGCTCCGGCTTCATCCTGGACCCCGGCTCCGGTTCGCACGGGGTCTTCGAGTCCTGGCTGTACTACGACACCGTGCTGCCGCTCGGCGGACTGGCCGGCGCGGTCCTGCTCCTCGTCACCATCCGGTGGTCGGTCACGGCCCGGGCGCTCGCGGGCCCGGCGCTGGCCGTGGTCATCCTCGGCCTCGTCGCCCTGCGGCCCTCCGGCTACCTTCCGGCGATGTACGTGATCCAGGCGCTGCCGTTCCTGGCGCTGGTCCTCGCCGGGGGCGCGGCCAGCGTCACCCACGCCGTGCTGCGCCGCCGCCGGGCTCCGGGGGAGCGGCGCGCCCTGGCCTACGGGCGGTGGGCGCTGGTCGGCGTCCTGGCCGCCTCGGCCCTCGTGTACCTCGTGCCGCGCTGGTACGACGGCAACCGTACGGCGCTCACGGTCGACGCGAACGCCCCGTACCGGCAGGCCGCGGCCTGGCTCGGGCGCGAGGTGCGCGAGCCCGCCACGACGCGGGTGCTGGTGGACGACGCGCTGTGGCTGGACGCCGTCCACCACGGCTTCGCCCCGGGGCTCGGCGCCATCTGGTTCTACAAGGCCGACCTGGACCCGGCGGTCACCAAGACGCTGCCGCGCGGCTGGCGGGACATCGACTACGTGGTCTCCTCGCCCACCGTCCGGCGCGACGCCGCGCAACTGCCCAATGTAAAGGCCGCGTTGGAGAACTCGACGGCGGTCGCCGTCTTCGGCGAGGGCGAGGACCGCATCGAGATCCGGCGCACGGAACAGGCGGACAGCAGTGACCCCACGGCCCGCACCGTCAACGGGAGTTGATCCTGCATGAGTGAAGACCTGTGGGCTCCGTACGTCCCGCACGTCCCGCACGCCCCGCACCTCCCGGAGGCCGCCGCCGAGGCGCCCGCCCCGGGCAGTGTCACCCTCATCATTCCGACCTTCAACGAGGCCGGAAACATAGCCGAGTTGCTGAGCAGGCTGGCCGTCGCGCTGCCGCTGCCCGCGCACCTGCCGGTGTCGGTGCTGTTCGTCGACGACTCCACGGACGACACCCCGGCCGTCATCGAGAAGGCGGCCCTCGAGTGCGCCTTCCCGGTGGCGGTCCTGCACCGCGAGAGCCCCGAGGGCGGGCTCGGCGGGGCCGTCGTGGAGGGGATCGGACGGGCGGACACCGACTGGATCGTCGTCATGGACGCCGACCTGCAGCATCCGCCCCACCTGGTCCCCGAGCTGGTCGGGGAGGGCGCGCGCACCGGCGCCGACCTGGTCGTGGCCTCCCGCTACATCGCGGGGGGCAGCCGGGCCGGGCTCGCCGGGAGCTACCGGATCGCGGTCTCGCGCGGGGCGACCTGGCTGGCCAAGGGGCTCTTCCCGCGCACCCTGCGCGGGATCAGCGATCCGATGAGCGGGTTCTTCGCGATGCGCCGCTCGGCGGTGACGGAGGAGGCGCTGAAGCCGCTGGGGTACAAGATCCTGATGGAGCTGGCCGTGCGCTGCCGGCCGGCGCGGGTGGCGGAGGTGCCGTTCGTCTTCCAGGAACGCTTCGCGGGGGAGTCCAAGTCCACCGCCCGTGAGGGCCTGCGCTTCCTGACCCACCTGGCCTCGCTGCGCTCCGCGACCCCGCTGGCACGCATGATCGGCTTCGGACTGGTCGGGCTCTCCGGCTTCGTCCCGAACCTGGCGGCGCTGTGGATGCTCACGCACACCGGGATGAACTACCTGCTCGCCGAGGTGGTGGCGAACCAGGCCGGGGTGCTGTGGAACTTCCTCCTCATCGAGATCCTGCTGTTCCGCGACCGGCGCCGGCACCGCCCCTGGGCCGACCGGCTCGGGCGCTTCACGCTGCTGGCCAACGCCGATCTGCTGCTGCGGATCCCGCTGATCGCGGTGCTCGTCGGCACCTGGGGCTTCGGCGTCCTGTCCGCGACCGCGCTCGCCCTGGTCACCACCTTCGTCCTGCGTTTCGCGGCGACGGAGGCACTCGTCTACCTCCCGCGCAAGGCGGGCCGTAAGCAAGCGAGTTGAGCCGCACGAAGGGACGTTCCCCATGGAGAGGAAGATCCGGCGCAGGGCAGGGTGGCGGGCCGCCCTGCTGGCCGTCGGGGCGATGACGGGGGGCCTGCTGCTGACCGCACCGCAGCAGGCCACGGCCGGACCGCCCAACCTGCTCACCAACCCCGGTTTCGAGACCGCCGGTCCGGCCGGTTCCGACATGCCGTCCTGCTGGTCGAAGTCCGGCTGGGGCGACAACGACTTCACCTTCGCCACCGTCGCCGACGCGCACTCCGGGACCAAGGCGATGAAGGTCTCGCTCACCCGCCGGGTGAACGGCGACCGCAAGGCCCTGGTCACCGAGAACGGCACCTGCGCCCCCACGGTCGTACCGGGCAAGCAGTACGACCTGTCGGCCTGGTACAAGTCGAGCACCCCGGACGTGTCGGTGACGGTGTTCCGCCACGACACGGTGGCCGGCTGGCAGTACTGGACCGATCTGCAGAATCCCCCCGTCAGTGCCGCGTGGGCGCGCACGGAGGTCCGTACGCCGGCGGTCCCGCCGAACACCGACAAGATCGCGTGGGGTCTTTCGGTCTACGGGGTGGGCACGCTCACCACCGACGACTACGCCCTGGAGGAGGTGGGCGCGGTTCCTCCGCAGCCCACCTGCACGGGTACGGCCACCGAGTGCGCCAAGGGCAAGTGGGAGGTGATCGCCGCCAAGAACCCGGTGCGCTCCATGCACGCCGTCGTGCTGAAGAACGGCAAGGTGCTGCTGATCGCGGGCTCGGGCAACGACATCGCCCAGTTCAACGCGGGCACCTTCAGCTCCGCCGTCTACGATCCGGCGAACGGCTCGTTCAAGACGATCCCGACGCCCGTGGACATGTTCTGCTCCGGGCACGTCCAGCTGTCCGACGGCCGGGTGCTGGTGATGAGCGGCAACAAGGGCTATCCGTCGGCCGACGGCACGATCGGGTACCAGGGGCTGAAGGACTCGTACTCCTTCGACCCGGTGACCGAGAAGTACACGAAGACCAACGACATGAACGGCGGGCACTGGTACCCGTCGGCGACCGTCCTCGGCAACGGCGACGTGATCTCCTTCGGCGGGCTGAAGGAGGACTCCACGGGCAACGTGACGGCGGAGAAGTTCTCGGCGGCGCAGAACAAGTGGCTGCCGATGAACGAGGTCAACCAGACCTGGTCGTACTGGGGCCTGTACCCGTCGATGATCCTGATGCAGGACGGGCGGCTCTTCTACTCGGGCAGCCACACCTTCGGCAACGGCACCCCGGGCACCGGCGCCTCCGTCTACGACTACGCGGCCAACACCATCACCGACGTGCCGGGCCTTCGCAACAAGGACCAGCGCGACGAGTCGGCGAGCGTGCTGCTGCCCCCGGCGCAGGACCAGCGGGTCCTGACCATCGGCGGCGGCAACAACGAGACCAACCCGGCCGCGAACCGGATCACCGACATCATCGACCTGAAGCAGCCGAGCCCCGCCTACACGGCCGGCCCGGACATCCCGCTGGGCCTGGTCGACCAGGGCGCTGGCAAGCGCCCGCAGACTGGCGCCGAGGGCAAGATGTACGTGTCCGCCGTGCTGCTGCCGGACGGCAAGGTCCTGGAGACCGGCGGCGCCCTGCACGACCGGGCCGACCCGGTGTTCGAGGCCTCGTTCTTCGACCCGGTGACCAACACCTACCAGCCCGGGCTGGCCGCCGACCCGATCCCGCGGGGGTACCACTCCGCCTCGTTCCTGATGCCCGACGGCCGGGTGATGTCGGTCGGGGACAACCCGGGCAACGGCACGTACAACCACAACGTGTCGATCTACAGCCCGCCGTACCTCTTCAAGGGGGCGCGCCCGCAGATCACCTCGGTGATCGACAACCAGTGGGTGTACGGGGACACGCAGCGCATCACCGTCAACCGGGCGGTCACCAAGGCGGAGCTGATCCGTCCGGCGGCGGTCACCCACTCCTCGGACCCCAACCAGCGGTTCGTGGACCTGCCGCTGACGGTGATCAACGGCACCACCATCGACCTGAACGTCACCAGCAACCCGAACCTGGCCCCGCCCGGCTGGTACATGCTCTTCGCGGTCGACGCGAACGGCGTGCCCTCGATCGCGCAGTGGGTGCACCTGGGCGGCCCCTCCGCCCTGGCGGCGACCGCCGAGCCCCCGACCGCGCACGAGCACACCTTCGCGAACGAGCTGGCGGCGCCGAAGAAGAATCCCGCGAAGCGGGATTCCGCCCCGGTGGCCCCGAACGTGGCCGGCTGCGACCGGCACTACGGCACGGCCAACGTGTGCGTGCCCACGCGGTTCCCGGCGGAGGTGAAGGCGACGACGAAGGCCCGCTGCGACTGGCTGGCCGCCCACAAGTACCCGGCCCGCTTGAAGGTCAACGGCAGCGACCCGCTCCGCCTGGACCCGGACGGCGACGGCTACGCCTGCGGGTAGCCGCAGGCCGGTACACGCGTCCCAGGGGCCCGGGCCCCTGGGACGCGTTCCGCTGGGACGCGTCCCCGAGCTTCAGGCCCGACGGAGCCGGATCACCGGGATGTCCCTGTCCGTGCCGCGCTGGTACTCCTCGTACCGGGGGAACACCTCGAGCAGGAGGGGCCACACCCGGGCCTTCTCCTCCGGGGGCAGTACCTCGGCACGGGCCCGGAACCGCTCGCCCAGGACCCGTACGTGCACCTCGGGGTCGGCCTCGATGCTCGCGAACCACAGGGGGTGCCTGTCGGACCCTCCGTTGGAGGCCACGATCAGCCGGCTGTCCCCGTCCTCGGCGTAGATGAGGACGGTGCGGTGCCAGCCGCCGCTGACCCGGCCGCGGTAGTCCAGCAGCAGGCAGGGCGAGCCGTTCATGTCGGTGTCCCGCGTGCCGCCCGACTCCTCGTACCGAACCGCTTGGTCGCGTACGTGCGGGTTGGGGCTGAGCTTCACGGCGGTCGGGTCGTAGTCGGGCATGTGGATCCTCTAGTGCGAGTAGGCGGCGAGCGAGATGCCCACGTAGTGGGCGACGAAGGCGGCCAGGGTCAGGGAGTGGAAGACCTCGTGGAAGCCGAAGAAGCGGGGGGAGGGGTTCGGTCGCTTCATGCCGTAGATGACGCCGCCGACGCTGTAGAGCAGGCCCCCGACGATGACCAGGACCAGCACCGCGATGCCGCCGGTGCGCAGGAAATCGGGGAGGAAGAAGACGGCCGCCCAGCCCATGGCGATGTAGCAGGGGGTGTAGAGCCAGCGCGGGGCGCCGACCCAGAAGACGCGGAAGGCGATGCCGGCCGCGGCCGCGATCCAGACCGCCCAGAGCAGGGTCCGCCCGGTGGAGTCGGGCAGGAGCAGGACGGTCAGCGGGGTGTACGTGCCCGCGATGATCAGGAAGATGTTGGCGTGGTCGAGCCGCCGCAGGATGGCCTCGCCGCGCGGGCCCCACGTACCGCGGTGGTAGACGGCGCTGACGCCGAAGAGCAGGCAGGCGGTGAGGACGTACACCCCGCACGCCACCCGGGCCGCGGTCGAGTCGGTGAAGGCCATCAGGACGAGGCCGGCGATCACCACGGCGGGGAACATGCCGGTGTGCAGCCAGCCGCGCATGAGCGGCTTGGCCTCCTGAGCGGCGGGTTCGACCATCGGAGCGGCCACGGCAGCGGCGTCGGAAGTCATGCCGAACATGCTACCTACGGTTGCGTAGGTTTCCGTTAGTGCGCTTTACGGAAGATTGACCGGAGTGGCGATGCTCACGTGAGAGGCCCCCTGGACATATGCGCACACGCACCGGATGATCAGATGAGTGCGGTCGACACCGGATGAGCGGAGCGCGAAGCGTCCGGGTCGCGGCCCCCACGGGGCAATCACAAATCAAACCCCTCAACAAGGAGCGATCGTGGCGCGCGACATCGCGGCTGGCACCACTTCCGACGTCCCCACCAAGCACCAGGAGCTGGTTTCCTGGGTCGAGGACATCGCTGCCCTCACCCAGCCTGACCGCATCGTCTGGTGCGACGGCTCCGAGGCCGAGTACGAGGCCCTCTGCGAGGAGCTCGTCTCCAAGGGCACCTTCAAGAAGCTGGACCCGGCCAAGCGCCCGAACTCCTACTACGCCGCCTCCGACCCCTCCGACGTCGCGCGCGTCGAGGACCGGACCTTCATCTGCTCCGAGAAGGAGGAGGACGCGGGCCCGACCAACCACTGGAAGGCCCCTTCCGAGATGAAGGAGCTGTTCGCGGGCCAGGGCGAGGAAGGCGGCATCTTCCGCGGCTCCATGAAGGGCCGCACGATGTACGTCGTCCCCTTCTGCATGGGCCCCCTCGGCTCGGAGCTCTCCGCCATCGGCGTCGAGATCACCGACTCCGCCTACGTCGCGGTCGCCATGCGCACCATGACCCGCATGGGGCAGGCCGTCCTCGACGAGCTCGGCACCGACGGGTTCTTCGTCAAGGCCGTCCACACCCTCGGCGCTCCGCTCGCCGAGGGTCAAGGCGACGTGCCGTGGCCGTGCAACACCACCAAGTACATCTCGCACTTCCCCGAGACCCGCGAGATCTGGTCCTACGGATCGGGCTACGGCGGCAACGCCCTGCTCGGCAAGAAGTGCTACGCCCTGCGCATCGCGTCCGTCATGGCCCGTGACGAGGGCTGGCTTGCCGAGCACATGCTGATCCTCAAGCTCACCCCGCCGGCCGGCGAAGCCAAGTACATCGCCGCCGCCTTCCCGAGCGCCTGCGGCAAGACCAACCTGGCCATGCTGGAGCCGACCATCCCCGGCTGGACCGTGGAGACCGTCGGTGACGACATCGCCTGGATGCGCTTCGGCGAGGACGGCCGTCTCTACGCGATCAACCCCGAGGCCGGCTTCTTCGGCGTCGCCCCCGGCACCGGCGAGCACACCAACGCCAACGCCATGAAGACCATGTACGCGAACACCGTCTTCACCAACGTCGCGCTCACCCCGGACGGCTCCGACGTCTGGTGGGAGGGCATGACCGAAGAGGCGCCCGCCCACCTGATCGACTGGAAGGGCAACGCCTGGACCCCGGACAGCGAGACGCCGGCGGCCCACCCCAACGCCCGCTTCGCCGTCCCCGCCTCGCAGTGCCCGACGATCGCCGCCGAGTGGGAGGACCCCAAGGGCGTCCCGATCTCCGCGATCCTCTTCGGCGGCCGCCGCGCCTCCGCCGTGCCGCTGGTCACCGAGTCCTTCGACTGGAACCACGGCGTCTTCATCGGCTCGAACATCGCCTCCGAGAAGACCGCCGCCGCCGAGGGCAAGGTCGGCGAGCTGCGCCGCGACCCCTTCGCCATGCTGCCGTTCTGCGGCTACAACATGGGCGACTACATGGGCCACTGGGTCGACGTGGCCAAGGACAAGGACCAGTCCAAGCTCCCGAAGATCTACTACGTGAACTGGTTCCGCAAGAACGACGCGGGCAAGTTCGTGTGGCCCGGCTTCGGAGAGAACAGCCGCGTCCTGAAGTGGATCGTCGAGCGCCTCGACGGCACCGCCGAGGGCGTGGAGACCCCGATCGGCGTCCTGCCGACCGTCGCCTCCCTGGACACCGACGGCCTGGACCTGCCCGCCGCCGACCTGGAGTTCCTGCTCACGGTCGACAAGGAGGTCTGGCGCGACGAGGCCTCGCTGGTCCCCGCGCACCTGAACACCTACGGCGACCACACGCCGAAGGAGCTGTGGGACCAGTACGAGGCGCTCGTCGAGCGCCTGGGCTGATCCCTCCCCGTGCCGGGCGACCGGCACCACCGAACTCCTGCGGCCGGCTGTCCCCGGCCACGGGCTGACGCGGGATTCCCCGACCTAGGGTTCCCTGCGGCCTTCCAAATAGGTCGTGTGCGTCTGCTGACGGCGGGCCTCCGTTTCACGGAGGTCCGCCGTCATGCGTTCCGCTTCCTCCCGCAACAGCGTCAGCTGCCGCTCCAGGTGGCGCTCGGGCGATTCGCCGCCCGCCGTGAGCCGGGTCCACCAGCGGGTCCGGTTGTAGGTGTCCACGCACTCCGGCACGTCCGTGCGGATCGCCCGGGTCAGCGCGTGCACCGCCTCCGGGTCGGCGGCCAGGACCCCCGCCACCCAGCCCGGCTCCAGCATCGCCGCGTACAGCTCCAGCAGCCCGGCCAGCACCCCGGCCGGCTCGGCCGGCAGGTCCACCTCGCCGACGTACTCCTGGAGCCGCGCGAAGTCATCCCGTACGAAGCCCAGTTGCTCGGCGGGCTCCGGCGGTACCGGCGGCGCCGGCACTTCCGGCGGGGCGGCGAGCGCGCCCGCCCCGTACAGCCCGGCGACCACCACCGGCCAGTACGTGCCGGCCACCCCGGTGAGGGTCAGGCCCACCCCGACGACCCCGCAGGCGCTGCCGGCCAGGTTCTTCTTCGATTCGAGGTACGCGAGGAGGCGCACCCCGAGAGGCCTACTGGTAGCCACGGATCTCCTCGAAGGCTCCGTCCAGCGAACCGTTGCCCTCGGTGGCGTCGAAGAGCCGCCCGCCGGTCAGCTCGGTGATGTGGGCGAGTTCCTTGCGGTCCGAGTCGCCGAACAGCACCGCGAAGACCGGGGTGTGCTTCTGCGCCTCCGGCAGCCCCGCGTAGAAGGCGTCGAACTGCTTGGCCCCGGAGCCCGCGGTGTTCTCGCCGTCCGTCATCAGCACGATCGAGGTGAACGCGTCCGCGTTGCCCTTGCCGAGCTGCTGGTACGCCGCCTGCAGACTGCTGTAGATGGCCGTCCCGCCGTCCGGCTTGAGCGACCGCACGTCACCCCGGATCGCGTCCAGGGCCGGTCCGGGGTTGCCGGGTTCGACCGTGTGCGTCAGGACCTTCTTCACCTTGTCGCCGAAGGGCAGCAGCGTGACTTCCTCACGGTCCCGGAACCGCTCACCGGTCCCCGAACTCCCCGTTCCCGTCAGGTCGGTGAGCGCCGACTTCAGCCGGCCGATCCGGTCCTCGTCGGCCATCGACCCCGAGGTGTCCAGCACGTACACCGTGCGCGAGGGACGGCGCAGCTCGTTCTCGTAGCTGGCCAGCAGCCCGTCCGCCACCGAGCGGGTGCCCGGGAAGGGGAGCTCGCGGCGCTTGTCCGGGTCCAGCCCGGCCGCCGGGGTCACCCCGGCCGCCACGGGCCGCCGGAAGGTCCTCTCCGTGATCGCCTTCTGCGCCTCGGCGCCGCTCAGGTACTCGGTCAGCGCGCGCCCCGACTCGCGGGCCCCGGCCGGGGCCGAGGTCAGCAGGGTCAGCGGGTAGTGGGCGGTGACCACGCCGTCGAGCGGCCGGATCACCGTCAGGTTCGTCTTCGCGTCCCGGTTCATGGACAGCAGCACCGACTCGTAGTTCACCAGCGCGTCCACGTCCCCGCGCTGGGTGTAGGCCGCGGCCAGCCAGCCCGAGGAGCCCGAGGTCAGCTTCTGCCCGGTGAAGAACCCCTTCAGCATCGGCTGCGCCTTCGCCACGTCCGAGTCGGTCAGCGCCGCCTGTGCGCCCGAGAGTCCGGAGGCCACCGAAATCAGCGCCGAGAAACCGGAGTTGGAGCGCACCGGGTCGGTCATCCCGTACGTCAGCTTCCCGGCGGCCACGGCCTCGTGGACCGCCGACCAGGTCACCGAACCGGCCTTCCAGCCGAGCCGGGCCAGCGCCTCGGGCTTCACGCCGAGGGCGACCGGCGAGGACATCACCGGGGTCTCGCTCGACAGCTTGCCCGCGGCCTCGGGCCGGAGCCGCAGGTAGTCGTTGGAGGAGAGCCAGATGGCGTCGTACGTGCCGTCCGCCTTGCCGGAGGCGATCTGCTCGACGGCGTCGAGGGTCCCCGACATGGTCAGCTCCACGCCGACCCCGGTGGCTGCCTTCGCCGCCTTCAGCACCTCGTCCATGTCGGACAGCTCGCTGGAGGCCAGGACGCGCAGCTTGCCCTCCTGGTACGCGGTCTGCTTCGGCTTCGGGTGGTCGGGGTCCTCCGAGCACGCGCTCGCCCCGAGCAGGGTGGCGGCGAGCGCCACCGCCGCGGCGAGCCGTCTGCGCAGCACGGCGCCGCGGATGCTCATGCCGTTCATCGGGCTTCGCCGCCTTCCAGGGCGCTCGTGGTGCGGGTGCGCGCCAGGTACGCGGAGGCGTGCTGGAGCTCGCCGGTCAGGGATTCCACGGTGGCGGCCATGTTCTCGGTGGCCTGCACCTTGAAGGTGTCGATGGTGTCGAGCGTCTGGTAGATCTGGGCGAAGGCCGTCCGCAGCGTCTCCGCGCCGACGGCCGGATCGGCGGCGATCCGCTGGATCTCCCCGCTCTGTGTGGACAGCATCTCCGCGTTGCCGCGGATCAGGCCCTCGGTGGTGTCGCGCAGGGTGTCGATCTGCTTGATGACCTCGCCCTGGGTGTTCAGGGCCTGCGCCAGCATCACGGCGATCCGCAGCGCGGACACCGTGGTGGTCGCGGCCCGGTCGACGCCCTTGATCAGCTCTTCGTTGTTGCGCCGGACCACGTCCATCGCCAGGTAGCCCTGCGCGCAGACGGCCAGCTGGGTCAGCAGGTCCTGGTGCTTCTGCCGTACGGGGAAGAGCACGTCCACGCGCAGCGCGTCGGCCTGCCGGGGGTCGCTCTGGCCGGCGATCCGCTGTTCGACGGCCGCGTCCAGGGCCTCGGTGAGCACCGCGTACTCCTGGAGCTTGCCCATGGTCTCCCACAGGCGGGCCCGTTCGGTGTGCAGGGCGGCGTTGTCGCGGCGCAGTTCGTCCTGGCCGCCGCGCAGCGCGCCGACGATCCGGTTGAGGGTGGTCTGCGAGGAGGCGTACTTGGCCACGTGGTCGCGGAACCTGTTGCCGCCGGGCAGCTTGGAGAGGAGCTTGCGCACTCCCTTGGCCGAGCCGCCGGCGCTGTCGCTCGGATCCAAGTCCTCCACGGTGCGGCGCAGTTCGACGAGCGAACCCGCGACGCGGGCCTGGGCGTCGCCGCCCCCGTCCGCGGCGAGGGAGCGTACGGCCCGCTCCAGCATGCGGTTGGACTGCTGGGCGGCGCCGCGGATGTCGGCGGAGCCGAGCCCGGCGATCTCCCCGATGCGGGTGGCGAACTCGGGGGAGCGGCTGTCGATGCCGGCCAGCGAGCCGACGTACTCCCCGGCCCGGCGGGCCATCTCCTCGCGCACCCCGTCCTGGAGCGGTACCAGGCCGGAGGCCTGCTCCCGCTTGACGGGCGCCACGGGCTCGGGGGCGGTGAGGACGAGCGGGCCGTTCTCGGGCGGTGTCAGTGTCATGGTGCGGTGCCCCCCTCTCCCTTGGCGCGCGCGGCCAGCGCCATCAGGACCTTGACGGTCGGTGCGCTGACCTGGCGGATACCGGTCAGCTCCGATTTGAGGTACGCGGTGTGCGGCGCGGTGGCGGTGGTGAACTCGGCCACGCCCTCCGTCGGCCGGAACCCGTGGCGGACCACGAGCGAGCGCAGCTTCGGGTCGTCGGCCAGCAGGGTGCCGAGCTCCGTGGCCCTCTCGCTGATCGGCACGAAGGTGTGCGGGGAGTTGACGGTGGTGTCGGGGTACAGGACCACCATGTCGCCCGGATCCTGCTTCTGCTGGAGCAGGCTGGCCACCTGGGCCTCGTAGGCGAGGACGAGCGACTCGCCGCTCCCGCTGATGAAGGCGCGGAAGGGGCCGTCGGTGCTCTGTTCCAGGGCGCCCTGGACGGAGATCAGCTGCTTCATCAGGGGCGCGGTCCGCTCGATGCCGGCGTCGTCGGAGACGACGGTCAGGCCGTTGGCGACGTTCGAGGCGGTGGCGAGGAAGAGCGCGCCCGAGTTGGAGGTGGTGGGGTCGGTGGTCTTGACGAACACCGTGCCGGCCAGCTCGGGGTGGGCGCTGGTCCCGCCCTGGAGCCCCTGCCAGGTCTTGGCCTCGCCGGCGGCCTTCAGGAAGGGGCCGAGGAGGAGGGTGCCGGAGTTCTTGCCGGACATCTTCGCCAGGCCGTGGTCGCTGAGCACCTTGGCCGCGTTGGAGCGGGCGATGACGACGAGCGGGGAGAAGAAGGGCTTGGTGTTCTGCGAGCCCTTGACCCCCGCCTTCTCCTCGATCTCCGCGGCCGGTTCACTGCTGCTGGGGAAGGCGAAGTCGAAGTCCTTCAGGGCGAGCTGGTTCATCGCCCAGGAGCCCGAGGTTTCGGTCTTCACGGTGTAGCCCTTGTCAGCAAGGGCCTTGACGACGTCGGGGTCGCGGAAGAACTCGGACTTCTCCGAACCGATGACGCCACGCACGGTCTTCGTTGCCGTGCCCTCCGGCTTCTTTCCTCCGATGGCGATGGCGGCTATCACGCCGCCGACCAGGAGGATCGCCAGGGCGATTCCTAGGATGCGTCTCACGGGTGCAGAGTGCTCGCGGAAACCCACATTCCGCGAGCAGTTGAGTGAACGCGAAGTGACGAGGCGGTCCCACTTCGAAATGCTGTGTGGGCCCGTGAGTGCTGGTGACCGGGGCGGGCGCCCGGGAGGATCGTGCCATGGGCGTGAGCGCGTTGAAGTGGCAGGGCTGGCTGGTCGCCCTGGTGTTCGTGGCGGGACTGCTGGTCTTCGCCCCGCTGGGGCTGTACGTGTGGGCGGGCAGTGCCCCCGCCGCGCGGCCGGTGGGGGCCGCGCGGGCCGATGTACGGATCACCGGTTGCCGGATCGATCCGGCGAGCCGGCGCGTGGTGGCCTCGGTCGAGGCGGTCAGCGGCTTCCGGGAGCCGGGGGCCTACGTGGTCACGGTGGAGTTCCGCGAGCCGCCGGCGGCGATCCCGGGCGGGGTGGCGGGGTCCGCGATGCCCGGATCCCCGGACCGGACGGGCCCGGCTCCGGACGAGCGGGGGCCGCAGGCGCTTGCGAGGATCCCCGGCGTGGCTCCGGCCGGGACGGAGCGGAGCGAGGTCGTGGGCCCGGTCTGGCCCCCGGCCACGATCCCCTGGTGCGGCATCGCCGCAGCGGAGTTCGCCCCGGACCCACCTTTCAGCCCCGCCGGCGTGTGAGGCGCGGGTCCGGGCGGAGCCCGGCTGGGGGTCCCCCCGGACGGAGTCTGGGGGATGGTGGAAGGGCGGCGCGTTCACGCCCCGCAGGGTGTGGCGCCCGGTCCGGAGCCTCCGCGGCCCCGGACCGGGGCCGTCAGTGGGCGCCGACGAGGTCGAGCGCGGCGGCGTGCGCGTCCATGCGCTCGGCGGCGAGGATCGCGACCGTGGTGTCGGCGCGCGACGCGGCGACGAGCAGGGCGCGGGCGGCGTGGTCGTGGGCGCGCTGATGCAGCGCGGCGGTGGCCTCGGCGCCGAGCGCGTGGCCGGGGCGCAGGGCCGCGCGGGCCGGCTCGGCCCCGCGCAGGCGGGCCACCTGGGCGGCGACGACGGCGGCGGCCTCGTCGAGGCCGAGTTCGTCGGTCACGGCGAGCAGTGCGGCGAGATGCCCGGCGAGCTGGATGTCCAGGGCTTCGGCACGGCTGCTGCGGGGGTATTCGCTGTGGTGGACGCCTATGCGGGGGTCGACCGCCTTGGTGCGAATCGGCTCGTACATGGGTGCCTCCTGCGTGGTCAGGAGACCATCCTACATTGGATCGGTTCTAAAGTTGAGCTGAATCTTGGTCGTGTGTGTCGGCTTGAATCCGCCTTGTAATGGCTGGGGGCAACGATCAGTCTTCTCCTCTCGGTGCGTGCGTATGTGCGGATTACGTGCCGGCCGACGCTTTTGAGCATGCGGGGTGGGGAATGGCTGGGGTCAAAGACGCGTCGGGCGTGTCGAGCATGTCGGACACATCAGGGGTGGAGGCCGTGGTGCGGAGCGATGCGGCGCTCCTCGAGGACGACCTGGCGGCCTTCCTGGCCTCCTTGCTCACCCCGCCCGCGTCGCGATCGGTCTACGCGGGGGCGCTGGGGCGTTCCCTGTACGCGCCGGTCGCCGACGCCGTCGGCTCGAAGGTGGGCCAGGAGGCCCTCGCGCCGGCCGCGGGAGCGCCCGCGGGCCGGGCCCCGCTGCGGCCCTCGATGGTGTTCTGGGCCTACCGCAACTACCGGGGCTTCCCCGACGCGGCGGGCGAGGAGGCTCCGGCCGCGGACCTCGCCGCGGACCTGGCCGCGGACCTGGCCGCGGTCCGCCGCGCGGCGGTGGCCGTGCGCGTGCTGCTGAAGGCCGCGGTCGCCCTCGACGACATCCAGGACGGGAGCGGCGTCCGCTACGGCGAGGCCGCCCTCCACGTCACCCACGGTGTCCCGCTCGCCCTCAACGCGGGCTCCCTGCTGATCACCGCGGCGCTGGAGCACGCGGCCGAGCCGGCCGTGGTGCGGAGCCTGCTGCGGTCGGTCGGCCGGGGCTTCACGGGCCAGGCCGTCGACGTCTCCACGCGCACCGCGCTCACGCGCGCGGACCTGCTGGCGGCGCCGCTCGGCGAGCGGGTGGCCTTCTGGGAGTCGGTGGCCGCGCTCAAGACGGGCACGCTGTTCCGGATGCCGCTGGACGCGGCGGTGGCGGCCCTGGGCGTCGTGGAGGACGAGCGGCGGGTCCTGGACGGGGCGATGCGCGACCTCGGACTGGCCAGCCAGCTGTTCAACGACCTGACCGACTTCGTGCCCGGGTTCGGCGGCCGGGGCACCCACGAGGACTGCGGCCAGTTGAGCAACCGCGTCCTCCTCGAACTGCTCGACTCCGCTCCCGCCGGCCGGCTCGCGCCCGGGGAGTTCGTGGGGGCGCGGCTGAAGGAGTTCGTGCTCGGCCATCCGGACCTGCGGACCACGCTCCTGCGCCTCGCGGCCGAGGCGGTGGAGCTGAAGCGCTCGGCGATGGAGGCGGTGCGCGGGGTGTGCCGTTCCGAGCGGAGCGCGCGCTACTTCGACGTGACGATCGAACGCAAGGGCCACCTCGTCGACCGGCTGCACGCGACGCTCCTGAAGGGTGAAGGCGCGTGAGCCCCACGGACTGCCGGACGGTGGTCGAGCGCATCCGGGCGAGCCGGACCGGGTGCTCACCGCCACCGCGGGCCTACCAGCACGTCGCCGCGATCTCCGTGGCGCTGTCCGCCGGACTGCCCGCGGCCCCGTAGGGCGGCGGGCAGTCGAGCCGGGTCCGTCCTACGGCTGGCTGTACCCGTCGAGGAAGGTTCCGATCCGGGTGACCGCGTCGGCGAGGTCCTTCGCGGCCGGCAGGGTCACGATCCGGAAGTGGTCGGGCTCGGGCCAGTTGAAGCCCGTACCGTGCACGACCATGATCTTTTCCTCACGCAGCAGGTCGAGGACCATCTGCCGGTCGTCCTTGATCTTGTAGACGGACGGGTCCAGCTTCGGGAACAGGTAGAGCGCGCCCTTGGGCTTCACGCAGGTGATGCCGGGGATCTGCGTCAGCAGGTCGTACGCCGTGTCGCGCTGCTCCAGGATCCGTCCGCCGGGCAGCACCAGGTCGTTGATCGACTGCCGTCCGCCGAGCGCGGTGGCGATGGCGTGCTGGGAGGGCATGTTGGCGCAGAGCCGCATGTTCGCCAGGATCGTCAGGCCCTCGATGTACGACGAGGCGTGCTTCTTGGGCCCGCACACCGCCATCCAGCCCGACCGGTAGCCGGCGACGCGGTAGTTCTTGGAGAGCCCGTTGAAGGTGAGCGTCAGCAGGTCCGGTGCGATGGCGGCGGTGTTCGTGTGCGTGGCGCCGTCGTAGAGGATCCGGTCGTAGATCTCGTCCGAGCAGACGATCAGGTTGTGCCGGCGCGCGATGTCGGTGAGCCCGCGCAGCATCTCGTCGTCGTAGACGGCGCCGGTCGGGTTGTTCGGGTTGATGATCACGATCGCGCGGGTGCGGTCGGTGACCTTGCGCTCGATGTCGGCGAGGTCCGGCATCCAGTCGGACTGCTCGTCGCAGCGGTAGTGCACGGCGGTGCCGCCGGCCAGGCTGACGGAGGCGGTCCACAGCGGGTAGTCCGGCGCCGGGACGAGCACCTCGTCGCCGTCGTCGAGCAGCGCCTGCATGGACATCTGGATCAGCTCGGAGACCCCGTTGCCGATGTAGATGTCCTCGACGTCCAGGTCGATGCCCTTGGTCTGGTAGTGCTGCATGACCGCGCGGCGCGCGGAGAGCAGCCCCTTCGCGTCCCCGTATCCGTGGGCGGTGCCCAGGTTGCGGAGCATGTCCTCAAGGATCTCCGGCGGGCACTCGAAGCCGAAGGCCGCGGGGTTGCCGGTGTTGAGCTTGAGGATGCGATGACCTGCTGCTTCGAGCCGCATCGCCTCTTCGAGCACGGGGCCGCGGATCTCGTAGCAGACATTGGCGAGTTTCGTTGACTGGATCACCTGCATGACGGGAGCTTACGGGGCCGGGTGCGGGCGCGCTCCGCTATTCGACCGGGAGCGGAGGGGTGGATCGCGGACCGATATGTCCCCTTTCGCGCAAAACTTGGGTACGGGCGCCACGAGCCCTTGGAAACCGGGGCCACTGCCCGGCTCCGGCCTGCGGAATGGGTGGGCCCGGGGGAGGCGGTCGCCATGGTGTTGCGCTCGTCACCCTGTCGGCTCCCGGCCGACTGCTCGGTGGCGGTGGCGGTGGCGGCGGTGGCGGTGGTGTCGGTGAACGTGGTGCTGCTGAGGCCCAGGTGACCGTCGCGGTACCGGGCGGGGTGACGATCGCGCGAAAAGGGGCGGGGCGCCACTGGTCGGTCAGTGGTGCCCCGCCCCTGCTTTCGGGGTGGAACTCAGGCGGTGTCGGTCGCGTCGGCCGTGCCGGCCGTGTCCGCCGTGTCCGCCGTGGCTTCCGCGTCGGCCGTCGAGGTGGCTCCGGAGCGGATCCGCCGTACCCGGCCCTGGGCGTCCAGGTGCTGGAGGTCCCGGTGGATGGTCATCCGGCTGACGCCCAGTTCTCGTACGAGATCACCGACCCGTACGCGGCCCCTGGACCGTACCGCTCCCGCGATCAGCTCGCGCCGCTCCTCGCAAGGCATTCCCCGTCCGGGGGTGCGCCGCGCCGAGGGCACGGCTACTTCGCCTCGGCCTTGAGCAGCTCGGCGAGCTCCTCGTCGGACTCGCGGCCCGGCGTCGGGAGGTTCCACTTGGTGATGGCGAAGCGGAAGACGAAGTAGTAGAGCGCCGCGAAGCAGAGGCCGATGCCGGCCAGGCCCCACGGGTTGGTCGCGATGCCGAGGTTGAGGAAGAAGTCGATCGCGCCGGCCGAGAAGCCGAAGCCGTCCTTCATTCCGAGCGCCCAGGTCAGCGCCAGCGAGACACCGGTCAGGACCGCGTGGATCGCGTACAGCACCGGGGCGATGAACATGAAGGTGAACTCGATCGGCTCGGTGATGCCCGTGACGAAGGCGGTGAGCGCGAGGGAGAACATCATGCCGCCGACGACCTTGCGGCGCTCGGGGCGGGCGCAGTGCACGATCGCGAGGCAGGCCGCCGGGAGGGCGAACATCATGATCGGGAAGAAGCCGGTCATGAACTGTCCGGCGGTCGGGTCACCCGCGAGGAAGCGGGCGATGTCGCCGTGGGCGCCGTTGTACTCGCCGGCCTGGTACCACGGGAAGGAGTTGACCAGGTGGTGCATGCCGACGGGGATCAGCGCACGGTTGACGACACCGAAGATGCCCGCGCCGACGGAGCCGGAGTTGACCAGCCACTCGCCCAGCCCGTGGATGCCCTTGCCGAGCACCGGCCAGATGAGGCCGAAGACGATGCCGAGGACCAGGCCCGCGAAGGAGGAGAGGATCGGGACGAGGCGGCGGCCGCCGAAGAAGCCCGCCCAGTCCGGCAGCTTGGTCCGGTAGAACTTCTGGTAGAGCAGGGCGGTGACGATGCCCATGACGACGCCGCCGAGGACGCCGGCGTTGACGGGTGCGTCGATCAGGGCGACCTTGTGGTCGACGACCGCCTCGATCTGCGGGACGTTGCCGTCGCTGAACTTGCCGAGCACGCTGGCGAAGACCACGTAACCGGCGACGGCCGCGAGGCCGGTGGAACCGTCGGACTTCTTCGCGAAGCCCACCGCGATACCGACGGCGAACAGCAGCGCCAGGTTGCCGAAGACGGCGTTGCCGCCGGCGGCCATGTACTTGGCTATCTCGTTGACCCAGTCCGGCAGCGACGCGCTGCCCAGCATGTCGTCGTTGCCGAAGCGCATCAGCAGCGCGGCGGCCGGCAGCACGGCGATCGGCAGCATGAGGCTGCGGCCGAGGCGCTGCATGACCGCCATCGCGGCGGAGTTCTTCTTGGCAGACGGAGCCGTCTGCTCGGCTGTGCTCACGGTGCTTCCTCCAGCGGAAACGGGGTGTGTTGCCAAGGCAGGCAGCGCTTGTGTGGGCTGGGCAACAGCTAAGGAAAATGCGCCATTTGCAGTGCGATGTTCCAGTTGTAACACGGTTAAAACCGCATAAACCCGTGGCGGCAAAGACTGTGGACCTACGACCCGAAGGCTGGGGCCGGAAGCCCCCCGAGGCTCGTGTCTTCCGGCGATGTCAGAGGGTCCGGGCAGGGCTTCGTCCTCGCGCTCGGCGCGCCCGTGAGCCGAGCCGGGCCCGCTGTGCATCCTCGGCGGGCGTGACGGCCGAAGTGGGGGTGGGGAGGACGACACCACACCGAAGCGGAGGTCTTCATGAGCGGCTCGGACGGGCGCAAGCCCGTGATCGTGGTCGGGGCCGGGCTCGCCGGCCTGACGTGCGCGCTTGACCTCGTCCGGGCGGGGCTGCGCGTCAGGGTCCTGGAGGCGGGCGACGCGGTGGGCGGCAGGATGCGCACCGATCACCGCGACGGATTCCTCCTGGACCGCGGGTTCCAGGTCTTCAACACCTCGTATCCGCAGGTCAAGCGGCGCATCGCGGTGCGTTCCCTGCGGCTGCGCCCCTTCACCCCGGGCTTCTTGATCCACACCGGCAGCGGGCGGATCCGGCTGGCCGATCCCACCCGGCGGCCCGCCGACGCCGCTGGCCTCCTGACCGGTGGGCAGGGGCCGGGCGCCCGCGCACTGGTGGCCCTGGGTGCCTTGAGCGCCTTCGACGCGGTGGCGCCCGCCGCGGTCCTCAAGCGCCTGCCCGAGCGCACCACCCGTGCGGAGCTGGCCCGCCGGCACGTTCCCGACTCCCTGGTCGAGGGCCTGCTGCGGCCGTTCCTGGCCGGCGTCTTCCTGGAGGACGGGCTGGAAACCTCCAGCCGCATGTTCCACCTGACCTGGCGCAGCATGCTCCGGGGCACCCTCACCCTGCCGGCCGACGGGATCGGCGCCGTTCCCCGGCACTTGGCCGAGGGGCTGCCGCCGGGGTGCGTGGCCCTGGGCGCGCCGGTGTCCTCCGTCAGCGCGTCGGGCGTCGTCCTCGCCGACGGATCCGCGCTCGACGCGGCCGCCGTGGTCGTCGCCACGGCCCCGTCGGCGGCGAGCGCGCTGATCCCCGGGCTCTCCGCCGTGGCGACCCGTACCGTCACCACGTACCACCACGCGGCCGCCCGCTCGCCCCTCGGCGAGCCCACCCTGCTGCTGGACCAGCGGCGGCGCTTCCTCAACACGTGCGTGCCGACGGACGTCGCCCCCACCTACGGCTGCGACGGGCGGGCCCTCGTGTCCACCTCCGTGCTCGGCGCCGACGCGCCGGGTCGCGAAGCGCGGCTGCGCGAGGTCCTCGCGGAGGTCTACGCCGTCGCCACCGAGGCCTGGGAAACGGTGGGGACGGTCACCGTCACCGACGCGCTGCCCGCCATGGCGCCCCCGTGGCCGCTCAGCCGCACCGGCCGGACCGCCCCGGGCGTCTACGTCTGCGGGGACCACCGGGCCACCGGCTCCGTCCAGGGCGCCATGGCGTCCGGAACGCGCACGGCGCGCGAGGTGCTGGCGGACCTCCACGGACCTCCAGGAGCGTTGAGCCCCCGCTCGGCGGCGAGGACAGGCCCTAGGTCGCCGGGTGGTGGGGCGGCTCCGTCGTGACCGCGACGGGTCCGGGGCCGAAGCCCTTGATGATCAGCCGGACGGCCAGTGACAGTTCCCAGGCGAAGACCGGGAGGGCGGCCGCCGCCCCCGCCGGGGAGAGCTGGTCGTAGGCGCCGAACATCACGGCCACGGCCGAGGCGCAGATCAGTGGGCCGCCGATCAGGCCGAGCACGGCGATGAAGCGGGGCACGAGCCGGGCGCGGTAGGCCGCGTACGCGAGCAGGACGGTGTTCAGGCCGAGGGCGATGTTGGGGCCGAGCAGGAACGTCCACTCGTGCACGGCCACCAGCGCGGCGTCGGCGCCCTGCGTCGCCCCCGCGTCCTGCCGCAGGGTGACGAGCGCCAGGACGGCGACGATCCCGATGGAGATGACGGCCGCCTCCAGGAGCCGGCCGAAGGCGTACCCGAGCGCGAGCCCTTCGCCGCGGCGCCGCAGGACGGGGAACAGTGCCGCCCCGGTGCCGGCCACCGCCACCACCAGCACCACCTCGCAGAGCGCCCCGAGCAGGGCCCGCGTATCGGCGCCCTGCGCGAGGTGGCCGTCCGCCGCGCCCAGCAGGGGCCGGTACAGCACCGCCCCGGCTATCGCGGCCACCTCGGTCAGCAGGAACAGTGACCCGGCGGCCACCGCCGTTCTCCGGTCGGGACTCATCTTCTCGGCACCCCTCGCTCGACAGAGGTGTACGCCGTACACCTTGCTGCGACCATAGGTGTACTGCGTACACTCGTCAAGGTGAGGGTGCCGTCGAGGACAGGGAAGGAGCCCACCGCGATGACCCGGCCGGAAGCCAAGGGCAAGGGCAAGGACACGGGGCGGATTCCCCTGAACAGGGACCGGGTCCTGCGCGCCGCCGTCGCGCTCGCCGATGCCACCGGCATCGACGCGCTCAGCATGCGCAGGCTCGCGCAGGAGCTGGACGTCGTACCGATGGCCCTCTACAAGCACGTGGCCAACAAGGAGGAGCTGCTCGACGGCATGGCCGACGCCGTCGTCGGCGAGATCGACCCGCCGGCCGCCGGCCCCGACTGGCGGCCCGTCGTCCGCGGGCGGATCCTCTCGGCCCGCCGGGTCCTGCTCCGCCACCCCTGGGCGGCCCGGGTCATCGAGTCGCGGACCGGCCCCACCCCGGCGGTGCTGGCGTACCTGGACTCCATGGCCGGGCTCTTCCGGGCCGGGGGGCTCTCCGCCGACCTCACGCACCACGTCATGCACGCGATGGGCAGCCGCCTGCTCGGTTTCAGCCAGGAACTGTTCGACACCTCGGGGCCCTCCGGCCCGCCGGACCCGGCGCTGGCGGCGCGCTTCCCGCACATCGCGGAACTGGCCGCGACCGCCGCCCACGACGACGGCTCCACCGTCGGCGGCGGCTGCGACGACCAGTTCGAGTTCGAATTCGCCCTGGACCTGCTCCTGGACGGCTTCGAGAACCTCCGCCGCCGGGGCTGGACCAGCCCGCGGGTCGGCCCGGTCGGTCCGGTCAGTCCGCTCAGTCCGCTCAGTCCGGTCGGCCCCGTCGGCCCGCCGGTCAGCCCTCGATGATGACCAGGGGGATCTCGCGGGGCGCGGCCGCCGTCTGGTGGTCCTCGTAGGCGGGCCACAGGGCGGTCAGCGCCTCCCAGTACGTCTCCCGCTCCGCCGGGGTCGCCGTGCGCGCGCGGGCCTGCGCGGTCAGGGCGCCGACCTGCAGGCGGACTTCGGGGTGGGCGCTGAGGTTGCGGTACCAGGAGGGGACGCCGGGCGTGCCGTCGGCCGCGGTGGCCAGCACGAGGTGGCGGCCGTCGTCCCGCGCGTAGATCAGCGGGGTGCGGACGGGCCGCCCGGAGAGCCGGTCGAGGGTGGTCAGGAGGAGCGTCGGGACCCCGTGCCACAGGTGCCCGTCGGCGCCGGAGCTGTCCACGTACGCGCGCACGTGCGTGGAGACCTGCCCGGCCGGCGGGTCGGCCGGGCGGTCCCAGTCGACGGACGTCGGGTTACCGGCATCGGCGGGCGCGGGTGCGGGTGCGGGCGCGTGCCCGCGTGCGCGGGAGGTCGTGCCGGTCGTCTGCGTCGTGGGCATCGTTGTCGTCCTTAGGAATCGGCCCCCCGGGCGCCTAACGAGCATCCCTCGATTCTGGATGCGCACCGGCCCGTTCGCACCTCGGGGCGGACCGGGACCCCGGTCCGCCCCGCTCCGCGCCCACCTACGGGAGGTAGCGTTCGAGCGCCCTCGCGCCCTCCTTCTCGATCAGCTGCCGAGCCTTCTCGACCCGCTCCGGCGTCACGTCCTGGCCGCGCGCCATGACGAGGTCCTCGGGGTCGAAGGGGTGCTCCGACCCCGTATAGAGGTGGGCGGGACGCTGGGGCTGCTGGTCCGATTCACTGTCCATGGCTACCTCCTGCTGTGTCCCCCTGGCCCCATCCTCCGGCCCTGCCCCCATGAACGCACCTCGGCGCCTCAGGAGATGCGCAGCGCCAGTGCCACCGTCAGGGCGACGATGGCGCCGCAGATGCTGAGGTTGGCGATCTTGTGCTCCCAGAACACCGCCACGAACTCGCGGATCGTCGCGCTCGGCCAGAAGTACCTCGCCGTCGGCGAGCCCAGCACCTGGCCGTTGACCCCGGCCTTGCGGGCCATCATTGCGGCGCGGAAGGCGTGGAAGTTGTTGGTGACCACCACGCAGCGGTAGGAGGGGTCCGCCTCCTCCATGATCGTCCGGCTGAACAGGAGGTTCTCCTCCGTCGTGCGGGAACGGTCCTCCAGCCGCAGGTGCTCCTGCGGCACGCCGCCCTCGGCCATCAGCCAGTCCGCCATCGCCCGCGCCTCCGCGACCTTCTCGTCCGTCCCCTTGCCGCCCGAGGCCAGCATCAGCGGCGCCCGTCCGCCCCGCGCGATCTGGGCATCGTGGATCGCCTGCCCCTTGCGCAGCCGCGAGGCCAGCAGGGGCGGGACCCGGTCGCCGCCGGTCAGGCCGGAGCCGAGCATCACCACGTAGTCCACGTCCCCGCGCACCTTGATCCGCCCGTAGAGGTAGGCGTAGGCGAGGAAACAGACGAAGAGGAAGGAGACGTACGCGACGAGGAGGACCACCCCGGCCACCACGGCGTCCAGGGCGGGCGGTCCGGTGTCGGCCGCCACGAAGACGAAGGCGATGAGGAGGAAGATCGCCACGCCCGCCGCGAAGGACAGCAGGTTGCCCGGCCGGCGGCCCTCCTTGCGGACCATCGTCAGACCGTTGCCGATCAGGAAGACGCCGAGCGCGAGCGTGCCGACCGTGGGCACCACGAAGATCGCCAGGATCACGGCCTCCGCCAGTCCGGGCGGCAGGTGTCCGACCTGGAACAGCAGCCCGATCGAGGCGAAGATGCAGGTGAGGCCCAGATAGATCGCGTTGCGGAAGCGCCGGCGGTCCTCCCGGGCGCTCACGCCGAAGAGGGCGAGGAAGAGGGCGGCGGGCACGAAGGCGTACATGTGACTCATCGTAAGTGTGAAATGCGGCCGGCCACGGACCGCCGAACTACCGGCCGCCGTACGGGGTCCGGCGGACGGTCCGCCCGGCCAGGACGTCCGTCCTGCGCCCGTCCCGTACGACGAAACGCCCGTCGATCAGCACGTGCGGGATCCCGGTCGGCAGCGCGCGCGGCCGCTCGTACGTCGATCCGGCCGCGACCGTCAGCGGATCGAAGAGGACGAGGTCGGCCCGGTGTCCGACGCGCACCAGCCCCCGGTCCGGCAGCCGCAGCCGGGCGGCGGGGCGGCCGGAGAGGTGGGCGACGCACTCCTCCAGGGACAGGACGCCCAGCTCGCGCACGTAGTGCCCGAGGTAGTGCGGGAAGGTGCCGTAGGCCCGCGGATGCGGTTTCGCGCCCTGCAGGATGCCGTCCGAGCCGCCCGTGTGGACCGGGTGGCGCATGATCGCCCGTACGTTCTCCTCGTGTCCGACGTGCTGGAGGATGCTCGGCCCGAGCCGGTCGCCCAGCAGCAGCGCCCGCGCCGTCTCCCAGTCGGGGACGCGGGTGCCGATGTACGCCCCGTGGGCAGGGTCCGTGGTTCCGGCGATCTCGATCGTCGACCAGTCGACCGGGACCCCGTGGCAGCCGTCGGCACCCTCCACCTCCAGCGCGTACCGGATCCGCTCGGCCACGGCGTCGTCGGCGAGGCGCGCGAGGACCGCCTCGGGTCCGCCCTCGTTCGCCCAACCGGGCAGCAGGGCGACCAGGGTGGTGCAGCCGGGGGTGTACGGGTAGCTGTCGAGGGTGATGTCGGAGCCGCCGGCCAGCGCCCCGTCGAGCAGGGCGAGCAGTTCGCCCGCCCGGCCCCGGTTCTCGCCGAAGTTCATCGTGGCGTGCGCCAGGTGCAGGGCGCAGCCGGCCTCGCGGGTCAGCTCGACCATCTCGGCGTAGGCGGCCAGGGCGCCGCGGCCGTACGAGCGGTGGTGCGGGCAGTAGTAGCCGCCGTACAGGGCCACCACCCGGCACAGCTCGGTCAGTTCGGCGCCGGACGCGTACATGCCCGGGGTGTAGGTGAGCCCGGAGGACATTCCCACGGCGCCCTGCGCGAGCCCCTCGGCGACCAGGGTCCGCATCCGGTCGAGCTCCGCGGGGGTGGCGGGGCGGTCGCCCCAGCCGACGACGTGGGCGCGGACGGTGCCCTGGGGCACCAGGTAGGCGGCGTTGACGGCGATGCCCTGCCCGCCGTGGGCCCGGTCCAGCCGGTCCAGGTACCCGCCGACCGTGCGCCAGTCGAAGTCGATGTCCTCGCCGGTGCCGTTCCAGCCGGCGATGGCGGCCCGCACCTCGCCCAGCGTGCGGTCGTCGACGGGGGCGTAGGACAGGCCGTCCTGGCCGAGGACTTCGAGGGTGACCCCCTGCGCGGCCTTCGCGCCGTGGTCCGGATCGCGCAGCAGGGCGAGGTCGCTGTGGGCGTGCATGTCGATGAAACCGGGGGCCAGGACGAGACCGCGGGCGTCGAGCGTGCGCCGCCCGCCGCCCGCGATCCGGCCGCCGACTTCGGCGATGCGGCCCTCGTGGACGGCGACGTCGGCGAGGGAGGAGGGCCCGCCCGTGCCGTCGACGACGCGGGCCCCGCGGATGACCAGGTCCACGGGCTTAGAAGAACGTCCGGACGTACTCCGTGACCGTGCCGTCGGCCTCCACCACCGGGATCAGCGGCCACTTCTCGAAGATCGTGCACGGGTGGGACATTCCCAGCGCCACCCAGTCGCCGACCTCCACGTCCTCGGCGGAGTCGGTTTCCAGCCAGGCGTGCTGGTCGGAGAGCTTCAGGACGCGGATCCCGGTCGCCGGGCGCTCGGCGCCGGTGAGGGGGTCGCGGACCAGCTCCACCTCGGGCAGCCCCAGGTCGTACGCGATGTCCCGCTTGCCGGCGTTGACGAACGCCTGGGTGGGGGAGGGGCGGGAGACCACCTGCGTCCACAGCCGGAAGGCGGGGCGCAGGCCGCCCTCCTCGGGGATCCGGTTGAAGGGGGTGAGGCGGGTGTACCAGCCGTGGTCGTGGGAGACGTACGCACCCGAGCGCAGCAGCTTCAGGACCGGCCGCGAGAGCTCCGGCAGCTCGGCGAAGGCCTCGGCGACGGCGTCGAACCAGGCGGAGCCGCCCGCGCTGACGACGATCTCCCGGGCCCCCTCGAACCGTCCCGCCCTGTCGAACTCGGCCGCCAGGCCGGTGAGCCGGCGCAGGTAGGCGCGCACGGAGTCCGGTTCGGCCCCGGGCACCTCCGCCTCGTATCCGGCGATGCCGACCAGGCGCAGCGTGTCCGTGCCCGCCACCGCGTCGGCGACCGCCCGGCAGTCCTCGTCGCTGCGGGCCCCCGTACGGGCGCCCTCCCCGGCGCCGAGCTCGACGACCACGTCGACCCGCTGCGGCCGGCCCGCCAGTGCCCGGTCCATGAGCTGGACCCCGCGCACGGAGTCCACGTAGCAGACGAAGCGGAAACCGGGGTCCGCGGCGAGCTCGGCGGCCACCCAGCGCAGGGCGGCGGCGTCGACGAGCTCGTTGGCGAGGAAGATCCGCTGGATGCCGAACGCCCGGTAGACGCGCGCCTGGTGCGGGACGGCGGCGGTGATGCCCCAGGCCCCGTGCTCGAGCTGACGCCGGAACAGCTGCGGGGCCATGCAGGTCTTGCCGTGCGGGGCGAAGGCCAGGCCGTGGCGCTCGGCGTACGTGCCGAGGGCGGCGAGGTTGTGGCTCAGCGCCTCCGCGTCGAGGGTGAGCACGGGCGTCGTGAACCCGCCGGTGTAGAGGCTCCGCCGCTCGGCGGTCAGCTCGCCGACGGTGAGGCCCGCCTGCCCGGCGTCCGGGGGGAGTCCCTTGAACCGGTGGTCCACCGGCTCCTGGGCGAGGGCCTGGACGGGGTCACTGGGCATGGGTGGGGGCCTCCCGGGCATGGCGGTTGTTGCGTACAGTGCAACAGTCGTTGCGTGTGTCGCTGCATGCTGTCTAACATCCCGGGTGACGACGGGTCAACGGGTCCGAGTCCCGAGTCCCGGTCCCCGGTCCGGAGTCCCGGTCCCCGGTCCGGAGTCCCGGTCCCGGTCCCGGGTCCGGTTCCCGTCCCGGTTCAAGTCCCGGTCCCGATCAGGGTTCCGTACGGAGGTGCGCGGCGTGAGCCAGTCGGTGGAGCGGGCGCTCCGGATCCTGCCTGCCCTGGCCAAGGGCCCGGCCGGGCTCGGCGAGGTCGCCGAGGTGCTCGACGTGCACAAGAGCACGGCCCTGCGGCTGCTGCGGACCCTCCAGGAACACGGCTTCGTCTACCGGCAGGGCGACGGGCGGTACCGGCTCGGTGCCTCCCTCTTCGCGCTGGCCTCCGAGTCCATCGAGAACCTCGACGTGCGCGAGATCGCCCACCCCCACCTGCTGGAACTGAACCGGACCACCGGGCACACCGTGCACCTCGCCCTCCACCAGGACGACGAGGTCGTCTACGTGGACAAGGTCGACAGCCGCTACGCGGTCCGGATGTACTCGCGCATCGGCCGGCCCGTCCCCCTCACCGTCGCCGCCGTCGCGAAGCTGCTGATCGCCGACCTGCCGGAGGCGGAGCGCCGGGCCCTGGCCGCGCGCATCGAGTACCCGGCCTACACCCCCCGCTCCACCCCCGACGCCGCCGCGTACCTGCGCGAGCTCGACCTCGTGCGCGCCCAGGGGTGGGCCACCGACATCGGCGGCCACGAGGAGTCCCTGAACTGCCTCGCCGCCCCCGTCCGCGGACCCGACGGCCGTGTGGTCGCCGCGATGTCCGTCTCCGCCCCCGGCGTGCTCCTCTCCGTCGTGGGGCTGCTCGAACTCCTCCCGCTCGTACGGCAGACCGCCGACGCCATCGGCCGCGAGTACTCAGGCTCCGGCCCCGTACCGGAACAGGAAGAAGACCCGCCATGACCGACAAGATCGCGATCACCCCCGCCACCCACACCGACCCGCCCGCGAAGTTCTCGCACGGCGTCCGCAAGGGCAACATCCTCCAGGTCGCCGGCCAGGTCGGCTTCCTCCCGCACGTGGACGGGCAGGAGCCCACGCCGGCCGGCCCCACCCTGCGCGAGCAGACCCTCCAGACCCTGGAGAACGTCCGCTCCGTGCTGGAGGCGGGCGGCGCCACGTGGGACGACGTGATGATGCTGCGGGTCTACCTCACCGACACCACGCACTTCGAAGAGATGAACGGGATCTACAACGCCTACTTCGAGGAGCAGAACCTGAAGGCGGTCCCCTCCGCCCGCACCACGGTGTACGTGGGCCTCCCCGGCGACCTGCTGATCGAGATCGACGCCCTCGCGGTGCTGGGCTAGCTCGCGCGGTCGGCGGGCGCGGGCGGGGACTTCGGCGTGCGTCTCACAGTGTGTACGGGCGGGGCTTCGGGTTCGGCATTCTGTGTATCTTGATCGCCGTTCAAGTTCACACCATGTGGGGGAACTCTCTTGCGCAAGCTCTCTGTTATAGCCGCGGCCGTCGCCACGGGCACGCTGGCCGTCCTCGCCGCCACCCCCGCCCAGGCCGCCGAATACAGCTCGGCCCTGAAGGTCCGCGGAGTCCAGTACGACGCCCCCGGCGCGGACTCCAACAGCTGCTCCACCGGCAACACCGCCGCGGAGTACCTGACGATCAAGAACTACTCCTCCTCGGCGACCGTCAACCTCAAGGGCTACGTCGTCAAGGACGCCACCGGCAACCGCTTCACCTTCACCGCGAACCACTACCTCCAGCCCGGTGATTTCGTGAAGCTCCGTGGTGGCTACGGCACCGAGTCCGACGCCAACAACGTCGCCTACCGCGGCAGCTGCAACTTCATCTGGAACAACGACCGCGACACGATCCACCTCTACAAGCCGTCCGGCGCGTCCGCGGATTCCCACTCCTACACCAAGAGCGGGTCCGACGCCGACGGCAACGGATACGTCACCTTCCACGGCTGATCGACGCTGACCGGCGGCGGGAGTTGGCAGCGGAGACCGCCAACTCCCGGCGCCGCGGCATTGGGTACCCTCACGGGTGACTTCGGGGCGCCGGCGGGGGCCGGGGAACGCCGCCAGCAGGGATGGGTCCTCATGAGCAGCGCACCTTCGGCAGGCATCTTCCAACCGCTCAAGGCGGACGACCCGGAGATCGTGGGCGGCTACCGGCTCGCGGCGGTGCTCGGCGCGGGCGGCATGGGCAAGGTGTACCTCTCGTACACGCCGGGCGGCCGGCCCATCGCCATCAAGGTCATCCGGTCCGAGTTCAGCGAAGACCCCGAGTTCCGGCGGCGGTTCCAGCAAGAAGTGCGGTCCGCGGAGCGGGTCCAGGGGCTCTACACCGCCCCGGTCATCGACTCGGACACCGAGGGCTCCCAGCCCTGGCTGGCCACGGCCTACGTGCCCGGCCCCTCCCTCGCGCACGCGGTGGCCCACCACGGCGCGCTGCCGCCGCGCAGCGTCCTGCTGCTGGCCGTCGGGGTCGCCGAGGCCCTGACCGTCATCCACGGCGCGGGCATCGTCCACCGCGACCTGAAGCCCGCCAACGTCCTCCTCGCCTCCGACGGCCCGCGCGTCATCGACTTCGGCATCGCCCGCGCGGCCGACAGCACCGCCCTGACCAGTACGGGCGTCACCATCGGCACCCCGGCGTTCATGGCCCCCGAACAGGCGTCGACGGGCACGATCACCCCGGCCACCGACGTCTTCGCCCTCGGCCAGATCGCCGCCTTCGCGGCCATCGGGTCCTCCGTCTACGGCGACGGGCCCTCGCACGCGGTGCTCTACCGGATCGTGCACGAGGACCCCGATCTCAGCGAACTGCCACAGGAACTGCGGCCGTTGGTGACCCGGTGCCTTAGCCGCGACCCGGCCGACCGCCCCGCGCTGACCGAGGTCATCGCGCTGTGCCACGCGGCCTCGGGCACCGAGCCGCTGCGCCAGGGCGAGGACTGGCTGCCGCGCGCGGTCGCCGGTTCCATCACCGAGCGGGTGCACCTGCTGCCCGCCCCGGCCCCCACCCCGCCGCCGAAGCCGGCCGCGCCCGTCCCGACGGAGGTCTCCGCGCAGCCTCCGGCCCCGAGCGCGCCCCCGGCACCCGCCGGGGCGCCCGCGCATGCCGCGCCGACGCAGGCCGCCCCGGCCAAGCCAGCTCCGGCGCAGCCCGGGCAGGCCACGGTGCCGACCGGCTACGGGACGCCGCCGCCTTACGCGCAGCCTCCGCACCAGCAGCCCGCGTACGCGTACCCGCAGCCTCCGCGCCCGCAGCCCTCGTACGCGCAGCCCACGTACGCCCAGCCCACGTACGCCCAGCCCCGGCCCGGCTACGCGCAGCCCGGGTGGGGGCAGCAGACGTACCCGCCCGCGCCGGCCAAGCCCAAGCGGACCGGGCTGATCGTCACCCTGTCCGTCGTGGGCGCCGTCATCGGGCTCGCCGTGCTCGGCTCCCTGCTGCCGGACTCCGACAAGGGCAAGGGCGGCGCGGCGGGCTCCCAGGGCAGCGGGGGCGGTTCGACGGGCACCAGCGCCTCCCCGGGCGGCGGCAACAAGCCCGTCGACCCGAAGCCGGTCTCGTACAAGGGCATCGACATGCCCGCGGCCCACCAGCTGATGCTCGCCGACAATCCGCCACGCCCGGCCGAGGCGCCGGAAGGCGGGAGCGTGCTGTACGGCGACGGGGACCTCTACTACTACCAAGGGTCCGTCAGCGGGCACCAGCTCGGCACCTCCAACGGGAAGATGGTGCTGCTGAACAACTCGGAGAAGGGCTCGCTGGCGACCTGCCGCGCGGTGACCCGCTTCACCGAGAAGATCAACCTCGACCAGCTCACGGTCGGATCCGAGGTCTGTGTCCTGAGCGACGCCGGGCACATCGCGGTGGCGACCTACCGCGGCAAGTCGGGGTCCAAGGAGTCGAGCCAGTACCTCACCCTCGACCTCACGATCTGGCGCAACGCCGAGGAGGCGAAGAAGGGCGCCTAGGCGCAGGAGCGGCTCCGACGGCGAAGGGGCGCCCCCCTGGCGGTGGGGCGCCCCCGGCTCACACGACGACCGGCGCCGCAAGAACTACGGGCAGTACTGCGCCTGCTTGCCGATCGACCGGTACATGCAGTCCGCGTTCTCCAGGAGCTGCAGCACCGCGTCCTTGTTGCGCGCCGTCTCGGCGGCGATGACCTCGTCCGGCGGGTAGAAGCCGCCGCCGCTCGAGCCGGCCGGGTACATCTCGAAGGTGTAGCCGAAGATCTTCTGGTCGCCCCACAGCCAGTCGTCGATCGTCCCGTCGGTGATGTACAGGTCGCTCGACTGCTCCGGCGTGTAGCCGTTGCTGGCCGCCATGCTGGTGCCGATCTTCTTGAACACGGCCAGGTCGTCGGCGGTCAGCCCCGGCGCCGTGTCGTTGTACGTCCACCCGAACGGCCACAGCACGAGCTCGCTGTACGTGTGGAAGTCGATGGCCGCCGTGATCTGCTGCTTGCCGCCGATCACGCGGCTGCGCACGAAGTCGGAGACGGCCTTCACCTCGGGCGTCGACTCGGCAGCGGGGCCCCGGTAGGTCTCGGAGCTCTTGCTGCTGCTGGAGCCGCCGCAGCAGCCGAACTTGTAGTTCCAGTTGCGGTTCTCGTCCGTGCCGACGTAGGAGGAACCGGCGTTGGGCTGCCGGTTCTTGCGCCAGGAACGGTACGAGCCGGAGGCGATGTCGTACTCGCCGCCGTCCGGGTTGAGGTCGGGGATGATCCAGATCTCGCGGCCGTTGACCGCGTTGGTGACGCGCGCGTCCGTCCCGTACTTGGAGCCGAACTCCTTGAGCAGGTAGAGGGCCATCTCGACGGTCAGGTGCTCGCGGGCGTGCTGGTGCGCGGTGAAGAGCACCTCGGGCTCGGCCTCGTCGGTCGCGACGTTGTCGCTGATCTTGATCGCGACGAGGTCCCGGCCCTGGTACGACTTGCCGATGACCCGCTTGCTCATGATCGAGGGGTACTGGGCGATGCGCTGGTCGATCTCCGCGCTCGCCTCGGCGTAGTTGTGGTAGAGCGCGTCCTTCGACGGGAAGTCGTTGATCCCGGCGGCGATGTCGCGCGCGTCCCGGCGGTCCGGCGGTCCGGGCAGCGCGGTCAGCTCGTAGCCGAGGGCGCGCAGCTTCTTGGCCTGCATCGGGTCGGCGCTGACGACGACCGAGCGGGTGTCCACCTCGTCGATCGAGGCGCCGGTGCGGAGCAGGGCGGTGCGCTCGACCGCGGTGGCCGGGCCCTGGATCTCGTACTGGACGATGGACTCGTCCTGGGTGGCGGTCGACGGGGTGGGCGGCGGGGCGGCCGTCGCACTCATGCCGTAGGCGGGTGCGCCGAGCGCGAGCGCGAGAAGGGCCGCCGTGATGGCGGCCCTTCGGCGGTGGTGGAGCCGCATGCGTTCTCCTGGGTGGGAGTGTGGGGGTAGCCGTGCGGACGCGCACAGCCTGCTCTCGTGGCATGTCCGGGTCAAGAACCTCAAACCAGCCATCCCCACACACCTACCTGCTACGGCAGGCCGTGGACCTTCGGACCCACCGCGTTGGACCAAGCGCTACCCGCTTTGGCGTCCCAGTTGGTCGACCAGGTCATCGCGCCGCGCAGCCCCGGGTACGTCTTCGACGGCTTGAAGGTGCCGCAGCTCGTGCCGCGGGCCAGGCAGTCCAGCGCATTGTTCACGATGGCCGGCGAGACGTAGCCGCTGCCCGCGCCGCTGGGGGAGGCCGGCACCCCGATGCCCACCTGCGAGGCGTCGAGCCCGCCCTCCAGCTGGATGCAGGCCAGCGCGGTGAGGAAGTCCACCGAGCCCTGGGAGTAGACCTTGCCGTCACAGCCGAGCATCGCGCCGCTGTTGTAGTACTGCATGTTGACGACGGTCAGGATGTCCTTCACCGCGAGGGCCGTCTTGAAGTAGCCGCCCTGCGTCGACTGCATGTCGATGGTCTGCGGGGCCATGGTGAGGACGAGCGACGGACCGGCCTTCGCCGCCAGCGCGCGCAGCGCCTGGGTCATGTAGGTCGGGTTCAGGCCGTTCTCCAGGTCGATGTCGATCCCGGTGAAGCCGTACTCCTGCATCAGCGCGTACGCGGAGTTCGCGAGGTTGGTCGCGGACGCCGAGTCGTTGACCGAGATGGTGCCCTTCTCGCCGCCGATGGAGAGGATGACGGACTTGCCGGCCGCCTTCTTCGCGGCGATGTCCGCCTTGAACTGGGGGACCGTGTAGCCGCCGAGGCCGGCCGAGTCGAGGTTGAAGGTGATGCCGCCGGGCGAGCTCGTGGCGTCGGCGAAGGAGACGGCGATGATGTCGTACTGCGCGGAGACGTCGGAGAGCTTCTGGACGGTGGCGCCGTTGTCGAAGTTCTGCCAATAGCCGGTCACCGCGTGCTTGGGCACCGAGGGGTTCGGGTTCCCGCCCCCGCCGCTCGTGGTGGTACCGGGCACGGCCGCGCCCTTCACGCCCTCGCCGGCCGCGTTGTACGCGCTCACCTGGAAGGAGTAGGTGGTCGACGCGGCGAGCCCGGTGATCTGCGCGGAGGTGCCCGAGGTCACGGTCCGGACGCGGACGCCGTCCTGATACACGTAATACCCGGTGGCCCCGCTGACCGTGTTCCACGAAAGGGTGAGCCCGTTGGCGCTCTGGCCGGAAACGGCGCTGCCGGCCGGCGCGCCGGGGATGGTCGGCGAGGGGTCGGTGCCGCCTCCGCCGTCGGGGCCGAAGACGCTGAACTCGTCGACCACGAAGCCCGGCTGGCCGTACCAGCCGTGGGTGTAGACCGTGACCTGGGTGGTGCTCGGGCCGGTGGTGAAGGTGGTGGACAGCTTCTGGAAGCCGCCGCCGGTGCCGGGGGTCCAGGTGGAGACGTCCTGGGTGCCGGTCCCGGTCGCGCCGAGGTACACGTACGAGCCGTTGACCTGCTGGCTCAGCGTGTAGGTCGAGCCGGGCTTGACGGTGACGACCTGGCTGCACCGGGCGTTGTCCTGGCCCGCCGGGGTGGCCTTGAGGGCGCCGGCCCCCGCGAAGACGGGGGAGGAGACGACGGCGCCGCTGCCGGAAGTACAGGTCCAGTTGGCGAGGCCGGACTCGAAGCCGCCGTTGCGGACGACGTTGACGTCGGCGGCCTGGGCGGTACCGGCGGCCAGGGCCGTGAGGCCGGCGCCGGCCAGGGTGACGGCGAGCGGGATGGCGAGGGAGCGTATGCGGTTCACGTGGGCTCCGGTGGGGGGAGTGGGGAAGTGAGAACGCGTCAGAACTGCTTCTAAGGGCAAGTGCGGAGCAGGTGCGGAGGAAGTGCGCGGCAGGTCCGGGACTGGTTCGGGGCAAGTGGGGTGCCCCGCAGCAAAGTTGGTCTAGTCCAATGTCCATGTCAAGAGTGTTTGCAATATGGCTTGAACTGATCGACCCGCAGGTCGTCCCGCGATCCTTGTTGTCCGGATTTTCCCGCACTCCGTGACACGTGCCCGTGGCACGGGAATGCGCAAGGCCCTGCCCTGTCAGGAAGGACGTGGATATGGTGCTGGGGCAAGGGGGAAGGGTGTTGATCGTTTGCGGTCGCGCAGCATGCGCGCACCCGCCGCGGTCAGGGGAACGCCCGTGGACGTCCGGGTGAACGGGGGGATGCGCGTGCCGATCGCCATTGCTGTCACCAGCGCCGATCTGGTGCTGCCGGCCCCGGACCGGCACACCCCGGCCGCCGCCGTACTGCCGCCGCCCGAGGAGCTGGACCTGGAGGGCGCGCTCGCCCAGACGGCCGGCCTGCTGGAGCGCCACGGCCACCTGGTGGTCCTCGTTCCGACCTGGCTCCGCGCCTCCGCCGTCCGCCGGCTGCACACCGTCCGGGCCATCCTGGAAACCGACCGGATCGCGCTCGTCGACGTCGATCTCCCGCCGCTGGGCTTCGCCCTGCTGGTGCGTCAGCTGCGCCAGCTCAGCGTCTGCGACTTCAGCCCCGGAGTCCTGGCCTCCGCCGCCCGCCTGCTCGCGCACTACATCTACGCGGGCGCCCTGCTCGGCTCGGTCTCCAAGCTGGACCGGGTGCCGGTCGGGCTGAAGGCGCACGCCAGGTCCTGGTCCCCGAACGCCCAGTTCGCCGTACTGGCCCACCCGGCCCCGCACCTGGTCAAACTGGGCTCGGGCTCCGGCGGAACCCACGGTGGCGGCGCCACGCTCCCCCCGGGCCCCGACTTCGCCACCCACCTCACCTTCGCCCGCGGCCAGCTCACCTCCGACTGGGTGGCCTCCGACCTGGCCCCCGCCTGGCGGGTCCAGGGCGTCATGGAGAACCCGCTGCCCGCCGACTCGCCCGCCTGGTGGGCCACACCGAAGCTGGTGGAGTTCGCGGCCGCCATCCCGGACCCCTCGGTGCTCTACCAGCTCGTCGCCTCGGTCCGCCGCGAGGAGTGCCGCTGGTGCGGCTTCGAACTCATCGGCGACCGCTGCGGCTTCTGCGCCGCCCCGCTCCTCGCACCGGAGCTCCCGCCCCCGACGGCCTCCGCGGCCGCTTCACCGGCGCAGCTCCGTCCCAGATCCAGATCCAGACACTGACCGGCCCGAACGAATGAAGAACGGCGAGGTAAGACGGCCATGAACTCACGCCAGCGCCGCGGCGTCATCCTGCTGATCCTGTCGGTCCTGTGCGCCCTCGCCGCCTTCGGCGGAGTCCTCGTGGTGATGGGCGACGTGAACTCCAAGGTCGGCAACGAGGTCACCGCCTACCGGGTGAAGGGCGACATAGCCCCGTACACCCCGCTGGCGGCGGGCCAGTTCGAGGAGGTCACGGTTCCGAAGCGGTGGCTGTCCGGGACCGCCGTCACCGACCTGGCCGTACTCAGGGACAAGCTGGCGCTCACCTCCCTGAAGAAGGGCTCGCTCCTCCAGAGCGACATGTTCGTGGACAAGCCGAAGCTCCAGGCCGGGGAGCAGGAGATCGCCATCATGATCGACGCCTCCACGGGCGTGGCCGGCAAGATCACCCCCGGCGCCAAGGTCAACATCATCGGCACCTACAAGGGCAAGAAGCCGACCGACCCCGACCTGTCCGTCCTCATGGTGGCCAACGCCCGCGTCGTCAACGTCGGCAAGCTCACCCCGCTCGACACCAAGGACGCGGACAAGAAGAGCCCCACCGACGCCGTCCCGATCACCTTCGCCCTGTCCACCAAGGACACCCAGCGCGTCGCCTACGCGGAGTCCTTCGCGGTGCACGTACGCCTGGCCCTGGTGGCCCCCGGCACCAACTCGGCGCCCAACCCGGGCGACCGCTTCTACACGCTCGAAGGGGACAAGTAACGGGATCCCCCTCCTGGAGGAGGGGGTTGTCAGCCGCGCTGGCTGATGGCCGCCGTTACCAGCACCAGCCAACAACGCATATTGGAGGTGAACGAAGTTGGCTACGTACCGCGTAGGACAGAAGACCCACCCACCTGTGCTTCCTCAGCAGTTGGCTCTGGAATTCGAGTCAGCAGACACCCCCCGGATCGGGGACGAAACGGGACTCGAACGCCGCAAGGCACCCGGCGCGGTACATGTGCGAGGGGAGATGCCCGACGCTTCACCTGGCGCCGGGCGCGTCACCGCCAACCATCTGGTTGGGGAGAGGGCCCGTGAGGGCCACCCTGCCGTGTTCGTCCTGGACAAGCACGGCACACCGCTGCAACCGACCACACCTGCCAGGGCCCGCAAGCTCCTCCATCAGGGCCGGGCCGTGGTGGCCCGGCACACCCCCTTCGTGATCCGGATGAAAGACCGCACCGTGGATCAGTCGCAGATCGATGGTGTGGAGCTCGGGATCGACCCCGGCTCGAAGCGCACCGGCATCGCCGTGTTCACCGCCAGGGGTGGTGAGCGCCGTGGCCTGTATGCGGTCGAACTCGCCCACCGGGGCGGGGCCATCCGGGACAAGCTGACCGCTCGTGCCGCCTACCGGCGGGGTCGGCGCACCCGGAACCTGCGCTACCGCGCGCCCCGCTTCTCCAACCGCACCCGTCCCAAGGGCTGGCTCGCCCCGTCGCTGCGTCACCGCGTGGACACCACCATGTCGTGGACCATCCGGCTCGCACGCTGGGCGCCCGTCCGTGCCGTTCATGTGGAGCGGGTCGCGTTCGACACTCACGCCATGTCCCACGGCGGGCCGCTGGAAGGGGCCGAGTACCAGCACGGCACCCTGCACGGCACAGAAGTCCGCGAGTACCTGTTGGCCAAGTGGGGCAGGGCTTGCGCCTACTGCGGGGCCACCGGAGTGCCGCTCAACATCGACCACATCCACCCCCGCTCACGCGGCGGCAGCGACCGGATCTCCAACCTGACCACTGCGTGCGTTCCCTGCAACGAGAAGAAGTCCAACCAGCAGGTCGGGGACTTCCTCAAGCAATCGCCGCACCGGCTGGCCCGCATCCTCGCCCAGGCAAAAGCCCCGCTCTGCGACGCGGCAGCCGTCAACGCCACCCGCTGGGCACTGTGGCGTGCCCTCGACGCGGCGTTCCCCATGGTGCACACCGCGTCGGGGGGCCGCACCAAATGGAACCGGCGGCGGACCGGCCTGACCAAGACCCACACCCTCGACGCACTGTGCGTCGGTCACCTCGACACCGTCAGCCGCACCCCGGCCCGCATCCTCGCCGTCACCGCGACCGGGCGCGGTACCTACACCCGCACCAGCCCAGACAAGTACGGCTTCCCCCGTCTGCGCCGACCGAGGCGGAAGCAGTTTTTCGGCTACCAGACCGGTGACCTCGCCCGCGCCGTCGTCCCCACCGGCAAGAAGACCGGCACGCACACCGGCCGTGTCGCCGTCCGCGCCACCGGCAGTTTCAACATCAAAACCGCACACAGCCTCGTCCAAGGCATCGGTCATTCATACTTCCGCCTTCTCCAACGAGCTGACGGCTACGCCTACATCAGCCGACTCGAAGGCCCCACCCAGCAGCTGAAGCAGGGCGTTTCCACGAAGGAAGTCCGATGACCACCCGCATCCTCCCCGCCGTCGGCGACCCCGAAGCCGCCCGCATCATCGCCACCCTCCTCAGCCAGCTCCCGGGCGCCGAGCCGGCCGCCCCCGTCCCCGACTCCACCTTCCTCCTCGACACGCTCGCCCGGCTCGCCGCCGAGTCGATCGACGAACTGCCCGAGGTGGTCCTCGTACACGAGCGGATCGGTCCGCTCCCCGTCCTGGACCTCGTCCGCGAAGTCGCCCTGCGCTTCCCGGCCGTCGGCGTCGTCCTCATCACCTCCGACGCGAGCCCCGCGCTCTTCTCCGCCGCCATGGACTCCGGCGCCCGCGGCCTGATCGGCCTGCCCCTCGCCTACGAGGAGCTCGCCGCCCGCGTCCAGGCCGCCGCCCAGTGGTCCGTGGGCGTACGCCGCCACCTGGGCCGGGGCCCGGAACTGCCCAGCGGCCCGGGCGGCAGGGTGGTCACGGTCACCGGGGCCAAGGGCGGGGTCGGCGCCACCTTCGCGGCCGTGCAGTTCGCGCTGGCGGCGGTCGCGGCCGGGCGGCGCACGGCCCTGGTCGACCTGGACCTCCAGGCCGGCGACGTCGGCTCGTACCTCGACGTGCAGTTCCGCCGCTCCATCGCCGACCTGGCCGGCATCCAGGACATCTCCCCGCGGGTCCTCCAGGACGCCGTATACGACGACCGCACCGGCCTCGCGATCCTCCTGGCCCCGGCCGACGGGGAACGCGGCGAGGAGGTCGACGACCGGGCCGCCCGGCACGTGATCGCCGCCCTGCGCGCCCGCTACGAACTGGTCGTCATCGACTGCGGCACCCAGATGACCGGCGCCAACGCGGCCGCCGTGGAACTCGCGGACGTGGCCGTCCTGGTCACCACCCCGGACGTGGTCGCGGTACGGGCGGCCAAGCGGATGGTCCGCATGTGGGAACGGCTCCAGGTGAGGAAGGCGGAGGAGACCACGATGGTCGTGAACCGCTGGTCGAAGCAGACCGAGATCCAGCCCGCCCTGATAGAGAAGATCACCAAGACCCGGGCGGTACGCACCCCCGTGCCGGCGGCCTTCAAGGAACTCCAGGCCGTCGTCGACGCGGGCCGCGTCCAGGACCTCGACAACCGCTCGACGGTCAAGCAGGCCCTGTGGACGGTGGCGGGCGAACTGGGCCTGCTGACCGCCCCGGAGTCCGGGGAAGCCCCGGCGGCCCAGGCCGCCTCGGGCGCCTCGTCCGCCGACCCCGGCGCGGCCCTGGCCGTACGCGGCTCCGGGCCGGTGGCCCGGCTGCGCGGCCGGGGCGACCGGGGCGCACTCGGACCCTGGTCGCGGCGCGGGCGGGAGGGCTGAGGGGTGTCGGGACGGAGACGGTTCCGGTGGCGGGAGCGGGGGGACGACGGGCAGCTCGTGATCGAGTTCGTCGGCATGCTGCCGTACATCCTGCTGACCGTGGTGGCGGTGTGGGAGTGCGTACTGATCGGCTACGCCTTCTCCCTGGCCGGGAACGCCGCCGACGAGGCGGCGCGGGCCGGGGCGGTGCGCGGAGCCGGTGCGTGCCAGGAGGCCGCCGGGGAGCACATCGGCGGCGCCTGGAACATGAGCGCGACCTGCGGGAGGTCGGGGAACCTCTACAAGGCCGAGGTCCGTCTCAACCTCCCGATCCTGTTCCCGGGGTTCAACATCGGCGTCCCCATCGTCGGCACGGGCGGCTCCCCGTACGAGGAGGAGGAGGAGTGAGATGAACCGGATCAGGAGCGGTATCCGAGCCATCCGAGGCATCCGCGGTATCCGAGGCATCCGCGGTATCCGCCGCGGACGGCGCGACGAGGCCCGGCGCGACAAGGGCGAAATCGCCCTGGAGTACCTCGGGTTCCTCCCCATCCTGCTGCTGGTGGGTCTCGCCGGCATGCAGCTGGGCTGGGCCGCGTACGTGACCCAGCAGGCCCAGACCGCCGCCCGTGCGGCGGCGCGCGTGGAGGCGCGAGAGCCGGGTGCGGGCGTGGCCGCCGGCCTCGCGGCGATCTCGCCGAACCTCGCGGCGGGCGCGAGGATCGAGCCGGCCACGACCCGGGACGCGGTCAGGGTGACGGTGACCCTCACGATCGAGTCGGTCGTGCCCGGAGTGGCCGACCGTCCGGTCCGCCGGAGCGCCGTCATGCCCAACGACGACCCCGAGGTGACCGGACCATGAGCCTGCGTTCCAGGGTCAACACCCCCGACGAGCGGCACAATCCGCGCGAGGACGGCCGCCTGGTCTCCTCGTACCGCGCCAAGCTGCTGGAGGAGATCGACCTCGCCGAGATGTCCGCGCTCGCGCCCGCGGAGCGCCGCGCGCGCCTGGAGCGCGTACTCGGCCACATCATCAGCCGCGAGGGGCCGGTCCTCTCCACCGTCGAGCGTTCCCAGCTCATCCGCCGCGTGGTGGACGAGGCCCTCGGTCTCGGCGTGCTCGAACCGCTCCTCGAAGACCCCACCATCTCCGAGATCATGGTCAACGGCCCCGACCAGATCTTCGTCGAGCGCTCCGGCCGGGTGGAGCAGCTCCCGCTCCGCTTCGCCTCGCACGAGCAGCTGATGCAGACCATCGAGCGCATCGTCTCCACGGTCAACCGCCGGGTGGACGAGGCCAATCCGATGGTCGACGCCCGCCTGCCCAGCGGCGAGCGCGTCAACGTGATCATCCCGCCGCTCTCCCTGACCGGCGCCACCCTCACGATCCGCCGCTTCCCCCGTGCCTTCACCCTGCACGAGATGATCGGCCTCGGATCGCTCGACGAGCAGATGCTGCTCCTCCTGTCGGGCCTGGTGACCGCCAAGCTGAACGTGATCGTCTCCGGCGCCACCGGCACCGGCAAGACCACCCTCCTCAACGCCCTCTCCGGCCTGATCCCGGAGGGCGAGCGCATCATCACCATCGAGGACTCCGCCGAGCTCCAGCTCCAGCAGGCGCACGTCATCCGGCTCGAATCCCGCCCGGCCAACGTGGAGGGCAAGGGCCAGATCACCATCCGCGACCTCGTCCGCAACTCCCTGCGCATGCGCCCCGACCGCATCATCGTCGGCGAGGTCCGCGGCGGGGAGACGCTCGACATGCTCCAGGCGATGTCCACCGGTCACGACGGTTCGCTCGCCACGGTCCACGCCAACAGTGCGATCGACGCCCTGATGCGCCTGCAGACCCTCGCCTCCATGTCGGAGGTGGAGGTCCCCTTCGAGGCGCTCCAGGACCAGATCAACAGCGCCGTGAACATCATCGTCCAGCTCACCCGCTTCGGTGACGGCGCCCGCCGCATCACCGAGATCTCCCTCCTCGACTCGCACGGCCGCGAGCCCTTCCGCATCACCACCGTCTGCCGCTTCGCCGCGCAGCCCATGGGCCCGGACGGCCGCGTCCACGGCCGCTTCGAGTACTACCCGCTGCCGCGCCGGCTCGCGGACCGCCTCTACATGAACAACCAGCCGATCCCGCAGGCCTTCGGGGTCGCACCGGCGGAGACACCCTTCACCGACCCGCTGACCGATCCGCTGTCCGGCCCCCTGCCCCTCCCCGACCCCCGCACGGGCCGCATCACCCGGAATGCCCTGTGAACCCACTGATCTCCCTCACCCTCGGCGCCACCCTGCTGACCTGCGTGCTGGCGGTCCTCGGCATCCACGCCTACGCCACGGGCCGCGCCCAGCGCGCCGCGCTCATCGAGCGCCTCTCGGCGAGCGGCCTGTCCGAACCCCTCGGCCGCAGGCGCCGCTTCCGCGGCGTGGACCGGCGGCTGCGCGGGACCGGGCTGGGTCGCGGCATCGAGCGCAAGCTCGCGGTGACCGGCCTGGACCTCACCGTCGGCGAGTACTTCGTCTACATGCTGGCCACGGTCGCCGGGATCTGGCTGGTGGCAGGCTCCCTCCTGGCCCCGTTCTTCGGCCCGGTGGCGGGTCTGATCGCCCTGTGGGGGGCCAACGCCTTCCTCAACTGGCAGCGGGCCCGCCGCACCGAGCGGTTCATCAACCAGCTCCCCGACCTGGCCCGGATCCTCGCCAACGCCACCCAGGCCGGCCTGGCCCTGCGCACCGCCATCGGCATGGCCGCCGAGGAACTGGACGCACCGGCCGGCGAGGAGCTGGCCCGGGTGGCCGACCGGCTCGCCGTGGGCCACTCCATGGAGGAGGCCCTGAGCGAGATCGAGGAGCGGCTGCCTTCCCGGGAACTGGTCGTCCTCGTCGCCACCCTCGTGCTGTCCGCCCGCGCGGGCGGCGCGATCGTGGGCAGCCTGCGCAACCTCACGGTGACGCTGGAGCAGCGCAAGGAAACCCGCCGGGAGGTCCGTACGCAGTTGTCCCAGGTGACGGCCACCGCGTACCTGGTGCCGGTCATGGGCGTCGGCTCGCTGCTCCTGGTGGACGCGATGATGCCGGGCGCGCTGGACCGCATGACGGGGTCCGTCATCGGCCAGACCGCCGTACTGGTCGCCCTGGGGCTCTTCGCGCTCGGCTTCCTCTTCATCCGCCGCCTGACCAAGATCGCCGTCTGAGGAGGCCGGAATGATCGCGCTGCTCCTGGCCCTGGCCGTGGCCCTGTCGGTCTTCGGCATCTTCCACGGCATCCGGCTCTACCGCTCCGAAACCCAGCTCCCGAGCGACCTGATGCTGGCCCTGGAGGTCGGCGCCACCCGTACGACGGCCGTCGGCTCGCTCATCGACCGCGCCGGCATCCGGTACGCGCCGCTGATACTGCGCCTGATGGGCCCGGACCGGGTGGACCGCAAGCGCCGCCAGATCGACACGGCGGGCAACCCCTCCGGCCTCACCATCGACCGCTACGCCGCACGCCGCGCGGTCTACGCCTTCCTCGGCGGCGTGGGCGCCTTCGCCATGCTGATCAACGGACAGCTGATCCTGGCCCTCCTCATGGTCGCCTTCGGCCTGTTCTGGATCGAGGCCGGTCTGTGGTCGGCGATCCGCATCCGCCGCGACCACATCGAGCGGACCCTGCCCGACTTCCTGGACGTCCTGGCGGTGGTCGTCAGCGCCGGGATCGGCTTCCGTCCGGCGCTGGAACGGGTGGCGGACAAGTACGAGGGCCCCTGGTCCGACGAGATCCGGATCACCCTGCAACAGATGACCATGGGCGTCAGCCGCCGTCAGGCCTTCGACGAACTGCGCCGGCGCAACGACTCCGAGCAGGTGGCGCAGTTCGTCACCGCCCTGCAGCAGGGCGAGGAACTGGGCTCCCCGATCGTCGACACCCTGATCGCCATCGCCGAGGACATGCGGCGTACGGACGCCCAGAACGCCCGCCGCCGGGCCGCCAAGGCCATCCCGAGGGCGACCTTCGCCGTGACCACGTTCATGCTGCCGGGGACGATGATCCTGCTGATCGGCGGCTTCATCTACGGAGCCGACGTCGACTTCGGCGACCTGTTCGGGGGCGGCTGAGCCATGACCGTCTCGCTGGACCACGTCACGGCCTTCGCCGCCGCACGGGACCGGCCGTCCCCGCGCCCCACGGTGCAACTGCCGATAGCCCTCCAGGCCAACGCCCTGCAGGCGCTGTGCCGCCAGGTCTTCGCCTTCCGCCTCGTGATGATCGCCCTCGGAACGCCGGTGGTGCTCAGCCGTACGGCGCCCGGGGCACCGACCCACCTGGCGGGCGGCGCGGTCCTGCTCACCTTCCTCCTCTCCTACGTCCTGCTCCGCGACTGGGAGCGCTTCGGACCCCTGCTCCTGCGCCACCGCTGGCCGCTGGCGGTCGACTGGGCGTTCTTCGGCGGACTCCTGTTCCTGACGGCCACCCCCGGCTCCCCGCTCCTCCTCGCCTCGGTGTGCACTCCGCTGCTCGCCGGGATCGTCTACGGCCGGCCCGGCGCGGCGGTCTACGCGGTGGTCCAGGCGGCCGTAGTGGCGGTGGTCGCCGAGGCCCTGACGCTGGCGGTGCTCTGCGTCCTGGCGGGCGCGGCCGGGGCCTCCCTGCGCGGCCTGCTCCTCCGCTTCGGAACGGCCGGCCAGGCCCTGCTGGAGACCCGCGCCCGCCTGGCGGTGGTGGAGGCGGTGCAAGCCGAACGGGACCACCTGGCCCGCGAGTTGCACGACTCCGTCGCGAAGACCCTGCACGGCCTGGCCCTGGCCGCCGACTCCCTGGCCCGTACGACGGACCCGGCTGCGCTCCGACGCCAGGCCGACCTGGTGGCCGGGGCGGCCCGCCGCGCGGTGGTGGAGTCCCGGGACGTACTGGCCGACCTGCGGCGGGACCTGGACGCGCCGGGGGTGTCCCTGGCCTCGGAACTGCGGGCGCGGGTCTCCCCTGACTGGGCCGAGCTGCGCGTGACCGGCACCCTGCCGGTGGTGCCCTCCCCGGTGGCCCGCCACCTGTTGGCGGTGGCGGGGGAGGCGGTGGAGAACGCCCGACGGCACGCGGGGGCGGCCCGGATCACGGTGGAGGCCGCGGTGGATGCCGCCGCGGGCCTGGTGCTGGTGATCGAGGACGACGGCCGGGGTCTGCCCGGTGGCGTCGACGTCGCGGCACTGGCCGGCGCGGGCCGTTTCGGCCTGCTCGGCATGGCGGAGCGAGCGTCGGCGATCGGGGCTCGGCTCCACGTTGGAGCCCGGCCCGGCGGCCGGCCGGGGACCCAGGTCAGGCTGACCCTTCCCCTGTCGGCCCTCACGGCGGGGAGGGGTGCCTGATGGCACCGCTACGCGTGCTCATCGCCGACGACAACCCGGTCGTACGGGCCGGCCTGGCGGCCCTGCTGGCCACCGCGGGCATCGAAGTGGCGGCCGAGGCGGCGGACGGCCGCGAGGCGCTGCACCTGACGCGGCTCCACACCCCGGACGTCATCCTGCTGGACGTCCGGATGCCGGGGGTGGACGGCATCTCGGCGCTACCGCACCTGGTGCAGCTCGCCCCGGTGCTGATGCTGACGTACAGCCAGGAGTCCGAGATCGTCCGCGAGGCGCTGCTGCTTGGGGCGGGTGGCTACCTGGTGCACGGCGAATTCACGCCGGATCACCTCGTCGAAGCCGTCCGCGACGTCCGCGCGGGGCGGGCACACTTCAGCCCGACGGCCGCGAGCGCGGTGCTCACGGAACTCCGGGCCTCTTCGCATCCGCAACGAACTGTGGGACAGTCTTCGGAGCGCATTCCCAACCATGCTGTGTTCGGGCTGAGTTCGCGTGAGGAGGAGATCATGGGTCTCATCGCTTCCGGCATGAGTAACCAACAGATCGCGGCCAGTTGCTTTATCAGCGAGAAGACGGTCAAGAACCACATCAACCGGATCTTCGCGAAGCTCCAGACCGCCACGCGCAGCGAGGCGATAGCCCGTTGGCTGGGAACCGCCCGTCCGGGGGTGGCTGGCCATGGGTAGACGGAGTGCGCAGTGGGTCCGTAATTGGGTCCCGGGACCCTTTGCAACTGCTGGTGCGTCGACGTACCGTCCGCGAACCGATACCGGCGCCGGCTCTGGAGAGGACTCCCATGCAGAACCTCAAGCTGCTCAAGGCGATCGTCGAACGGAAGAACCGCCTGCGGCGGGGCGCGGACGAGGGGCAGACGGTCTTCGAGTATCTGGGGATCATCGTGATCATCGCGCTGATCATCGCGGCGATCATCGGGTCGGGTCTCGCGGCCAACATCGCGAACGCCATCCAAGAGGTTTTGGCCGACATCACCGGCTGATAGGCGTGCCAGGCTCGCGCGATCGGGGCCAGGTTCTTCCCTTCTACGCCGCGATGATGGGCCTCCTGCTCTTTGCCGCGCTGGCCTTCGTCGTCGTGGGGATGGCGGGGGCCACGCGCAGCGAAGCGCAGGGAGCCGCCGACGCGGCGGCACTCGCGGCTGCCCAGGAGGTCCGGGACAACGCGCTCAGGGGCTGGAATCTGGTCACCCTCACACCAGAGGAGTGGGAGGAGATCATCAGAGGGCGTCGCTTCGATACCGAGGGGGCTTGTGGCGCGGCGAGGGACTTCGCCGGCACGAACGACGCCACTGCGGAATGCAATTTCGACATTCCGGAGTTCACCGTCTCGGTGACAACGAACGGCACGGTCGGTGATTCGGTCATCCCGGGGACCGAGAACGTGCAGGCCCGCGCGACGGCAACGGCCGTGATCGAACCCCGGTGCTCCCTGCAACCCGCGACCACCCCGCCACCGCCCGAGGGTGGCGGGGTGGTCGACATTCAGTGCCGGGACGGGTCGGTGATCATCGTGAATCCGTCGGATCCCGGTTCTTTGTACAACCTGGCGAGGAAACTCTTCGTTGTGCGACTGACTGACTGACATTGAACGAGAGACAAGGAAGCGGCGTACATGAGCATGCGGCAGAAGGTGAAGGTCCGCGGGGGAGCGGCCGTTGCGGTTGCGGCGGTCTTGGCCCTCGGGTTGGCCGGGTGCGGTGGAGGGGACGACCAGGCCAAGGAGCCGCAGAAGTCGGCCACTCCTCAGAGTCAGGAGAGCGCTTCGCAGCCCGTACCCACTGATGCAAAGGAGCCGGCGCCTGTTGAGGTCATTGCCACATCGCAAGGGCCGGCAGGCGTGATCTTGGAGATCAATTCGGCTGTGCGCAACCAAGACGGGTACCTCACCGTCAGTGGACGAATCAAGAACACGGGCTCCTCGACATTCTCGGCGATGGCTACATGGCGTGGTGACGAGAAGACGGCCAGCCCGGCATCGATTGCTGGGGCCACTGTGGTCGATACTGCGGGTAAGAAGCGGTATTACGTGCTGCGTGACACTGAGGGAAGGTGCGCGTGCACCACAGGTCTCACGCCCATCAAGGCTGGGGAAAGCGTCGCCATCTTCGCCCAGTACCCGGCGCCGCCGACAAGTACGACCGAGGTCACGTTCGGCTTGCCGAGCTTCGCCGCAGCCACCATCAAAATTTCCGGGTGACTCCATGACTAAAAGCCACCGCACCATAGCTGCAACAGCCGTCGCCGGTCTCGTCATCGCCGGTGCCCACTTCGTCGGAGCGACCAGCGCGTATGCGGACGACGCCACGCCGTCCGTACCCCCCGGGACAGAGGCCTCGGCCTCACCTCCGGTGCCTGTCAAGGCGGACTCCCCAGGGCTGAAGCTCCCCCAGGGCGGCATCCTCGCAGCCCCCAAGGTGCTGGACATGGTCGAGGTCGTCGAAGACCTCGGGGGCGAGGAGCGGCGCCAAGAGACGAACCAGACCGTCATGATGGCGCTGCAGTCCGAGGTGATGTTCCCCGAGGACAGTGCCGTCTTCAACGCTCAGGCCGCCGCCCGTATCCAGGCCATCGCGCAGGAGATCAACACCCAGAAGGCCACCACGGTCCGGATCTTCGGTTTCACTGACGACCAGGGCAGCTACGAGCACGGCAAGGAACTCTCCAAGAAGCGCGCCGACGCCGTCCAGGCCGAGCTGGCGAAGACGGTGACCAACCCCGGAGTCACCTTCGACGTACGCGGCTACAGCGAGGACTACCCGATCGCCGACAACGGCACCGAGGAAGGCCGCAAGAAGAACCGCCGCGTGGAGATCACCTTCCCGCGCAGCGTCAAGTAGTGCCGGACCCCGTCACCCGCTCCGGCGGGGGCGGGGTCAGTCCGTCAGCAGGTGGTCGGCCTTGCCAGCCTTGATGTCCCGGATCAGTTGTTGCAGTGCCTCGCGGGTGTCCGTCAGGTAGGTGTCCTCCTGGCCGGACCGGGCTATGTAGCTCTTGCCGTCCCCGTCCACCCCGATCCGGTAGCAGGAATTCCCCTCGCCGCAGAAGGGGTCCTCCCAGGTCACGTCGCTCACGGTGTCCCCTCTCAGAGTTCGCTCGCGATGGCGCGGATGAAGTCCCGGGAGGCTCCCGGAGACAGTGCCAGCCGTTCCATCAGATCGAAATGGCCCCGGTACTTCGCAAGTTGGGTCTCGGCGTGGAGGAAATCGGGCCCGTGTGAGTTGTCGATCTGCACGGTGTCGAGTTGCGCCGTCGGCCCCTCCGCGTAGAGCACCGTTTGTCCCGCTCCCGGAATGCCGCCCGCCTCGAACGGGAGGACGAGCAAGGTCACATTGTCCTGTTCGGAGCGATGGATCAAGTGGTTCAGCTGTGCCCGCAGGACATCCGCGCTGCCGAACCGCATCCGCAGGGCGGCCTCGTGCACGACGGCCACGAACGCGGGCGCGTTCTCGCCGTCCAGGACCTGCTGGCGCTCGACGCGCAGTGCCAGCCGCAACGCGACCTCGTGTTCGGGCAGCGCGGGGATGACCATGCGGAATACGGCCAGGGCGTGGTCCGAGGTCTGGAGCAGCCCCGGCATGTGGAGCGGGTACGCAACCCGCATGCGAATGCTGCGGGCCTCCAACTCGGCAATGTCCAGGAAGCCTTGCGGTACCTGGCCCCTGTAGCGGTCCCACCATCGCGGGCCGGCGGGCAGGGCCATGTCTGTCAGTCCGGCGATGTACCGCTCGTCGTCCACCTGGCAGTTGGCAGCCAGGGTGCGGAGCCGTTCGGTCGAAATGGCGCGTGTGCCCGACTCCATCGCGGAGATCGCACCCCGGTCCACGGCCAGGAGGCTCGCCGCAAACTCGGCCGACATCCCTGCTGACGTGCGCATTCGGCGCAGTTCGTAGCCCAGTCGCTTCTGGCGCTCGGTGGGAGCTGTCCTCGCGGTCATGGGGTGCAGTCTTACGCGTCGCGAGCCCCTCGTGCCACGAACGGCTGACTTCTGCCGAGTGGCGGGCCAAAAAAGGCCCGCCCGCGCTACATTCGGTAATGCATCGCTCACGCAAGGGAGTTGGAAGTGCATCGCCGCAGCATGCCTAGGCCTCAGCCTCAACCTCGGCGACGAGCCACTGCCCCCACTACACGCGAGAGCAACCCGCTCACGGCAGGGAGTCCGTCATGCTCAGCCCCTTCATGCCCCCCAGCCCCGGCTGCTTCGACGCTTGCCCGCCGTCGGACGAGCCGCCCTCGCCCGACGGGCTGTCGTGCAGCCTGACCGTGCCCGGGGAGCCGTACAGCGCCCAGATCGCGCGCAGCACCGTACGGTCCGTGCTGCACGCCCACCACCTCGACCGGGTCGCGCCCGCCGCCGTACAGGTGGTCGGGGAACTCATCGCCGCGGCCTGGTACTTGGACCCCGGCCGGAGCCTGTATCTCGCCCTCCGCCACCGCGAAGGCGCCCTCCGCCTCACGGTCTACGACGGGCACACTCCCCACACCCACCCCCGCCTCGCCGCCCACTGCGAGGCCCGCCGCAGGGCCGCCCTACGGGTCATGGCCGCCGTCGTACGTGACTGCGGCGGAGCCTGGGGCTTCGGCGAGTCCAGGGAACCCGGCGGCGGCACGCGCACCTGGGTAAGCCTCCCGGTCGCCGGCGCTGCTGGGTACCTGGCTTCCTAGGAGGGTGTGCCTCGCGGCGATAGAGGGCGCGTACCGTCACCAAGGTCAGCTTCTGGACCGCGCTGCGGACCGTGCGGCTTCCAGGTTCGCTCTCACCAACTCAGTCGACGGATGGCCGGAGCTGAGTACGCGCTCGCAGTCGGCGAGGGTGCGCTCGAACAGTGGGATGGCCCGCTCCAGATCCCCCGCTGACCTGTACGCGCCTGCGAGGTTGTTGCGGGAAGTCAGCGTGTTGGGGTGGTCATCACCCAGTACGCGCTCACTGTCGGCGAGGGTGCGTTCAAGCAGGGGGATGGCCCGTTTCAGATACCCCGCCCGCACATACGCGTGCGCGAGGTTGTTCCGGGAGGCCAGTCTGTCGGGGTGGTCATCGCCCAGGACGCGCTCGAAGTCGGCGAGGCTGCGCTCAAGCAGGGGGATGGCCCGCCCCAGGTCCCCCGCTGACCTGTACGCGCTTCCGAGGTTGTTCCGGGAGGCCAGCGTGTCGGGGTGGTCATCGCCCAGGACGCGCTCGCGGTCGGCGAGGCTGCGCTCAAGCAGGGGGATGGCCCGCCCCAGGTCCCCCGCTGACCTGTACGC
>NZ_JBIWAE010000017.1:20581-20719 GCF_044759865.1 Streptomyces sp. NPDC099050 | reverse complement strand
TGTACGCGCTTCCGAGGTTGTTCCGGGAGGCCAGCGTGTCGGGGTGGTCATCGCCCAGGACGCGCTTGCGGTCGGCGAGGCTGCGCTCAAGCAGGGGGATGGCCCGCCCCAGGTCCCCCGCTGACCTGTACGCGCATG
>NZ_JBIWAE010000017.1:531-20486 GCF_044759865.1 Streptomyces sp. NPDC099050 | reverse complement strand
GCGGGGTGGTCATCGCCCAGGACGCGCTTGCGGTCGGCGAGGCTGCGCTCAAGCAGGGGGATGGCCCGCCCCAGGTCCCCCGCTGACCTGTACGCGCCTGCGAGGTTGTTCCGGGAAGCCAGAGTGGTGGGGTGGTCATCGCCCAGGACGCGCTTGCGGTCGGCGAGGCTGCGCTCAAGCAGGGGGATGGCCCGCCCCAGGTCCCCCGCTGACCTGTACGCGCCTGCGAGGTTGTTCCGGGAAGCCAGAGTGGTGGGGTGGTCATCGCCCAGGACGCGTTCGAAGTCGGCGAGGGTGCGCTCGTACAGGGGGGTGGACCGCTCCAGATTTCCCGCAGACTTGTATGCGTGCGCGAGGTTGTTGCGGGAGGTCAGCGTGTTGGTGTGGTCATCGCCCAGGACGCGCTCAGTGTCGGCGAGGGTGCGCTCGAACAGGGGGATGGCCCGCCCTAGATCCCCCGCCGACTCATACGCGGCCGCGAGGCTGTTGCGGGCGTCCAACGTGCGGTGATGATCATCGCCTTTCAGCTGCTCGAAGGTGCTCAGCGCGCGCAAGAAGCCTTCGATGGCGGCGGTGAGTGCGCCTTGGCCGTGTCGGTAGTTGGCCGTGTGCTTGAGGGCCAGAGCCGTGTGGATCGTGTCGTGGCCGGGCGGGTGGTGGCTGGTGAGGGCTTCGGTGTGGAGGTGGAGGACTCGGTACGTCGCCCAGTTGCCCGGGTCGTCAATGTCGGAGGGGAAGGCGCCTGCAAGGAGGGCGGCGGCCACGTCCCGGGCCTGGTCGATCGCTTCGGGTTGCCGGTGTTCGTCGGCGGGGTCTGGGGTCCGGGCGAGGGTCTGGACGAGGCGGTGGACGGCGAGGGTGCCGTCGTGGTTGTCGGTGATCATGCTGTGCGCTGTGAGACGGCCGATCGCGGTGGGGAGTTCGGGTGCGTCGGCGAGGGGGGTGAGGAGGGTGCGGGGGATGTGGTCGGGGGCGTACCACGCCAGGATCCGCAGGACGTCCACGGCGAGGGGGGTGGTGGCGAGGTTGTCCAGGGTGATGCGCCAGGCCCGGGAGATCGTACGGTCGGGGTCCCCGTCCTCGGTGACGGCGGCGAACGTCGCGGCGGGTCGGCGGGCCAGCATGTCGAGGTAGGCGCGCGGGCTGGTGCCGGTCTCGGCGCAGTACGCGGCGGCCAGTTCCACGGCCAGGGGAAGGTCGCCGAGTTCCGAACAGACCTCGGCGGCTCCGTCGGTGTCGCGGGCCGCGCCGTCGGTGAGGACGCGGACGAACAGGTCCAGGGCCTCGTTCCGAGCGAGCACGTCGAGGCGCACGGAGGTGGCGGTGTGGTGCCAGCCGGTGGCGCGACGGGTGGTGATCAGGAAGCGGCCGGTGCCGACACGATCGAGCAGACCGGTGATGTCGCCGGGGCGTTCGACGTTGTCCAGGACGAGGAGCCAGTCGTCGTGGGCGGTCAGCCATTGAAGCGCGCGTTCCACGAGGAACGCGGGAGGCATGACGGCCAGCGCGGGCTGGAGCGAACGGGCGAGCTCGGCCAGGCCGGCGTCGATCGCTTCCCGGCTGTCGACGGTGATCCACCAGCGGGGGTTGCCGGTGTGGTGTCGGCGGACCCAGTGGGCGGCCAGGCTCGACTTCCCGATTCCGCCCAAGCCGTGAACGGCCTGCACGACGACCTCGCCGGGCGTCGCGAACGCCGTGTCCAGCAGGGTGAGGGCTTCGGCGCGGCCGACGAACAGTTTCGTGGCGGGCGCGTTGCACAACCCGGCGGGTGCCCGTACGTCAGCGATCGGCCCGTATGCCTCCTGCGGCAGGACCGTGCCGTTCTCGACGTAGAGGGCCACTGAGTTGCGGATGTCCCGGCCCGCCGCGAGCGACCCTCGGTTGGCGTCCACCGACGGTTCCGACGGGCGCTCGGTCGTCGGCGGGCTCCCCTTGCCGGTGGGCTGCGCCCGGCCTGGGAGCTTCACGCTCCCCTCTGGGCGGTCGACCCGTCGACGTCACCACCGGCGGCGATCGAGCCTCCGGTGGCGGAGATCCCCGGGCCGGTGCCAGGAGCCGGGGTGCCACCAGCCGATGGAGCAGTGTCACGCGCCTGGGCATTGCTGACGTTGCCGCCCGCGGCGATGGCTCCGCCATCCGCCCGGACCGAGGGAACGGGCACCGCCGCGGCAGCGGCAGCCGCAGCGGCGGCCGACGCGCGCAGCTGCAGCAGCCCCACCACCAGCGCGCCCACCCCGGCGACAGCCCCGACCACTCCCCACACCTGGCTGGACCGCTCGAGGTCTCCCGCCGTCACCCAGACCAGCGACGTGACCGCAGCCACCGTCCCGACCACAGCCAAGGTCCACCACAAAGCCTTCATGACCCCATGCTCTTCCACCCACAAGATCAAAGGCCTGGATTCGTCGAACTCAGGGCCGAGACCGGCCGCTGTTCAGGTCTGTACGTAGACGGGCTGGTCTGGGTAGCGGTCCTGTTCCAGGTTGTCGAGCATGAAGGCGGCGAGGTCGGGCCGGGAGGTCTTGCCGAGGATGGATTTGCCCCGGTAGTCCCCGTGCCGGTAGGTGCCGGTGGCGGGGCTGTGGGCGAGGGTGGGGGGCTGGACGGTCGTGTAGGTGAGGCCGGAGGCGCGTACGTGGGCGTCCTGCCGCTCCTTGGCCCGGAAGCCGGTGCGTACGAGGAGACGGACCGCGCCGACCGTGCCGCGCATCGCAGGGCTCAGCCGGCGCCGGCTGATAGCGCTGGTGCCGAATCCCGTGAGCGCCTCCACGCGCTCCGCGCAGGGCTTCGGGTACGAGCACGGAGCCGATGCTGCCGCTGGCGCCGAAGACGGTGGTACTCGGACCCCGGCCGGAGCCTGTACCTCGCCCTCCGCCACCGCGAAGGCGCCCTCCGCCTCACGGTCTACGACGGGCACACCCCCCCCACACCCACCCCCGCCTCGCCGCCCACTGCGACGCCCGCCGCAGGGCCACCCTGCGGGTGATGGCCGCCGTCGTGCGGGACCGCGGCGGAGCCTGGGGCTTCGGGGAGTCCCGGGAACCCGGCGGCGGCACGCGTACCTGGGCGAGTCTGCCGGTGGCGGGAGCCGCCGGGTACCTCGCTCCCTGAGGGGTTGGCCTGGGGCGGGCCGTGGGCCTGCGGACGGGCCCGCCGGCGCACTTGGTGGCGCGGCCTTCTGTGTAGTGCGTTCAGACGGCCACGGCTCGGACCGTGTCGCCGCACAGCTTGTTCAGGTCGTCCACGTCGGAGGTGACGATGATGCGTGGCCCGGAGTATCCGAGCGCCGTGGCCGCCACGACCGAGTCGGTCGCGTACTTGTGGCCGTGCAGGTTCGCGTTGCGCAGCAGCTCGATGGCGCGCCAGGAAATGGCTTCGGTGAGCGGCAGCACCTCTAGCCGGGATACGTGCCAGCGGAACCGGTCCATGCGGAGTTTCGACTGCCAGGCTTCGATGAGGGTCAGATTGCTGACGGCCACCAAGGTGTCCTTGGACTGTGCCATGCGCACCAGGCCGGTCACCTGAGCGTCGTTGTCCATGAACTTGCTCAGTCCCTGGCTGTCCAGGAGGAGAACGCCGTGGCTCAGCTGGCTTCGCGCCCTTCCCACGCCGGTTCCCCCTTGCCGGCCTGCTGCCCTTCGTGATCGTCGGCCATGGCTTCGGCTTCTCGGAAGACCGCGGCGGCCCAGCCCTGAACCTCCGCGGAGGGTGCGCCGATCTCTGCCTCTTTGGCCTGCAGCAGTTCTTCCAGTAGGTCCCGCTGGATCTGCCGTTCGACTGCCGCGCTCACGTATGCGGAGAATCCACGTGCTCCCACCCGTGCCCTGACGGCGGCGATGCGGCCCGCAGGCATGGAGACGCTGACCTTCTGGGCCGGTCCCTCATCGGGGATGTGCTGCGCGGGAGAGTCCATGGGAAAAGTGTAGCAATGGAAGTAGCAAATGCCCCTCCCTCGTCCCCCCACCCCCGCCCCCATCCCCGCCTCGCCGCCCACTGCGAGGCCCGCCGCAGGCCGCCCTGCGGGGGATGGCCGCCGTGGTGCGGGACTGTGGCGGGCGTGGGGGTTCGGGGAGTCCCGGGAGCCAGGGCACGCGGCTACTCATCCGGTGTGGCGGAGGGCGGTGTTACGGGCGGTAGACCTTGCCGGGCTCGGGGTGGGCCGGTGCGAGGAGTTGGGTGACCGTCACGAAGGTGTACCCGCGGTGGTGGAGTTCGGTGATGAGGTCGGGGACGGCGGGGATGGTTCCGGCGTAGCGCTCGTGGAGCAGGATGATTCCGTCCCGTCGGGTCTGGTCGAGGACGCGCTTCTTGATGAGTGCGGTGTCGGTGGTCTGGTAGTCCTTCGCGGTGACGCTCCACAGGATCTGGGCGAGCCCGAGTTCCTTCATCACCTTCGACACGTCGTCGTCGGTGGCACCGCCCGGGGGCCGCATGAGGGTGGGCGTGCGGCCCGTCGCCTTCTCTATGTCGTGCTGCACCGGTTCGATCTCGGCGCGTATCTCATCCGGGGTGAGTTCGGTGAGGTTCTCGTGCGACCAGGTGTGGTTCGCTATCTCGTGCCCCTCATCGGCCATGCGGCGCACGGTGTCGGGATAGGTGTCGGTGTGGCCTTTCCCCTGGAGGAAGAACGTCGCCGGCACGTTCTCCCGCTTCAGGACGTCGAGGAGGGCGGGTGTCGGCTTGCTCGGGCCGCCGTCGAAGGTGAGCGCCACGCACTTGGCGACCTTGCAGTCCACCGGGCCGACAGCGCGCTTCGCGCCGGCGGGGGCCGCGTCGTTGCGGGCGGAGGCCGGTGAGACGACGCCGGTCAGGCTGCTGCAGGCGGTCAGGGTGGTGAGCAGCAGCGCGGCCGCTGCAGTGACGATTCGGCGCGGGGTGAGGTGCATGGGAGTGCGCTTTCTGATTCCGCGGGCGGGGAGGGGGCGCGAGTCGGCTCGTGCCCGTCCGGTGCCGCGGCGCTGTCGCGTCAGAGCCCCGGGCATGAGGCAGGGGGCATGGGGCATGGGGCGGAGGTAGCGGCGCGGTTCCGGACGTGAGGAAGACCGTTCGACGGAGGTGGTCTCGTCCGGCCGGGGTCAGCATGCGAGAGCGGACCTGAAGATGCCCCAAAGATCCCAAAGATCATCTTCAGAAACCGGGGCAAAGGCCATGTAAGCCTTGGGTCCATGAACGACATCCTGGTCGTCGAGGACGATCCCCAGCTCGGCCCCGCCCTGCGCCGTGGCCTGGCTGCCGAGGGCTACCCGCGTCGAACTCGTCAGCAATGGGACACACGGCCTGGAACGTGCTCTGGCCGGCGATCACGCGGTGATCGTGCTGGACATCATGCTTCCCGGCCTGAACGGGTACCGGATCTGCTCCGCCCTGCGCGCGGCGGGCGTGGACACGCCCGTGCTGATGCTCACCGCGAAGGACGGTGACTACGACGAGGCGGAGGGCCTGGACACCGGCGCCGACGACTACCTCGTCAAGCCGTTCTCCTCCGTCGTCCTCCTCGCACGGCTGCGCGCCCTGCTGCGCCGGGGCCGTACGGCAACCGACAGGGGGTCCGTGCTGCGCGCCGGTGACCTGTGGGTGGACCTCGCCGCCCGCCGCGCGGGCCGCGGCAGTTGCGAGCTCGCCCTGACCCCGACGGAGTTCGCGATCCTCACCTGCCTGATGCACACACCGGACCAGGTGGTGTCGAAGGAGGCGATCCTCGACGAGGTGTGGGACCCGGCCTATGCCGGCGGGACCGCCATCGTGGAGGTCTACATCTCCGCGTTGCGCAAGAAGGTCGACACCCCGTTCGGGACGCACAGCATCGACACCGTTCGCGGTCACGGCTACCGCCTGGACGCCCGACAGGAGCGCCCTGATGTCTGACCGCCGGCGTCCTCGTCCTACGCGTGCCCTTCGGATGCCGGCCCCCGTGCGGCGGCTGCCCGCCCAGGTCCGCACCGCGTTCGTGGCCGGTCTGGCCGCTCTCCTCCTGTGCGGCGGCGGCGCGGCCTGGCTCTACCAGCACGTCTACGAGGAGGTCTACCGCACGTCCGAGCAGCGCGGCATCGAGCTGTCCGTGCAGCTGTCCGACCGGGTGGCCGCCGGCAAGCGGGACATCACCGACGACCTGTTCGGCTGGCCTGTCATCCAGATCGACCGGACGGGCCGCGTCGTCACCGCTTCGGGGGGAGCCCTGGACCTCTCGGGCGTGCGGGCGCTGCTCCCGCCGCCGCCCGCGGACCCGGCCACCGGACGGACGGGCGGCTGGCCCGAGAAGGGCACCGTTCACACCGAGGGAGTCGAGGAACACGACCGAGCCCGTTTCCACCGGCCGGACGGCAGCCCGCAACCGGGCCCGTTCGACATCTCCGGAGAGGGCAAGGACCAGCTCGCCCACCGGCAGGCCCACGAGCTCTCCCACAGCACCATGACCGTCTACGCCACAGCGCTCAAAACCCCCGCGGGCACGTGCGAGCACCCCACCGAACCCGACGGATCGTGCCGGTCCACCCTCTACGTCCTCGTCCCGCCCTACAACGCCGACCAGGCCGTCGACGCACTCGCGACCCCGCTGACGGCCGGCGTACCCGCCGCCGCGCTCCTGGTCGCCGCTACGGCCTGGGCCGCCACCCGGCGCTCACTGCGACCGGTCGAAGCGATCCGCCGCGAGGTCTCCGAGATCACCGACGTCAGCCTCGACCGCCGCGTACCGGTCCCCGAGGGCCGCGACCCCATCCGCTCCCTCGCCCAGACGACCAACTCCACCCTCGACCACCTCGAGGACGCCGTCGACCGGCAGACCCGCTTCGTCGCCGACGCCGCCCACGAACTGCGCTCCCCCCTCGCAGCCCTCCGCTACCAACTCGAAACCGCCCTGGTCCACCCCGACAGCATCGACTCGACCGAAACCCTCCAGGACGCCCTCACCGCCACCCGACGCATCCACGGCCTCACCGAGGACCTCCTCCTGCTCGCCCTCCCCGAGCACCCCACCACCCATTCACTGATCGACCTCGCGGGACTCAGCCGCGAACTCGTCCACGAGTACCAACTCCTGAACCATCCCGTCACCCTGAACAGCGCACCCGACCAGGCACCGGTGCGCGGCGACGGCCTCCAACTGCACCGACTGCTGCGCAACCTCCTCGACAACGCCGTACGCCACGCACGCAGCGAGGTCGTCCTCGACGTCACCGACGACAGCCGCACCTGCACGGTCACCGTCCACAACGACGGCACCGCCCTCACCTCCGACGAGTGCGACTGGGTCTTCGAACGCTTCACCCGCCTGGATGAGGCCCGCGCCCGCGACACCGGCGGCAGCGGTCTCGGCCTCGCCATCGCCCGAGACATCGCCCACCGCCACCGGGGCACCCTCACCGCCCGCCCCACCGACCCGGGCCCCGGCACCACCTTCACCCTCCGCATCCCCGCCGCACCGGACGCGGGGCAACCGGGATGACGGCCCCCGCCGGCATGTGATCTCTGCTCAGGGCGAGGTGAGTAGGCGTACTCATGTGGCCGGTGGTGCGGCGGCCGCATGCTGCGGACATGAGAGCGAACTCCCTCCCGAAGGCCCTCCCGAAGTCCCTGCTGCTGGCCGTACTCGGCTGCGTCGTCCTCGCCGGCTGCGGCACGCGGAGCGCCACCGCCGATCAGGCCCTGGCGGGCAGCGTCGTCCCGGCGGCGGCCAGGACGCAGGACGCCGCCCCGAGCGACGCGGAGTTCCTGCAGTTCCTCGAGCTGATGAACAACATGCCGTCGAGCTGCCTTCAGGAGGTCGCGGACGAGAAGGGCATCCCGGTTGAGGAATTGGAGCGCCTGGAGGAGCTGAAGGCCAAGGGCGTCGTGCCCGAGCCCTCGGAGCTGCCGGGTTGGGAGGGCGGTCCGGAGCCGCGTTCCTTCGCGGACGGGATGTCGCCGGCCGGTCCGAACGCCGACGGCGGCATCGACGGCGGCCCGGTGCCCATGCCGTCGGATGTTCCCCCGCCGCCGGAGCCGGACCCGGACTTCACTCCGGCCGACCCCTACGAGGAGGTGGCTCTCAACCCCGCGGAGGAGTGCTTCGGCGGCGACCACGTACGGCGCATCGGCGAGGGGTTCGGGAACACGAAGACGGCCGACTACCAGGTGATGCAGAAGAAGCTGACGGAGCTCGGCTACCCGGCGCCGTACATCCACCGGATGCCGGACCACGCGGGCGCGCCCCGGGCGCGGGTCGACCTGCGGCTCTTCGGAAGCCGGTTGGCCCTGGAGGTCACGGGAACCGGCGGCGGCGTGAGCGTCGAAACGTTCGGGGCCACCGAGGAGGAGGGCGTGAGCGTGGCCGATGTGAGGCGGAAGCCGAAGTCGAAGCAGGGCTCGCCCACGGCCTGATGACCGGCTCGAAGGGAGAGCGGGTCAGAGCAGGAGGCCGATGGCGGTCGCCACCATGACCGCCGCCGTCGCGGCGTGGACTCCGAAGGCGGTGGCCTTCGGCCCGCCGCTGCGCAGCACGATCAGCATGTCCGCGAGCGGCATCGCGGCGAACGTCAGCACGTACCAACCCAGCACCGACACCGGCGCGACGAGCATCAGCACGAACATGAAGACCCCGCACACGATCTCCCGCGCACCCTTCACGTGCAGCCAGTGCCGGAAGGCGGGATCGTCGACCGGTGTATCGGGAATGCCGAACCCGGCGGCGTTCTGCGGCTTCGCGAAAACCATCGCGCCCATGGCGATGAGGGATGCGCCGAGCAGGCCGGCGAGAACGGTGGCGAGGGTGGTGAGCATCGGAGGTCCTATCGGTGGAGTTGGTCGTGAGCGGAGTGACGGAACCGTGGTCAGGGGACGAGTACGATGCGGCCGCGGACACCGCCCTTGGCCATCGCCGCGTAGGCGTCGGCCGCTTCGGCGAGCGGGGTGACGGCGTGGACGCGGGCGGGTAGTTCACCCGTCGCCGCGCGCTCGAGCAGTCGGGCGAGGAGCGGACCGTCGGGACGGGCGAAGAGGACCTCGACGGTGATGCCGCGCTCCCCGGGGAGTCGAGACGCAGGCTGCACGCCTACGAAGCGGCCACCGTCGCGCACCGCCCGCAGGGCGTCCTCCTGAAGGGCTCCGGCGTCGGCGACGGCGTCCCAGCCCTGCCCGACCCCGGTGGTGAAATCGGCGCCGAGGCCCCGTACGAACGCCTCGTCGGCCGCTCGGGCCGTCCCGGTCACCTGCCAGCCGCGGTCCTGGGCGAGTACGGCGGCGTACGCGCCCACCGCGCCGGCCGCGCCCGTCACCAGCAGGCGACGGGCCCCCGCGGGCGCCTCGCCGAGGAGGTCGACGAGCTGGGAAGCGGCGGTGGCGTTGAGCGGCACCACGGCCGCCTCGACCAGGTCCAGGGCGTCCGGTACGACGGCGACCTTCGCGGCGGAGACCAGGAGGTGTTCGGCATGGGATCCGTGGTCGCGGTCGAACCCGTCGAGGAACCCGGCGACCCGCGTGCCCACCCGGAGCTCGACGCCCGGTCCGACGGCATCGACCGTACCGGCGAAGTCCCAGCCGAGCCCGGTGTGCTGAGGCTGGTCGACCAGGCCGAGCCGGTGGAAGACACCCCCGGCCACCCCCAGGTCCACCGGGTTGACCGCGGCGGCGGCGACCTTGACCCGGATCTGCTCCGGCCCCGGCTCGGCCAGGGGGACGGTGACGGTCTCGATCGAACGGGGTCCGGACGGGACGCGGACCACGGCGCGGCGGGAAGTGGTGTGCTGCATCGTCAACTACTCCTTCGTGGGGGCCCGGTGAGGTGGATGGCCTTGCCATCCCCTGGGCGTGTCACCACCATGGAGGAACCTGCGCACCGGCGGGAAGGAGGCACCTCGAGGTGCCTAAGTGACCGAGAGGAGACGCGAGTTATGCCGACCACGACCGCATCCCAGCGGCGGGCCGCAGCCAAGGCGGAGTACGACGCGTTCTTCGCGCAATGTCCCAGCCGCCAGCTCCTGGAGCGCATCTCCGACAAGTGGGTCGCCCTCGTGCTCGCCGCCCTGGGCGGGGACGGCCCGGGGACCACCCCCGGCGACGATCCGATGCCCATGCGCTTCTCCGAGCTGCAACGCCGGATCTCGGGCGTGAGCCAGAAGATGCTGACGCAGACGCTGCGCGCACTGGAGCGCGACGGGTTGGTGACCAGGACCGTGACCCCGACGGTGCCCGTCACCGTCAGCTACGAGCTGACCGATCTCGGCCGCTCGCTCCAGGGACTCATGAAGGGGATCAAGGCCTGGGCGGAGGGCCACATGGAAGAGGTCCTCACCCATCGCGGCGGCTTCGACCAGGGGTCGGGCGGCGCCGCCGACTGAGGCGGGGAGCCGTCCCGGTTCGCGTGGATCAGTCGCGGCGGGCGAGGTTCAGGCGGGCCGCCTGGCGGGTCAGGTGGTCGCGTTCCGCGAGGTTGGGGGCCTGGTGGGCCGCCTCGGCGTACAGGCGGGCCGCGGTGGTCAGGTCGCCGTCGCGTTCGTGGAGGTACGCCGCCACCGCGGTGTGGCGGGGGAGCGTGGCGTCCAGCTCCGCGAGGGCCGCCAGGCCCGCCCGGGGGCCGTCGGCCTCGCCGACCGCCACCGCGCGGTTGAGGCGGGCGATGGGACTGCCGGTCAGGCGCACCAGCTCGTCGTACCACTCCACGATCTGCACCCAGTCGGTCTCCGCGGTGGCCTGCGCGTCGGCATGGAGCGCGGCGATGGCCGCCTGGGCCTGGAACTCGCCCAGTTGGTCGCGGGCGAGGGCGGCATGGAGGATCCCGATGCCCTCGGCGATCAGCGCCGTGTCCCACCGGGTGCGGTCCTGCTCGGCGAGCGGGATCAGGCTCCCGTCGGGGGCGGTGCGGGTGGCGCGCCGGGCGTGGTGGATCAGCATCAGGGCGAGGAGCCCCGACACCTCGGGGTGGTCGATCGAGGCCGCCAGGCCGCGGGTGAGCCGGATCGCCTCGGCGGCGAGGTCTATGTCGCCGGAGTAGCCCTCGTTGAAGACCAGGTAGAGCACGCGCAGGACCGTACCGACATCGCCGGGGCGGTCGAAGCGGACGTCGGAGACGGTCCGCTTGGCGCGGCTGATGCGCTGCGCCATGGTCGCCTCGGGGACCAGGTAGGCCGCCGCGATCTGGCGCGTCGTGAGCCCGCCGACCGCGCGCAGGGTGAGCGCGACGGCCGAGGAGGGGGTCAGGGAGGGATGGGCGCACAGGAAGTAGAGCTGGAGCGTGTCGTCCACCGCCGGGGCGGGGCCGGGCGCCGGCTCCTCCTCCACCCGGTCCTCGCGCCGGCGGCGGGCGGTGTCCGCCCGCGTCGCGTCGAGGAACCGCCGCCAGGCCACGGTGACCAGCCAGCCCTTCGGATCCCGGGGAGGTTCTTCGGGCCAGACGCGCACCGCTTCGAGCAGCGCCTCCTGGACGGCGTCCTCGGCCGCCGCGAAGTCTGCTCCGCGGCGGACGAGGATGCCGAGGACCTGCGGAGTCAGGCTCCGGAGCAGGGCCTCGTCCACGTCAGTGGCACTCGGGGACGGTGGGCGGCGCGGACAGGAACGGACGCAGCTCCAGCCACTCGTGGAGGGGCTTGCCGCCGGCCCCGGGGGCGGCCGACAGCTCTCCGGCCAGCTCGACGGCGCGCTCGTAGCCGTCCACGTCGATCACCATCCAGCCGGCGATCAGGTCCTTGGTCTCGGCGAAGGGGCCGTCGGTGACCGGCGGGCGGCCCTCGCCGTCGTAGCGGACCCAGGTCCCCTCGGGGGCGAGCGCCTGACCGTCGACGAACTCGCCGGTGCCCTCCAGCCGGTCCGCGAAGTCGCGCATGTACTGGATGTGGGCCGTGATCTCCTCCGGCGTCCACTCGCTCATCGGGACGTCGTTGGCGGCAGCCGGGGCGCCGCGGTAGTGCTTGAGAAGCAGGTACTTGGCCATGACGGTCTCCTCCGTGCTGTGCGGCCCATTGTGGCCGCTCGCACTGAGGAGACGGAGCCGGGCACGGGTTCTCGACATCACCGCCGAAGTTTTTTCCACGGGATGGGAGGAGCCGGTGCGGGGCGGTCCGGAGACGGTCCGGAGACGGTCCGGAGGCCGTCGTCCGGAGGCCGTGCGGCCGGGGTCCGGCCGCCTCAGGTGCGGTAGACGCGGTCGCTCTTCAGCCAGCCGTCGGCGTCGCGGCCCTCCCCGTTCTGGTGGCCCTTGCCGTGACAGTGCCACCAGCCCCAGCTCCAGCCGTGATGGTGGCGCCGGCTCTGGCCCAGCCCGTGCCAGTGGCAGTAGCCGACGCCGTCATCGCCGTGATCGTGACGGCCGTAACCGTAACCGCCGCCGTAACCGCCGTCGCCGCCGTCGCCGTCACCGCCGCGGGTGTCGTGGCCGGGTGCCACCGCGGTGACGGCGCCGGCATGCGGGGTGGCCGGCGCGGCCGACGCGCTGGAGGACAGCAGCGCGCCTGCGGTGGCCAGGGCGGCCGAGGCCGTGAGGACGGCGAGACGACGCCGGGTGCGGGGCAGGGGGGTCATGAGGAGTCACCTCCGGCGAGCAGAGACGGAGTACGAGGGGCCACCTGCTCTACGTGAACCCACTCCTCCATTAGCCCCGGGTCGGTGTACGGCGTCATGCCCCTGGAGTTCGGGGCTTGACAGTCCGGGCGCGAAAACGCCTTCGGTGCGCGCCGGGGCTCGGGGGCCTCGGCGCGCACCGAAGGGGATCAGGCCGACTCGGTCAGCTGCCGACTCGGTCGGTTGACGACTCGGTCGCTTCGGGTCAGCAGGTGGGGATGCGGTTCAGGTTCGCGGCGTAGCGGGCGGCGATCCAGCCGCGGCCGTCGGCGAGCTTGTACCAAACGGCGTTGCCGTCGACCTTGGTGCCGTTGGTCTTGCACAGCACCTGGACCTCGGCGCCGTGCTTGATCACGCCGGTCTTCTTGTAGTGGGTCCCGGGGCCGGTGCGGACGTGCAGCTTGTCGCTGACGATCCGGGCCTTCGGCTTGCCGGGCTTGTCACCCTTGCCACCGTGGTCCTTACCGCCGTGGTCCTTGCCGCACTTGCAGGCGCCGGGCTTGCCCTGGTCGCCCTTCGGCCCCTTGGGACCCTGCGGCCCCTGGTCGCCCTTGCGGCCCTGCTCGCCCTTGGGCCCGATCGGTCCGCGGTCGCCCTTGCGGCCCTGCTCGCCCTTGGCTCCGTCGCGCCCGCGGTCGCCCTTCGAGCCGGTCGGGCCCGTCGGCCCGGCCGGTCCGCGGTCACCCCTGTCGCCCTTGTCGCCCTTGGGTCCGCCGGCCGGGCCGGTGTCGCCCTTGGGACCCTGGGGTCCGCCCGGTCCGGGTACCCCGGCCGGTCCCGTCGGACCGGTCTGGCCCGGGTTGCCCGCGTCGCCCTTCGGGCCTGCCGGGCCGGTGTCGCCCTTCGGTCCGCCCGCCGGGCCCGTGTCGCCCTTCGGGCCGGGTGCCCCGGTGTCGCCCTTCGGGCCCTGCGGGCCTCCGGCCGGTCCCTGGTCGCCCTTCGGACCCGCGGGGCCGGTGTCGCCCTTGGGACCCTGGTGGCCCTTGGGGCCCTGCGGCCCCTTCGGCCCGCGGTCGCCCTTCTCGCCGCGGTCCCCCTTCTCACCGCGATCGCCGCGGTCCCCGCGGTCGCCCTTCTCGCCGCGCTCGCCCTGGTCGCCCTTGTCGCCCTTGGGGCCGGGGCGGCCCGGCTTGCCGTGGTCACCGGGCCTTCCGTCGTGGCCCGGCTTCCCGTCGTGCCCGTCGTGCCCGTCGTCGCCCTTGGGACCCGTCACCGGGGTGGACACCGCGAACAGGGCGGGCGAGGAGCCCGCTCCGGCCGCCCACTCGCCGCCGTCGAGCGTCGTGCCCTCGGGCGCGTCCGCGTCCACCCGTACGAGTACGCCCAGCCGGGTGTCGCTCTCCGCCGGGAAGGCGAAGCCCGCGCGGGTGCCCGCGTCGCAGGTCAGCTGGCGGGCGTTGCCCGAGAGGGTGCAGGGTGCGCCCGCACGGTCGCCGTTCCAGTAGAAGCGGGCCTCGGGGAAGGTCGTCCGTTCCGGCGCGGTGATCCGGAATCTGCTGCTGAGTGCCGGATCGCCACCGGTCTCCGCCACGATCACCACACGGCCGGTCTTGCCGGCGGCGATCGAGGGGACGTACGGCTGGGAGAACCGGATGTGCGGCGAGCCGGCGGCGAAAGCCGGCACGGCCGGCAGCAGGCAGGTCGCGGTGACGGCCGCGACGACCAGGGCGGCCGACGTGCAGCGGGAAGCAGACAAGGGTGTTTCCTCCGCGAGGAAAAGCGACGGAACCGGAGAGCGACCGCCGAATGCGGTCTTCCGGTGGACAAAAGTGCCAACACCAGTTAAAAGCTGACAATGCGACCCGGTCGTGTACGACGCGTAACCGATCACTCGGCAGCCGCGTGAATCCCACTTCCCCTGCCGGTGCCTCCGCCGCCGTCGCGAACCAGGACGTACGCCGCCTCGCGCGCCCGCACCGCCGCCCCCGGGCCCGGTTCGAGGGCCGCCACCACGGTCGCCCCCTCGACCAGCAGCAGCAGGTGCTCCGCCAGGCCTTCCCGGCCGGGACCGGCGATGCCGGCCAGTAGCGCCCGTAGCTCCGCCTTGTGCCGGCGTACGACGTCCAGCACTCCGGCGGGGCCCGCGCCCAACTCCCCGTAGGCGTTCAGGAACGCGCAACCGCGGAAGTCCGGCTCCGAGAACCACCCCGCGAGCCACTCGAAGACGGCCCCGACGGGGTCGGCCTGCCCCGCGACCGCTGCGCTCAGGCTCGCCATCCAGCGGCGGTCGCGGCGCTCCAGATAGGCGGTGACCAGGGATTCCTTGGCCGGATAGAGGCGGTAGAGCCGCTTGAGGGGGATGCCCGACTCCGCACGGATGCGGTCCATGCCGACGGCCTGGATCCCCTCGGCGTAGAACAGCGCCTCCGCGGCGTCCAGCAGACGCGTGCGGGCCTCTTCGTCGGTCATCGGGGCAGGGGTGGCGGGCATGGAAGCAGCGTAGACCAGAATCCCTTGCGTCGAGAACGACCGTTCTCTAGGCTTGGGGCAACGACGAGAACGACCGTTCTCTCTCCTGCGCCGCCCAGCCCAGCCCAGCCGATATCGAGAGGTGCCCCTCGTGACTGCCGCTCCCTCCTCCGTGCGACCGCCCCTGCCGCCCTTCACCGAGGAGTCCGCCCGCGCGAAGGTGCAGGCCGCCGAGGACGCCTGGAACAGCCGCGACCCCGAGCGCGTCGCCCTCGCCTACACCGAGGACTCCGCCTGGCGGAACCGCGACCGCTTCCTGACCGGGCGCGCCGAGATCCGCGCCTTCCTCGCCGACAAGTGGGAGCGCGAACAGGAGTACCGGCTGCGCAAGGAGCTGTGGGCGTACACCGACAACCGGATCTCGGTGCGCTTCGAGTACGAGTGGCACGACGCCAGCGGCCAGTGGTGGCGCAGCCACGGCAACGAGCAGTGGGAGTTCGACGCCGCGGGCCTGATGCGCCGCCGCGAGGCGAGCATCAACGACATCCCGATCGAGGAGACGGACCGCCGCCTCTGAGCCCGGGACCGCTACTCCCCGGCGACTACGACTCGCGCAGTGGCGAGGGGCCCGCGGCATCCGCTGACGCAGGGGGGGGCGGAGCGGAGCCGCGGGGGTCGGTCGGGCCGGTCGGTCGGGTCGGGTCAGGTGAGGGAGCGCAAGGCCTCGGCGACGGGCAGGTCGCCGGAGGTGACCTCCAGCATGCGGTCGTAGGTCGAGGAGGCCTCCAGGCATTCGACGGCCACCGCCGCGAGGTCGGTGCGGGTGAGGGAGCCCTCCGGGAGCCGTTCGCCGACCGATATCGTGCCCGCGCCCGGTCCGTCCGTGAGCCACGGCGGACGGATCACGGTCCAGGTCATCCCCGCGGTCGCGAGGTGGGTGTCCGCGGCGTGCTTCGCCTGCCCGGTGGCGCGCAGGTAGACGGGCACCCGGCCGCTCTCCCCGCTGCCCATCATGGACACCTGGATCCAGCGCTTCACGCCGAGCGTGGCGGCGGCTTCGATGGCGGCGATGACGCCCGCCCGGTCGACCAGGTCCGCCTGCCTCTTCATCATGCTGCTCGTGGCGGCGGCGTTGATGACGGCGTCGGTCCCGGCGAAGAGCTCGGCGAAATCGTCCGGGGTGGCGGAGGTCAGATCGAAGGCCACCAGGTCGGTGCCGAGCGAGGAGGCCTTCTTCGGCTTGCGGACGGCGGCGCGTACGGAGTGCCGGCGTGCCAGCAACTGCGCGACCACGAGGCGGCCGGTGCCGCCGGTGGCGCCGAGGACGGTGATGTTCATGGTTTCCGGTTCCTGCTTTCACCTGGGGTCGGAGGGGGCGCGACCGGAGGGTGGCGCGGTCAGAGGTTGACGCGGTCAGAGGTTGACGATGGCCATGCGCGGAGGGTCGTAGCGCTCGCCCGCGACGGCCCCGGCGGGGACCGAGTCCTCGATCAGCGCCAGCTGGTCGGCGGTGAGCCGCAGGCCGGCCGCGGAGACGTTCTCGTCGAGGTACGCGCGTCGCTTCGTCCCCGGGATGGGGACGATGTCCCCGGCCCGGTTGAGGAGCCAGGCGAGCGCGAGCTGCGCCGCGGTGGCCCCGAGCATCGAGGCCAGCGCGCGCAGCCGCTCGACCAGCGGCAGGTTGGTGGTGAGGCTGCTCTTCTGGAAGCGCGGGGCGAAGCGGCGTACGTCGTCGGTGGGGAACTGGTCCGGGCGGCCGGTGACGGTGCCGGTGAGCAGGCCGCGCCCCATGGGGGCGTACGCGACGAGCCCGATGCCCAGCTCGCGCAGGGTGGGCAGCAGTTCGGCCTCGATGTCCCGGGTGAAGAGCGAGTACTCGTACTGGCCCGCCGTGATCGGGTGCACGGCGTGGGCCCGGCGCACGGTGGCGGGGGCCGCCTCGGAGATCCCCAGGTGCCGGACCTTGCCGGCGGCCACCAGCCCGGCCATCGCGCCCCAGGTCTCCTCGATGGGGACGGTCGGGTCGACGCGGTGCTGGTAGTACAGGTCGATGTGGTCCACGCCCAAGCGCCGCAGCGAGTCGTCGCAGGCCCCGCGGACGTACTCCGGGCGGCCGTTGATGCCCTTGACCGTGCCGTCGGGCAGCCGTTCGATGCCGAACTTGGTGGCCAGGACGACCTCCTCGCGGCGGGCGGCGATCGCCTGCCCGACGAGGCGTTCGTTGGAGAACGGCCCGTACATGTCCGCCGTGTCCAGCAGGGTGACGCCCTGGTCGAGCGCGCGGTGGATCGTGGCGGTCGACTCGGTGTCGTCCCCCGGGCCGTAGTGGTCGCTCATGCCCATGCAGCCGAGGCCGAGGGCCGAGACGTCGAGGTGGCCGGCTAGCCGGCGCTGCTTCATGGTGCGGGGTCTCCGTTCGGTGGTGGTGGTGGTGGTGGTGGTGGTGGCGGCGGCGGTGGCGGTGCTGGCTTCGGGTTCAGGCGAGGCGGACCACGGCGCGGGCCATGCCGAGGACCTTCTGGTCCCGGTTCGTCGCCGTGATGTCGACCCGGACGGTGCGGGCCGCGTCGTCGAGCTTCTGCGCGGCCGTGGCCCGTACGTCCAGGACCGCGCCGGTGGCGTCGTCGGGGACGGGGACCGGCTTCGTGAAGCGCACCGTGTAGGACAGGAGGCTGCCGGGATCACCGGTCCAGTCCGTGACGATGCGCACCGCCCCGGCCATGGTGAGCATCCCGTGCGCGATGACGCCGGGCAGGCCCACCTCGGCGGCGAAGCGGTCGTTCCAGTGGATGGGGTTGAAGTCGCCGGAGGCGCCCGCGTAGCGGACGAGCGTCTCGCGCTCGATGGTGAAGGTGCGGCCGGGCAGTTCGCTGCCGGGTTCGACGTCCGCGTAGCGGATCTTGGCTCCCATGGGCTATCCCTCCTCGCCGGTCGCGCGGGAGACGAGCTTCGTCCAGGCGGTCACCACGTGCTCGCCCGCCGCGTCGTGGACGTCGCCACGGATCTCCACGACGTCATTGCCGGCCAGGGTCCCGACCGATTCGACGGTCGAGGTGACGGCCAGACGGTCCCCGGCCCGCACGGGCCGGGTGTACTCGAACCGCTGGCTGCTGTGCACCACCCGGCTGTAGTCGAAGCCGAGCCGCGGGTCGTCGACGATCTGCCGCACTGCCTTGAAGGTGAGGACGAACGCAAAGGTCGGCGGCGCGATGACGTCAGGGTGGCCGAGGGCCCGCGCCGCCGCCCTGTCGGTGTACGCGGGATGGGGATCGCCCACCGCCCCGGCGAACTCGCGGATCTTCTCCCGGCCCACCTCGTAGCGCGCGGTGGGCGAGTGGACCCGGCCCTCGAAGGTCTGGTCGAGTGCCATCAGAAGCGGCGCAGGGCGAAGCCGTCGCGGGTCTGCGCGCCGCCGCTGCCGAAGAGGATGTGCACGTTGCTGCTGAGCACGTACGCACCCGAGGGCGTGAGGGTGACGGTCGTCGGGGCGGCCTCGGGGGAGACCGTCTTGCTGACGATCCCGGCGCTGCGCCAGCCGTCGGAGGAGCGGAGCTTGAACAGGCCGTCGATGCCGTTGGAACGGATGGTGTTCGTGGCCGCGTACAGGGTGCCGTCCGATCCGAGCGCGATGCCGTCGGCGCCGGGGATGCGCTCGCTGAGGCTGATCTCGCGGAAGTTCGACGGGTTGTCGAGGGGGATCCGGAAGAGGGCGCCGGAGTCGTAGCGGACGACGATGAGCGCGCCCGAGGGGTGGTACACGATGCCGTTGACGCCGACGTTGGGCAGGCCGTCCTGGTAACCGGCATCCAGGGCGGGGGCCTTGAGGAAGACCGAGGCGGTACCGGACGGGGTCACCTTGAAGATCGTGCCGGTGAACGAGTCGGTGGCGTAGGCGTTGCCCTGCGGGTCGAGGGCCAGGTCGTTGGCGAGGTGCAGGCCGGGGGACTGGCTGAGCTCCACGCGCTTCTCCAGCGCGCCGGTGGTGAGGTTGAAGATCGCGACACCGCCGTAGCGGCCGCGGGTCTCCGGGGTGGAGCCGTCGCTGAGCAGTGCGTTCGGGCCGGCGTAGACGTCGCCGTACGTGGCCAGGAGGCGGTTGCGGGCCGCGTCGACGCGGATGCCGCCGGTGGCGATGAGGGTGGGGTCGCTGACGAGGGTGTGGGGTATGCCGTCGGCGCCCACCACCGAGATCGTGCCGTGGCGCAGGGACCCGATCAGGAAGGCCTTGCGGGTCGGGTCCCAGGTGAACCCCTCGGGGTGGATGGCCTCGCCCGGGCCCTGGATCAGGGCGGGCAGGGCGGGGGTGGCGGTGGCGGTGGCTGGGTCGGCGGCGGGGGTGTTCTGCCGCTCGGCGGCGGAGGTGGTGGCGATGGGTGCGAGCAGGGCGGCGGCGGTGAGGAGGGCGAGAAGGCCCGGGGCGGCGGCCTTGCGGTAGCGGCGGCTGGACATGGTTCTCCTGGGATCTAGTGGTAAGAGGCATGGCACTTGGGGGTGGGGCGGAGCCCCGGGGTCTCTCGGGTTTGGGGCTCCGCCCCGGGGTTTCTCGGGTTTGGGGCTCCGCCCCGGGGTTTCTCGGGTTTGGGGCTCCGCCCAGGGGTCTTTCGGGGTTCGGGGCGGCGCCCCGGGGTCTTCGAGGGTCTGGGGCGCCGCCCCGGGTCTTTCAGCCCGTCCGGCACACGAGGCGCGGGGCCGGGCGGAGTGGCGGAGCCGGATCGGCCGCTTTCAGCCGTCCGGCGCTTGGGTATTTCAGCCGTCCGGCGTTTGAGGACCGGGGTCTGGGGCGGAGCCCCAGGGGGTCCGGGCGCAGCCCGGGACCCCCTGCTTCCAGCCGGTCCGGCGTTTGAGGACCGGGGTCCGGGCGGCGCCCGGGGAACGGTGGAAGGGCGGGTAGGGGACTTCTCCCCGCGTAGCGGGATGCGCCGGGCGCAGCCCGGGTCGGGGTGGGGGGGCGCCCCCCCCCCCCCCCCCCCCCCGCCCGCCCGCCGGGATATAGCAGGAGGGCGCGCCCCCCCGAACGG
>NZ_JBIWAE010000017.1:0-521 GCF_044759865.1 Streptomyces sp. NPDC099050 | reverse complement strand
CGGGGGGCGGGGGTGTAGGCGCGTCCCCCCGGGGTGGGGGGCGGGGGGGGGCGCCGCGGGGGGGGGGGGGGGGGGCCCCCCCCCCCCACCCCGACCCGAGGACGTCAGTCCTTGATCTCGCAGATGGGCGCGCCCGAAGTAAGGGACGCGCCGACCTCCGCCGCGAGGCCCAGGATCGTGCCCGAGCGGTGCGCGTTCAGCGGCTGTTCCATCTTCATGGCCTCGAGGACGACGATCAGATCACCCTCGTTGACCTGCTGACCCTCCTCGACCGCGACCTTCACGATCGTGCCCTGCATGGGCGAGGCCAGGGTGTCGCCGGAGGCGGCCGGGCCGGACTTCTTGGCCGCGCGGCGCTTGGGCCTCGCGCCGCCCGCGGCCGCCGTACGGGCCAGGGTCATACCCAGGGCAGACGGGAGGGAGACTTCCAGGCGCTTGCCGCCGACCTCGACGACCACCGTCTCGCGACCCGGCTCGTCCTCGGAGTCCTCGACGACCGGGACGACGAACGCGGGGATGTT
>NZ_JBIWAE010000016.1:46456-218685 GCF_044759865.1 Streptomyces sp. NPDC099050 | reverse complement strand
TCGTCCGTTTCCGGCTTGACCTGTCCGGGGCGTGGCATCCAGGCACCTCCTGAACAGGCAGCCTACCAGCCAAGATCCTTAAGTCACTGGTATTGGGTCTAGGTGTATTGCCCAGTGAGGTTGGGGCGGCGGCGCAGGGCTTCGGTGAAGGCGGTGCGCAGGCGGGCGGTGTGCTCGGTGGTGAAGACGCTCTCCAGGCACGGTTGAGCTCGGTGCTTTCGGAGTCGAAGTCACCGCTCTCGGTGCAGCCGCCGAAGCCGGAGAGCCGCAGGTAGCCGCGGCCGTCGGGCAGATCGGCGTAGGAGATGCGTCCCTCGGCGAACTCCTGCGGGGTCCGTCCGCCGAGGTCCACCTCCTGGATGTACGCCTTGACGCGGTTCTCGAGTTCGAGGGTGGGGATCGTGGTGCCCGGGCGGCCCTCGCCGAAGAATCGGCTCGCGCCGTCGGAGAGGTGGACGTGCGCGTCGTGCGGCGGGGCGAGCATCTCCTCGAAGACGGCAAAGAGTTCGGCCTCGGTGGTGCCGGTGTGCACGCGGGGAGGGTGGCTCGCGCGCACCACGTTCCTGTCGACGCCCTTCGCGGTGAAGAAGGGGTGGTTCTCCGTGAAGGCCTGCCAGAACACGTCGGAGGTGGCGATCGGGTCCGAGGCGGGGCCGGGCTCCCCGGCCTCGTGGCAGCGCTCCGGCAGGGAGGCGAGACGCCGGGTCGCGCGGTCACCGACCGAGCCTTCGACGTGCACCGATCCGCGGCGCACGGTGAGCACCTCGCCGTCCTCGGTGGCGTAGCGGAAGGCCGCGGAGCCGCCGCTGTCCGGTACCCGCCGTGCGCTCGCGCCGGGCAGCCAGCTGATCCCGGTGACCTGGTACTGCCGCAGCCGTCCGGACTCCGCGCGGGGCGCGGTGCCGCAGCCGTCGAGCCGTCAGGTCCCGACCGGTGGGAGCGGGCCGCCCGACGGGGGCGGTCATCACATTCCTTGATGGGAGGGGGAGTTCGTCCCGGTTTGCGGATCGACGTCGTCTGCCTTCGCCGGCGGGGGCCGCCCTGCCCGGAAGTCTGGTCGCACAGTCCCTCCATAACAACACGAACGATCGTGCTAATATCTCTCCATCGTCCTGACCAGCCAGCGCCGTCTGGCCACTCTGAGGAGATCCGGAGAACCGGGCATGCACCCCATGGCTTCACTCCTGAGCACGACCCTCAACATCACCGCCCGGGTCGCCCCGGGCCCGGTCGGGCGGGTGGCGTTCGCGCTGTTCGTACGGCCGCTCGGCCGGCCGAAGGTGAAGCCGGGCGAAGCGGAGGTCATGGCCCGGGCCGTGACCGGGCGGCTCGTCGTGGACGGGATACCCGTGACCACGTACCGCTGGGGCGACGGCGCCCGGCCGGTCCTCATCGTGCACGGCTGGACCTCGCGCGCCTCGCGCTTCGCCGGGTTCGTCGAGGCGCTGCTGGCCGAGGGCCGGACCGTGGTCTCCTTCGACGCGCCCGGCCACGGCGCGTCCGGCGGCCGGGCCACCACCATCCTCCGCCAGCGCGAGATCATCCGCCGATTGCACGAGCGGTACGGGGAGTTCTCGGCCGTGCTGGCCCACTCCTTCGGCGTGGTGTCCACCTTCTTCGCACTGCGGGACGGGACCCGGGCCGACCGGATCGCCGGTATCGGCGCCATCGCCGAATTCGACTTCCTGGCCGAGCGGTTCCGCGCGATGCTGGGCGTGAACCAGGCCGTCGAGGACGCCATGCGGCGGCATGTCCAGCGCCGGCTGTTCCCGGCCGAACCCGACATCTGGCCCCGATTCGACGCGTGCCGCGCCCCCGAGGAGATCCCCTCGGAGATCCTGCTCGTGCACGACACGGACGACGACACCGCCGCCCCCGGCCAGTCCCGCGCCCTCGCGGCGGCCTACGGGGAGCGGGCCCGCCTGATCGAGACCAGCGGACTCGGCCACCGCCGTATCCTCCTCGACCCCGAAGTCATCGCGACCACCGTCGAGTTCCTGAGCGCGCCCCCCTCCCGTACCCGTACGGCGAGCCCGGCCGGGACCGCGGGAGCCACCCGATGACCTCCACCCGCCCCGGGCCCACCGCGCCCGCGACCGTCCCCGCCTCCGGGCCCACCGCGCCCGCGACCGCCCCCGCCTCCGGGCCCACCGCGCCCGCGACCGTCCCCGGATCCGGGCCCACCCCCGATTCGGGGGGACGAGGGGCCGGGGCCGGCCCGGCAGGCGGCCCCGGCGGCGGGCGGGTGCTCGCGCTCGCCAGTGCCGTCACCTTCCTCGCGTTCCTCGACGCCACCGTCGTCAACGTCGCCTTCCCCGACCTGCGCCGCGCCTTCCCCGAGGTGTCACTGGCCCGCCTGACCTGGGTCGTCAGTGCCTACGCCGTACTGTTCGCCGCCCTGCTCGCCGCGGCCGGCCGGCTCGCGGACACCCTGGGCCGCCGGACCCTCTTCCTCGGCTCGACCCTCGCCTTCACCCTGACCTCGCTCGCCGCCAGCGCGGCCCCCACCGCCGACCTGCTCATCGTGGCCCGCGCCCTCCAGGGAGCGGCCGCCGCCGGGATGATCCCCGCCGCGCTGGGCCTCGTACTGGCCCACACCCCGCCCGCCCGCCGGGCCGCCGCCCTCGGCGCCTGGTCGGCGGCGGGCGGACTGGCCGCAGCCGTCGGCCCGAGCATCGGGGGACTGCTCGTCGAGTGGTGGGACTGGCGCGCGATCTTCCTCGTCAACGTCCCGCTCGGCCTGGCCGTCGGCTGGGCCGCGGCCCGTGTCATCCCCAGGGAGCCCCGCACCGGACGCCGGCTCCCCGACCCCGTCGGCACGACCGCCCTCGCCCTCGGCATCGCCGGAGTGGTGGCCGGGCTCTCCCAGGGCACGGAGTGGGGCTGGACCGACCCGAAGGTGCTCGCCCCGGTCATCGGCGGAGCCCTCGCGGGCACCCTCGCGCTGCGCCGCTCGCGGAGCCATCCCGCCCCGGCCGTCGACCGGGACCTGTGGCGCGAGCCGTTGTTCGCCCGCGCCAACATCGGCGCCCTGTTCTTCGGCGCCGCCATGTACGCCTGGCTGCTGACCGGCCCGTCCTACCTCATCGAGCGCTGGAACTACTCGGTGCTGCAAGCGGGCTTCGGCGTCACACCGGGCGCCGTCCTCGCCATGGCCGGCGCGCTCGTCGTCGGGCGCCGGGTGCCCGCCCGTCTCCAAGGGGCCGCCGTCACCGTCGGATCACTGCTCTTCGCCGCCAACGCCCTGCTGCTGTGGGGCTGGGCCGGGGAATCCTCCTCGTACGCCCAGATCTTCCTGCCCGCCGGACTCCTCGGCGGCCTCGGCATCGGGATCGTGGTGACCGCGCTGTCCACGACGGCCTCGGCGGGTCTCCCGCCGCAGCGCTTCGCGGCCGGTACCGGCCTGCTGATGACGGCCCGGCAGCTCGGCGGGGCGCTCGGCGTCGCCGGTACGGCGGCCCTGCTCAGCGGGGCCGGTACGGGGGACCACTGGCGCGGAGTCTTCCTGCTGATCGCGTTCACCGCGCTGGGCGCGGCGGTCGCGGGAGCCTCGATGCGGCTCAGCGGTCCGGCTGAGCCGGTGCGGCGGACGCGGCCGGGAGGCTGACGGCACGGGCGTCGCCGGCGGAGTAACCGGCGACCGGGAACGCGAGTACGGGCGGCCGCTCCGGGAGTTCCTCCGGGGCGGCGGTCGCCGCGCGCAGCCGGGCGAGGATGCCCCGAGCGGCCCGGTCGTAGGCCGTGGTGTCCTCGTGCAGCACGGAGTGGGCGTTGGCCAGCTCCATCATCGCCATGATCTCGAAGGCGAGCTGCTTGACGTCCACGTCCACGTCCACGTCCACGGCCACATCCACGGCCCCGGCCGGCTCGCGGAACCCGCCCGCCAGCCGGGCCTCGTCCAGCAGCCGCTCGATGTATCGCGTCCAGTCGGTGCGGATCCCGGCGATCTCGTCGTGGACGGGCCCGGGACGCGAATCGAACTCGGCCGAGGCGGAATAGAAGAAGCAGCCGCCGGGGAAGACCCGGCGCCCGGAGTAGCCGAGCCAGCTCTCGCAGAGCCGCCACACCTTGGCGAGCCCGGCGGGCTCGTCCCGTACGGGCCGGACGACCTGCTCCACGAAGACGGCACGGGCGGCCTGCACCGTGGCGAGCTGCAGCTCCTCCTTCGAGCCGAAGAGGGCGAACACACCGCTCTTGCTCAGCCCCAGATCGGTGGCGATCTTCCCCAGGGACAGCCCTTCCAGGCCGTCCACCGAGGCGATGCTCATCGTCCGTTCCAGGACGGTCCGCCGCGTCTGGTTCCCGCGCTCCACGCGTCCGTCTGCCATGCGGCCATGGTACCGAAGTCATCGCACGCACGGTCGTTCACTCTGTCCTGTTGATCAGGCGTTGATCGGACGTCCATCACCGGCGGACAGGCTCTGCGGCATGTCGATGAACACCACCGATACCTATACCGCCACCGCCACCCCGGCCTGGTACGAGCTCGCCCTCTGCGCCCAGACGGGCCCGGGCTTCTTCTTCCCGGAGCCCGGCTCCTCGCTGCGCGACGCCAAAAAGCTCTGCGGGGCCTGCGAGGGCCGCAAGCCCTGCCTGGACTACGCGCTGACCAACGACGAACGCTTCGGAGTCTGGGGCGGCCTGTCCGAATCCGAGCGCCAGGCCCTGCGCCGCCGGCCCTGACCAGCGGCGTCACCCCAGCAGTTCCAGGATCCGCGAGGTCCCGCCGCCGTCCGGCCGCCCGGGCGGCCGGGGGCTCGGATCCGCGAAGGCGATCGTGTGCGCGACCGCCTCCAGGATGGCGGTGTACGCGTCGGCGTGCTCGGTGGCCGCGCTGGTGAGGTCGAGCAGGAGCAGGTGACGTCCCTCCGGATGCGCCGTGACGGCCCTGGCCTGGAACAGCCCCCGGCCGCCGGTGCCGGGGCCGGGGAGGACCCCGCAGACGAGGGCGCACGGGAGGCCCGAGGCCAGGTCGACGAACCTGCGCGTCGCGCCGCTCCCGGGGGCGGACCGGGCGAGCGCCAGGGCCGTGCGCGCCACGGCGGCCCCGGCTCCGGCGTCTTCGGAGGGCCGGACGGCGAGGGAGAAGAGCGAGGTGGAGACGGTCTCCGGGCCCTCGGGGTGGAGACCGACCGCGCTGTGGAGCAGGTGCAGGCCGGGCTGAGCGGCGAATGCGTCGAGGCAGTCCATCAGCCGGGCGAGCTGCGACCCCGCACCCGCGACGTCGCCGTCACCGAAGCCGCCCGGGGTCCCGGAGGCCCCCAGCGCCCCGAGTGCCGCGGCGACCTCCTCCAGGGCGTCCCGGTCCCCGGGGCCGATGTCGTGGAAACCGGGAGGCAGCCGGAACCAGACGGGTGGAACGGGCGGGTTCGTCACGGCAGTCACGGCTGTCACGGCTGCACCAGCGTCCACAGCCGGGCCGTCTTCGCGGCCGTCGACGGACCGTCCTCCAGGACGACACGGGTACCGTCCACGGCCGTGGAGCCGCGGTCCACGGACTCGTCGTCACCGGCGTAGTCGGCGGCGGCCGTGGCCGCTCCCGTGGTGGCCACGCCCACCGCCACCCGTTCCCGGACCTCGGGCGTCGACGACCGCAGTGCCCAGGAGGCGAGCGGGCTCTCCACCTTCCGCAGCTCGTCCGCCGTGTTCCACGCCGTACGGGCGAACGCACCCGCGCCCGGCGAGACCCCCGCCAGGGCCCCGGCCTCCGGAACCGCCATGGCCGCGCGGGCCGCGACCGTACCGGCCCTGGCGCCCGAGGCGACCGCGGCCACGCCCGGAACGGCGCCGAGGCCGTCCCCGAGCAGGGTCACGCCGTTCTTCCAGAAGGCGGCGTCGAACTTGCCCCGGGTCAAGCCCTCGGTCAGCGGCTTGCGGAAGGCGGGGTCCGCGAGGTGCGTGGTCAGGGCGGCCAGCGAGAGCCCGCCCGCGACCAGCATGACGGCCAGCCCGGCCGGCGGGAAGAAGAGGGCGACGGCCGCACCGGCGGCTCCCAGAATGGCCGCGGCGTTCGAGAGGGCGTCCGCCGGATCGTTGACGATCTTGTTCCAGACGGACTCCAGCATCCCGGGCTCCTTCGGCGCCAGCCGGTCCGCCGTGGCGGTCAGCGTGTCCGCCACCCGGCGGGCCGCCGCCGAGTGCTCCGAGGCCAGTTCGGCGGCCAGGCGGCGGGCGTCGGTGCGGTCCTCGTCGGTGGTGGCCGAGGCGGCCCGGGACGCGTAGCGCTCGGCCAGGGTGCGGTGGGCGGCCAGCGTGTCGTGCCAGCCGCTCAGCCGCCGCGCCGCCTCCGCCAGGGAGGTGTGGGCCGCGTGCAGGTGGCGGGGCAGGTCCCGCGACAGCGTGGCGCGGAAGGCGGTGGCGGCCTCGCCCTGCCAGGACGAGCTGTGGGAGACCAGGGCGTCGACGACGCGGGAGGTCTCCGCGAGGGAGTCGGCCGAGGAGCGGAGCTTCTTTGCCAGGGCCCGTACCGCGTCCGGGTTGCCCGGGGCAGGATTGAAGCCGAGCGAGGCGTAGCCGGCCGACGAGGAGCCGGCCGCGGGGGATCCGGCCGACGAGGAGCCGGCCGCGGGGGAGTCAGCCACGGGTGGCCGCCGCCTGCCGGAAGGCCGCGCGGATGGCCTCGTCGAGCTCGGCGTACTCGGCGGCGCTGCGGCGCACGCCCTCGCGGACGGTCTTGATCCGCCCGGCGAGCTCCTTGGTGCCGTGGCCCCATCTCTCCTGGAAGCCGTCGCACGCCGCGTCGAGGTCCGCCGTGCCCAGCTGGTCGGCCCGTACGTGTTCCAGCTCCCGCCGGGCCTCGCGCAGGGCGGCCAGGGAGGTGTCCAGGGCGTTGCTGAGGCGGGCCAGCTGGTCGATCTCGACCTGGAGCGGCGTCATGGCGGTCATGACGAGAAACCCTGGCAGAGCGGTGCTCTGCCAGGGCAATCGTCGTCACCCGCCCGAGCGAGCGGAAACCGGTCAGGCCTTGCGGGCCGCGATGCGCGCCGCGCGGGCGGCGAGCCGCTCGTCGAACTTGCGGGCCTCGGAGTCCAGGCCGTCCATGAAGAGGCCGAGCTCCTCCTGGGCCTTCTGCCCGTCGGGGCCGAGGCCGTCGATGTCCATGATCTTCAGGAAGCGGATCACGGGGCTCAGTACGTCGTCGTGGTGGATGCGCAGGTTGTAGACCCCGCCGATCGCCATCTGCGCGGCCATCCGCTCGAAGCCGGGCATGCCGTGTCCGGGCATCCGGAAGCCGACGACGACGTCCCGCACGGCCTGCATCGTCAGGTCCGGAGCGAGCTCGAAGGCCGCGCCCAGCAGGTTGCGGTAGAAGACCATGTGCAGGTTCTCGTCCTGCGCGATGCGGGCCAGCATGCGGTCGCAGACCGGGTCGCCGGACTGGTGGCCGGTGTTGCGGTGCGAGATGCGGGTCGCGAGTTCCTGGAAGGCCACGTACGCCACGGAGTGGAGCATCGAGTGGCGGTTGTCGGACTCGAACCCCTCCGACATGTGGTGCATCCGGAACGCTTCGAGCTTGTCCGGGTCCACGGCGCGCGAGGCCAGCAGGTAGTCGCGCATCACGATGCCGTGACGGCCCTCCTCGGCGGTCCAACGGTGCACCCAGGTGCCCCAGGCGCCGTTGCGGCCGAAAAGCGAGGCGATCTCGTGGTGGTAGCTGGGGAGGTTGTCCTCCGTCAGCAGGTTGACGACGAGCGCGATCTTGCCGATCTCGGTCACCTTGGACTGCTGCGGGTCCCAGGCTTCGCCGTCCTCGAAGAAGCCGAGGAAGTTCCGGCCGTCGCTCCACGGGACGTACTCGTGGGGCATCCAGTCCTTGGTGACCTTCAGATGGCGGTTGAGTTCCTTCTCGACCACCTCTTCCAGCGCGAACAGCAGCTTGGCGTCCGTCCACGCCTCCGAGCTGCCGAGGTGGGGAGAGGTGATCGTCACGGGTACTCCTGAGTGCAAAGAGACTTACCTACGGTTCCGTAGCCTACGGAGTCGTAGGTTAAGCGCGACATCAAGACCAGCCAAGCCCCATGGGGACCTCTGTCCGGTTACATCCCGTTATTCGCGCAGTTTGAGGGGGGTGTGGAGTGGCCTGAAGGGACTAAAGTCACGCCAGCAGGTGATCCGCGGCTCCCGCCTTGACGGCCGAGATCAGCGCACGGAGCGCGTCGATCGAGTCGGTGACGTAGGCCCCGGACCCGGTGGTTCCAATGTACGCCTGCCCCTCGGCGTCGCGCCCGAAGCGGAAACAGTTGGCTCCCTCGCTGCAGAATGCCTCGTCCCAGGCGATTCCCGCCGTCGCCGACGCGGTCGTCGACGCGGTCGCCGGGGTGGTCGTGGTCGTGGTCGTCGTGCCCATGTCGTTCTCTTGTCTCCTCGTCGGATCCGGCTCGGTGGTCAGTCGGCCGGTCGGCCGGTCGGCCCGGTCAGAGGGTCAGTGCGATGGCGCGGATGAAATCGCGGGAGTCGCGGGCCGGTAGTGCCAGGGAGCGCAGCCGCTCCAGCAGGCCCCGGTAGCGGAGCAGCTTCATCTGCGAATCCAGCAACATCGAGCCGTGCGAACTGTCCAGCTGCACGGTGTCCAGCTCGCTGATCGTGGCGGCCGCGTACGTGAAGGACTGGCCGGCGCCGGGGAACCCGCCGGCGGTGAACGGAATCACGCGCACGGTCGTACGCGCCCGCTCCGATTGCTCCAGTATGTGTTCGAGCTGCGCCCGCGCCACCTTCGGGCCGCCGAACTGCATGCGCAGCGCCGCCTCGTGCACGACCGCCTCGTACAGCGGCGGTGCCTCGCGCGCGAACACCTGCTGGCGGTGCATCCGCAGGGCGAGCCGCGCCTGGAGGTCGGGCTCGGGCAGTGGCGGGTCGGCGGTGTCGAAGACCGCTCGCGCGTGCGCCTCGGTCTGCAGCAGGCCGGGTATGTGCGTGGTCACGGCGGTGTGCAACGCGACGGAGTGGTGCTCCAGTTCGCAGATGTCCAGGAGGGCGGGCGGCAGCATCCCCCGGTGCTGCTCCCACCACCCCTTGTCGCGCTCCTGGGCCATCGAGGCGAGCAGGTCGACCAGCCCCGTGTCGGGGCAGTCGTAGTTGAAGGCGAGGGTGCGGACACGCTCGGCGCCGATCGCGATCCGGCCGGATTCGATGTTGGGGATCCTGGTGCGGTCCACCCCCATGAGCGCCGCGGCCTGCTGCACCGACATGCCCGACTGCTCGCGGAGTTTGCGCAGCTCGGAGCCCAGGCGCTGCTGGCGTGCGGTCGGCGTACTCCTCGGTGGCACGGGTCCCCCTCCTCCGGCCGGGGCATGCGGGAGCGCCCTCGTGAGTCCGGAAATGACATGAGAAAACATCAAGTCGTCGTACAAGTAGTAGCACTGTGCACCACGTTGCGCTACGGTCGGTAGCGCAAGTCTCACACGGGGCGACCTTCCGCTCTTGTATGACCACACGGCGATCAGCGCATTCGGCACCTCAGAACCTTGGAGCAGCACGATGACGGGCACTCTCCGTGGCCTGCGGTCGGTCCACGAGTTCCGGCAGGCCCCGCCAGGGGCGGAGAAACTGAGCTATTCCATAGGTCTGCCGGGCGGTGCCCACTGCGCGGGCAGCGCCCGGGGCGCCCTGCGGTCGCTGCTCGACCGGCACGGACTGCCCGACCTGTGCGACAACGCGGCCCTGGCCGCCTCCGAACTCGTGGCCTGCGCCTACCGGTTCACTCCCGACAAGGAGATGGTGCTCAAGGTCCGCTGGCAGTTCGACGCGCTGCGGATCGTCGTCTTCGACCAGCACCCCGCGCACTCCTCGCCCGAGGCGAGCGAGGAGTGCCGGCGGCGCCGCAGCCGCGGGATGTGGCTGCTGTCGGCGGTGGTCGAGGCCTGCGGCGGGGACTGGGGGCTCACCCCCGTGCTCACCCCGATGGGCGGCACCAAGTCCTGGGCGTTACTGCCCTTGCCGCGCTAGCGCGGGCCACCCGGTGCCGCGGATCAACCGTTGGCGCGGGTCACCCGTGCCACAGCGACCGGTGGACCTCCTCGGCCGTCGTCGGCCGCAGCCCGTCGTCGAGCAGCAGCCACTGCGTGATGCCGATCGATTCCAGGAACGGCACGTCATGGCTCGCCACCACGAGCGCCCCTTCGTAAGAATCCAGGGCGTCGGCCAACTGCCGTACGGATCCCAGGTCCAGGTTGTTCGTCGGCTCGTCCAGCATGAACAGCTGTGGGGCCGGCTCCGCGAGCAGCAGCGCCGCCAGCGTCGCCCGGAACCGCTCGCCGCCCGACAGTGTGCCCGCGGGCTGGTCCGCCCGCGCTCCCCGGAACAGGAAGTGCGCGAGCCGCGCCCGGATCAGGTTGTTCGTCGCGTGCGGGGCGAACCGCGCCACGTTCTCCGCGACCGAGCGGTCGTCGTCCAGTACGTCGAGCCGCTGCGGCAGGAACCGGGCCGGGACATGGGTCACCGACTCGCCCGACAGCGGGGCCAGTTGGCCCGCGATCGTGCGCAGCAGGGTGGTCTTGCCCGAGCCGTTGGCCCCCACCAGCGCGATCCGCTCCGGACCGCGCAGCTCCCACTCGCCTTCGATCGCGGCGCCGTGCGCCGGGTGCAACCCGCTCAGGGTGAGCACGCGGCGGCCCGGCGGGACCTGGGTGGCGGGCAGTTTGATCCGGATCTCGGCGTCGTCGCGCACCGCCAGCTCCGCCTGGTCGAGGCGTTCCTCGGCCTCGGTCAGCTTCTCGGTGTGCATGATCCGGTGCTTGCCCGCCGACTCCTGTGCCGACCGCTTGCGCGCGCCCATGACGATCTTCGGCTCGCGCTTGCTGTCGAACATCTTCTGGCCGTACCGCTTGCGCCGGGCCAGTTTGGCGTGCGCCTGCGCCAGTTCGCGCTTCTGGCGCTGTACGTCGCCCTCCGCGACCCGGACCATCCGCTCGGCCGCCTCCTGCTCGGCCGCGAGCATCTCCTCGTAGTCCGTGAAGTTTCCGCCGTACCAGCGGATTTCGCCGTCGCGGAGGTCGGCGATCTGGTCGACCCGGTCCAGCAGTTCCCGGTCGTGGCTGACCACGAGCATCACCCCGGACCAGGATGCGACGGCCGCGTACAGCCGGTGCCGGGCGCGCAGGTCGAGGTTGTTGGTGGGCTCGTCCAGCAGCAGGACGTCCGGACGGCTCAGCAGCAGGGAGGCCAGCCGGAGCAGTACGCACTCCCCGCCCGAGAGCTCGCCGGTGGTGCGGTCCAGTCCGATCCCGCCGAGCCCGAGCTGCTCGAGCGTGGCCAGGGCCCGTTCCTCCACGTCCCAGTCGTCGCCGACCGCGGTGAAGTTGGCCTCGTTCACCTCGCCCGCCTCGATGGCGTGCAGGGCGGCCCTGGCGGTGTGGACGCCGAGCGCCTCGTCCACCCTCAGGGTGGTGTCGAAGGTGACGGTCTGCGGCAGCCGGCCGACGGTGCCGGCCACCGCCAACTGGCCCTCAGTGGGCGTCAGTTCTCCGGAGACGAGCTTCAGCAGGGTGGACTTCCCGCAGCCGTTGCGCCCGATCAGGCCGGTGCGGCCGGGGCCGACGGTGAGGTGGAACCCATCGAAGACGGATGTTCCGTCGGGCCAGTCGAAGGACAGGTCGGAGCAGGTGACGAAGGTGGGAGCAGGACTCATGGAGGCCTCCAGGTTGCGTGAGTGGGGAATGCAACGCGGGGGAGACACAGCGGACCGCGACGGAAGGCGGTGGGTCGGTGTCTCGGACCTCAGAGAAGCAACGTCCTGCTCCGTTTCGACGGCGATGGGGCGTCTACGAAGCTACGGCGCGGCCGGAGCCGTCGGCAAACGAATTAGACGAACGAAGCGGGGCGCCGGCGGGAGCCGCGCGTCAGCGGGAGCCGCGCATCAGCTCGGCGAGGCTCTGGTCCATGTCGAGGTACAGGTGCTCCAGGCCGGGCGGCACGATCGTCGAGGCCCGCTCCAGGAAGCGGTGCAGCTCGGCCGTCACCATCAGCACGATCGCGACCCCCTCGGGGGCGTGGAACTCCACGGTGGTCCGGTCGGCGTCGTACGGGCGCACGCGCACGTCCCCGCAGCCGGACGGGCGGCCCAACCCGGACTCCAGCAGCTCCCGCGAGAAGGTCCACGAGACCTCGATGCCCTCCAGCGTCGCGGGTGCGGGGAAGGCCATCCGGACGGCGAAGGGATCCGACCGGTCGTAGCAGAGCGTGACGGGTACGGTGTCGACCTTCGGCGCGGTGGCGATCAGTCGGGCCTGCACGGCCTGCTCGATGACAGTGATCAAGGCTCGCTCCCTTGCGGCGGATCTCGTGCCGGACCGCGGGGTGGGGGTCCGGCAACGGGATAGACGCGTGATGCGGTGAATCCGTGCACGCGAACCGGAGTGAGCTGTGTCACCGAATGGCCTGAACACGCCTGTGTGATCGCACAGGGTGACGGGCGGCGCGGGGATCCGGGACCTGCCGGTGGGCTCCGGAGGGGTTCCAGTACGGCCGGTTCCCGCTCACTCCACAGGCCCAAAGCAAGGGAACCGCCTCAAAGGGACGCCCTAGAAATCCGGGCTCTCCCGTACCGTCGCCAGGTCCGCCGAGGTCTTGGTCGCGATGAACTCGGTGATGCGGTAGGCGCAGACGCCGGCCACGGTGAAGGGGTCCTCCGCCGCGATCCTCTCGATCTCCTTGCGGGAGACCCCGCCGGCCAGGATCATGCCCCCGTCGCGCGGGACCTTGCGGCCCGAGGCCAGGAAGATGCCGGCCGCGTAGTAGCCGTCCAGCCAGGCGATGTGCGCGTCCATCTCCTCTTCGACGGCTTCGACGGGCGCGGTGTAGGTGAGCTCCATGACGAACATGATCGCCAGGCTACTCTCGCACCACTATGACGAGTGCGAAGACTCCCGCCGACGAGGCCGAAGCCAAGGCGATACAGGACGAACTGCGCGGCAGGGTCGTCCTGACCGAAAACGGACCCCCGCCCGGAGAAGGGCTGATCGCCGGGGTGGACGTGGCCTACGACGACGAGCGCGACCTGGTGGCCGCCGCTGCCGTCGTCCTCGACGCCGCCACCCTGCGCGTCGTGGAGGAGGCCACCTCCGTCGGCCGCGTCAGCTTCCCCTACGTACCCGGACTGCTCGCCTTCCGCGAGCTGCCGACCGTGCTCGCCGCACTGGAGGCGCTGACCGTCACGCCGGACCTCGTCGTCTGCGACGGCTACGGGCTGGCCCACCCGCGCCGCTTCGGGCTCGCCTGCCACCTCGGGGTGGTCACCGGCCTGCCCGCCATCGGCGTCGCGAAGAACCCGTTCACCTTCACCTACGGGGAACCGGGCGCCCGGCGCGGAGACCTCTCCCCGCTCCTCGCACCCGACGGCGACGTCGTCGGGCGGGCGCTGCGGACGCAGGACGGGATCAAGCCCGTGTACGTATCGGTGGGCCACCGGGTGTCCCTGGACAACGCCTGCGCGCACGCCCTGGCGCTGAGCCCCCGCTTCCGGATCCCGGAGAGCACCCGGCACGCCGACTCCCTGTGCCGGCGGGCCCTGCGCGAAGCCACGGCGTAGGGGCCGCGCGGGGCCGTGCGGGGGCCGCCCGAGCCGGTGCCTCAGTCGGAGGCCGCCACCCGGAAGCGGATGCCCGCGTGCCGGAGCCGGTCCAGCAGGGCGTCGCCCATCGCCACGGCGGTGGTCAGCTGGCCGGAGCGCTCGGGCAGGGCGTCGTAGGCGAGGCAGAGCGCGGACTCCGCGAGCATCTTCGCGGTCTCCCCGTACCCCGGGTCGCCGCCCGAGACCTCGGTGAACACCCGGCGGCCGCCGCCCTCGCCCACGAACCGCACGCTGAACCAGCTGCGCGCCCGGCGCTCCGCGTCGGGGCCCTGGCCCGGCTCCCAGCGGTCGGCGAGCCACTGGCGCACCGGCGGGATCTGCGCGAGGGCGGCCACCCCGCCGATCGCCGCCGTACCGCCCACGGCGACGGGCAGGTGCCGTACGGAGGCGTAGTGCCGGTAGCGGAAGTCCGGGCCGTACCGCTCCAGCGCCGCCGCCGACCGGGCCACGACCTGGACGTCCAGGACGGGCAGCGGCAGGGCCCAGGTGCCGGTCTCCCGGCTGAAGCGCGGTGCGCCCACGGGGACCCGTACCCGCCGGCCCAGCAGCCGGGGCTCGTGCATCCGGCGGGCGCGGGCGGCGGACAGGTTCTGCGGTCCGCGGCCCAGCGCGGTGAGCACGGTGGTGAAGGTGCCGCCCGAGAACAGGGCGTTGGAGCGCACGAACGCGTCCACGGTCAGCGGGACCCCGGCCGGCAACTGGCCGACGGTGAAGTACGCCCCGAGGTCGGCCGGGATCGAGTCGAAGCCGCAGGCGTGCACGATCCGGGCCCCGCTCTCGCGGGCCCGCGCGTCGTGCTCGACGTACATCCGGTCCACGAACTCCGGCTCGCCGGTCAAGTCCAGGTAGTCGGTGCCCGCCGCGGCGCAGGCGGCCACCAGCGGGGCCCCGTACCAGACGTACGGCCCCACGGTCGTGGCCAGCACCCGGGTGGAGGCGGCCAGTTCGCGCGTCGCCGCGGCGTCCCGGGCGTCGGCGCGCAGCAGCGGCAGGTCCGCGCAGCGCGGGTCGAGGGCGGTCAGCCGCTCGCGCAGCCGCTCCAGCTTCGCGAGGTCGCGCCCCGCGAGGGCCCAGCGGCAGTCCGCGGGGGCGTGCGCCGCGAGGTACTCGGCGGTCAGCGCCCCCACGAACCCGGTCGCGCCGAAGAGCACGAGGTCGTACTCCCGTTCCGCGGTGCGCGGTTCGTGCCGGCCAGCTGCGTTCATCGGGAGCCTCCCAGACGGTGTCGGTGGTCGCTGAGGCTAGCGGGTGTCCGTCGCGCGGCCGTGTCGGGGGCCCGTTCCCAGGCGAGATCCGAGAGGGACGGCCTCGCGGGTGCCGGGCGTCGTGGGGCAGGCGGGAGTTTGACGACAGGCCCTAGCGTGGAGGGGGGCGGTCCGTGCGATCGGGTGCGGCCCGCGGCGAGTGGAGGTCCGCGTGAAGGCTGGGGTGCGCAAGTGGGAGGCGGTCCGGGAGTTCGCCCTCGGATTGCCGCAGGCGCGGGAGGAGTTCCCGTGGGGTCCCGAGGACTGCGTGGTGAAGGTCAACAAGAAGATCTTCCTTTTCCTCGGGAACACCGACGGTCCGTCGCCCGGGATCTCCGTGAAGCTCAAGGACGACGCGCTGCACGGTCACGCCATGACCGCGCCCGGCGCGGAGCCGACCGGATACGGGCTGGGGAAGGCCGGCTGGGTCTCGCTGCCGCTGGGGGAGAAGGGATCGCCCTCCGCCGAGGTGCTGTGCGAATGGGTGGAGGAGAGCTACCGGACCGTCGCGCTCAAGCGGGACCTCAAGGAGCTCGACGCGCGGGCCACCGAATCCGGGGCGCGACCCGGTGCGGGACCCGCCCCCGGACCCGGCGCCGCGGGAAACACGCCAACCGGCTAAGCGCTTGCTCTTGTGCTCCGTGGAACAGGTTCCTAGCATCGCTGGTGTTACATCAGTTGTGTCACACAGTGGCCGCAGTGGTGCCACCGGATGCTGGGGGCTCGATGGCAGTGACAGGGAACGTGACGGGGAGCGTGCCCGGAGGCGGCGGGGGCCCGCTCGCGGGCGTGCGCGTCGTCGAGCTGGCGGGCATCGGACCGGGCCCGTTCGCCGCCATGGTCCTCGCCGACCTGGGGGCCGACGTGGTGCGGGTGGACCGGCCCGGCGGCGGCGGACTGGCCGTGAACCCGGCCTACGACATCACCAACCGGAACAAGCGCTCCGTCCTCGTCGACCTGAAGTCCGCCGACGGGCCGGCCCGCGTGCTGGACCTGGTCGAGCGCGCCGACGTGCTCATCGAGGGCTTCCGCCCCGGGGTCGCCGAACGGCTCGGCGTGGGACCGGCCGACTGCCACGCCCGCAATCCCCGGCTCGTCTACGGCCGGATGACCGGCTGGGGCCAGGACGGCCCGCTCGCCCACACCGCCGGGCACGACATCGCGTACATCGCGGTCACCGGCGCCCTCGGCATGATCGGCAACCCGGGCGAGCCCCCGGCCGTCCCCGCCAACCTGGTCGGCGACTACGCGGGCGGCTCCCTCTACCTCGTCATCGGCGTCCTCGCCGCCCTCCAGCACGCCCGTACCCCCGGCGGCACCGGCCAGGTCGTGGACGCGGCCATCGTCGACGGGACCGCCCACCTCACCGCCATGATCCACGGGATGATGGCCGCCGGAGGCTGGCAGGACCGGCGCGGGGCCAACCTGCTGGACGGTGGCTGTCCCTTCTACGGCAGCTACGAGACCTCCGACGGTGGGTACATGGCGGTCGGCGCGCTGGAGCAGCAGTTCTACGACACCTTCGTGGAGCTCCTCGGCATCAAGGACGAGGCCCCCGCCCGCAAGGACCTGGCCCGCTGGGGCGAGCTCCGCGAGGCCGTCGCCGCACGCTTCAAGTCCCGTACCCGCGAGGAGTGGACGGCCGTCTTCGCGGGCACCGACGCCTGCGTGGCGCCCGTGCTCTCGCTGCGCGAGGCCCCGCACCACCCGCACCTGGCCGCCCGGGGCACCTTCGTCGAGGCCGCCGGGATCACCCAGCCGGCCCCCGCGCCCCGGTTCTCCGCCACCCCGGCCACCGCGGTGGGCGGACCCGCGCTGCCCGGCGCGCACACGGAGTCGGTGGCGGCCGACTGGGGCGTACCGGGGCTGATGGAGAAGGACGCCTGATGGAAATCTCGATGATGCTGGACCACGCCGCGGACCCGCGCCGCACCCCCGCCGTACCGGACGAGCTGTGCGAACTCACCACGCTGTGCGGGGCCGGGGGTTACGTGCGCGAGCGCGCCGGGGCCTTCCGGGAAGCCGGAGCGACCATGCTCAACGTCACCCCCGTGGGAGCCGATCCGGCCCGGCTCGTCGCAACCGTCAAGAACTGGTCCTAGGAGGCCCTTCACATGAAACGCCGGCTCTTCGACGCCGACCACGAGGCGTTCCGCGAGACCGTCCGCACCTTCCTCAGCAAGGAGGTGCTGCCGCACTACGAGCAGTGGGAGAAGGACGGGATCGTCAGCCGGGAGGCCTGGCGGGCCGCCGGCCGCCAGGGGCTGCTGGGCCTGGCCGTCCCGGAGGAGTACGGGGGCGGCGGGAACACCGACTTCCGGTACGCGGCGGTGATCGCCGAGGAGTTCACCCGGGCGGGCGCCGCCGGACTCGCGATCGGCCTGCACAACGACATCATCGGGCCGTACCTGACCTCGCTGGCCACCGAGGAGCAGAAGCGCCGCTGGCTGCCCGGCTTCTGCTCCGGCGAGATCATCACCGCCGTCGCGATGACCGAACCGGGCGCGGGCTCCGACCTCCAGGGCATCCGGACCACCGCCGAGGACGCGGGCGACCACTGGGTGCTCAACGGCTCCAAGACCTTCATCTCCAACGGCATCCTCGCCGACCTGGTGATCGTGGTCGCGAAGACCACCCCCGAGGGCGGGGCGCACGGGATGTCCCTGCTGGTCGTGGAGCGCGGCACGGAGGGCTTCGAGCGCGGCCGCAACCTCGACAAGATCGGCCAGAAGGCGCAGGACACCGCCGAACTGTTCTTCAACGACGTGCGCGTCCCCAAGGAGAACCTGCTCGGCGAACTCAACGGCGCCTTCGTCCACCTGATGACCAATCTCGCGCAGGAGCGGATGGGCATCGCGATGGCCGGCATCGCCGCCGCCGAGTACCTGCTGGAGATCACCACGCAGTACGTCAAGGAGCGCGAGGCCTTCGGGCGGCCGCTCTCCAAGCTCCAGCACGTCCGCTTCGAGATCGCCGAGATGGCCACCGAGTGCGCGGTCACCCGTACCTTCCTCGACCGCTGCATCACCGACCACTCCAACGGGGAACTGGACCACGTCCACGCCTCGATGGCCAAGTGGTGGGCCACCGAACTCCAGAAGCGGGTCGCCGACCGCTGTCTGCAACTGCACGGCGGATACGGCTACATGACCGAGTACCGGGTCGCGCGAGCCTTCACCGACGGCCGCATCCAGACCATCTACGGCGGCACGACCGAGATCATGAAGGAGATCATCGGCCGTTCCCTGCTGGCCTGACCTCTCCACCTCTCCCTGTCCCCCTTTGATACTCCCCACTTGATCCTCCCCACGCCTCCGCACCCCCGAAAGGCTTGACCAGTGAGCACCGAAGCGTACGTATACGACGCGATCCGCACGCCGCGCGGACGGGGCAAGGCCAACGGCTCCCTGCACGGCACCAAGCCGATCGACCTGGTCGTCGGCCTCATCCACGCCCTGCGCGAGCGCAACCCCGGCCTGGACCCCGGCACCATCGACGACATCGTGCTCGGCGTCGTCAGCCCGGTCGGCGACCAGGGCTCCGACATCGCCCGGATCGCGGCGATCGCCGCGGGGCTGCCCGACACCGTGGCCGGCGTCCAGGAGAACCGCTTCTGCGCCTCGGGCCTCGAAGCGGTCAACATGGCCGCCGCGAAGGTCCGTTCCGGCTGGGAGGACCTGGTCCTCGCGGGCGGCGTGGAGTCCATGTCCCGCGTCCCGATGGCCTCGGACGGCGGAGCCTGGTTCAACGACCCGATGACCGGCTGGAACACCGACTTCGTCCCGCAGGGCATCGGCGCCGACCTGATCGCCACGATCGAGGGATTCTCCCGGCGCGACGTGGACGAATACGCCTCGCTGTCCCAGGAGCGGGCCGCCGCGGCCATCAAGGACGGCCGCTTCGCCAAGTCGATCGTCCCGGTCACCGACCGCAACGGCCTGGTGGTCCTGGACCACGACGAGTTCGTCCGCCCCGGCACCACCGCCGACACCCTCGCCCGGCTGAAGCCCTCCTTCGCCGACATCGGCGAGCTCGGCGGCTTCGACGCCGTGGCCCTGCAGAAGTACCACTGGGTCGAGAAGATCGACCACGTCCACCACGCCGGCAACTCCTCCGGCATCGTCGACGGCGCCTCCCTCGTCGCGATCGGCTCCCGCGAGGCGGGCGAGCGAAACGGCCTGACGCCCCGCGCGCGGATCGTCTCGGCCGCCGTCTCCGGCTCCGAGCCCACCATCATGCTCACCGGCCCCGCCCCGGCCACCCGCAAGGCCCTCGCCAAGGCCGGACTGACCATCGACGACATCGACCTGATCGAGATCAACGAGGCCTTCGCCGGCGTCGTACTGCGCTTCGTCAAGGACATGGGCGTCTCCCTGGACAAGGTCAACGTCAACGGCGGCGCCATCGCGCTCGGCCACCCGCTCGGCGCCACCGGGGCGATGATCCTCGGCACCGTCGTCGACGAACTGGAGCGCCAGGACAAGCGCTACGGCCTCGTCACCCTCTGCGTCGGCGGCGGCATGGGCGTCGCCACCATCGTCGAACGCCTCTGAACCCCGTCCTGATCCCCGATCCCTGATCCCACCCCCGACACGGAAGTTGCGAACCATGAGCGAGTCCACCACGATCCGCTGGGAACAGGACGAGACCGGCGTCGTCACCCTGGTCCTCGACGACCCCAACCAGTCCGCCAACACGATGAACCAGGCCTTCAAGGACTCCATCGCCCGGGTCGCGGAGCGCGCCGAGGCCGAGAAGGACTCCATCCGCGGCATCATCTTCACCTCCGCCAAGAAGACCTTCTTCGCGGGCGGCGACCTCAAGGACATGGTCCGGCTGCGCCCCGAGCACGCGCAGCTGGCCTTCGACACCGGCACCGCCATCAAGGCCTCGCTGCGCCGTATCGAGACCCTCGGCAAGCCCGTCGTCGCGGCCATCAACGGCGCTGCCCTCGGAGGCGGTTACGAGATCTGCCTGGCCTCCCACCACCGTGTGGCCCTCGACGCGCCCGGCTCCCGGATCGGCCTGCCCGAGGTCACCCTCGGTCTGCTCCCGGCCGGCGGCGGCATCACCCGTAGCGTCCGCCTGATGGGCATCGCCGACGCTCTCCTCAAGGTGCTGCTGCAGGGGACCCAGTACACCCCCCGGCGCGCCCTGGACAACGGCCTGGTGCACGAACTGGCGGCCACGCCCGAGGAGATGCTCGCCAAGGCGCACGCCTTCATCGACGCCAACCCGGAATCGAAGCAGCCCTGGGACGTCCCCGGCTACAAGATCCCGGGCGGGACGCCGTCCAACCCGCGGTTCGCCGCCAACCTCCCGGCCTTCCCGGCCAACTTGAAGAAGCAGCTGGGCGGGGCCCCGTACCCGGCCCCGCGCAACATCCTGGCCTGCGCCGTCGAAGGCGCCCAGGTGGACTTCGAGACCGCGCTGACCATCGAGGCCCGCTACTTCACCGAGCTGGTCACCGGACAGACCGCCAAGAACATGATCCAGGCGTTCTTCTTCGACCTCCAGGCCGTCAACGCCGGCCGCAGCCGCCCGCAGGGCGTGGCGCCGCGCAAGGTCTCCAAGGTCGCGGTCCTCGGCGCCGGCATGATGGGCGCGGGCATCGCCTACTCCTGCGCCCGCGCGGGCATCGAGGTGGTGCTGAAGGACGTCACCCCCGAGGCCGCCGCCAAGGGCAAGGCGTACTCCGAGAAGCTGCTCGACAAGGCCCTGTCCCGGGGCCGTACCACCGACGCCAAGCGCGCCGAGCTGCTCGCCCGGATCACCCCGACCACCGAGCCCGCCGACGTGGCGGGCTGCGACGCCGTCATCGAGGCCGTCTTCGAGGACACCGCCCTCAAGCACAAGGTGTTCCAGGAGATCCAGGAGTACCTCACCCCCGACGCGCTGCTCTGCTCCAACACCTCCACGCTGCCCATCACGGGTCTCGCGGAGGGGGTTTCGCGGCCCGCCGACTTCATCGGACTGCACTTCTTCTCGCCCGTGGACAAGATGCCGCTGGTCGAGATCATCAAGGGCGAGCGCACCGGTGACGAGGCCATCGCCCGCGCCTTCGACCTCGTACGGCAGATCAACAAGACCCCGATCGTGGTGAACGACTCGCGCGGGTTCTTCACCTCGCGGGTCATCGGCCAGTTCATCAACGAGGGCGTCGCCATGGTCGGCGAGGGCATCGAGCCCGCCTCCATCGAGCAGGCCGCGGCCCAGGCCGGGTACCCGGCCAAGGTGCTCTCCCTGATGGACGAGCTGACCCTCACGCTGCCCCGCAAGATCCGCAACGAGACCCGCAAGGCCTTCGAGGCCGAGGGCCGGGACTGGCCGGAGCACCCGGCCGACACCGTCATCGACCGGATGGTCGACGAGTTCGGGCGCCCCGGGCGCAGCGGCGGCGGCGGGTTCTACGCGTACGACGAGAGCGGCAAGCGTGCCGGGATCTGGCCGGGGCTGCGGGAGCACTTCACCAAGGTGGGGTACGGGATCCCGTTCGACGACATGAAGGAACGGATGCTCTTCTCGGAGGCGCTGGACACCGTCCGCTGCTTCGACGAGGGGGTCCTGACCTCGTACGCCGACGCCAACATCGGCTCCATCATGGGCATCGGCTTCCCGGCCTGGACCGGCGGCGTGATCCAGTACATCAACGGCTACGAGGGCGGGCTGCCCGGGTTCGTCGCCCGTGCCCGCGAGCTGGCCGAGAAGTACGGCGAGCGCTTCACCCCGCCCGCCTCCCTGGTGGAGAAGGCCGGGCGGGGAGAGACGTACGCGGACTGAACGGTCTGAAGGGACCGATCGGCGGGATCAGGAGGCGCCATGGCCGGCGGTGCGCAGCTCCGCGAACACGCCCCGGTACGCCGCCCCGTCCAGCGTGGTCCAGCCGGCGGTGAGCCGGCCGACGGCCGCCGAGGCGTCCTGCGGCCCGGAATCCCCGGGCCGCAGGACACGCGTGAGGACCAGCACCGGGGCGCCCGGCAGGCGCACCTCCGTGCCCCGCACGGTGTCGGTGACTTCCGGCCGTCCCTGGAGAGCCTCCGGGAGCCCCGGGCCCGCGCACCACGCGGTGACCGAGGGGTCGGTCGTACCGCTGTCGCACTGGTCCTGCGCCACGGCGCGGCCCTGGATCAGCGCGAGCAACTGGCCCACCAGCACCGGGTCGTGGGCGCCGTCGTAGATCCAGCGGGTGCCGAGCACCCCGTGCTCGGAGGTGCCCACCAGAGCGGCCTCGGCGCCGTCGAGCGGGGCTCCGCGATAGGTCAGCGGCAGGAGGTAGGAGGTTTCCCGGCCGCCCGAGTGGTCGGTGAGCACCATGAACTCGATGCCGACCTCGCCCTCGGGGTCGTCGAGCCGGAAGCCGCCCGAGCGGTCGAGTTCGGGGGCCTGTCCGGTGGACGCGTACCACGGCCGCGTCGGAAGCCAGGCTGTCAGAAGCTCCGTCTTACCGGGCTTCATGGTGGTCTTGTAGATCATCGCCATGGCCTGAACCTACCGGCTCCGAGACGAAGGCAGCCCGCAATTCCTCCTTCAGCGAGCGCTGGAACGCGGTCACCAGGGCCTGCACCACCATCGGCTGCATGTGCGCGGACAGCGCCTTCATCGACTCCACCCGCTCCGGATCGCTCTCGCCCTCCGTGAACGGCCCCCACACCTCGTCCCGGAACAGCGCGGTCAGCTGGTGGGCCGCCGTCCGCGCGTGCCCGAGCAGCACCTCGCGCGCGGCCAGGATCGTCTCGTGGGCGATGGGCACGTCGAGCAGCGCGACGCCGAGGCGCAGCAGTCCCACGTCCACCCGGAAGCCCTCCGGGGTCGGCGTCAGCACGTTCATGGCCGTCAGCCGCCGGATGTCGGTCTCCGTCAGCGTCCGTCCGGCCCGCTTCTCCAGCTCCGCGCGCGAGGAGTCCAGCGCCGCGTCCGGGGCCCAGGTCGCCACCAGCGCGCGGTGGATGGCCAGATCGTGCGCGCTCAGGTCGTCGGGCAGGGCGTCGAGGTAGCGCTCGATGGCGGAGAGGGTCATGCCCTGGTGCTGCAACTCCTCGATGAGCGCGAGGCGGGACAGGTGCTCCGGCCCGTAGCGGCCCACCCGACGGGGTCCGATCACGGGAGGGGGCAAAAGCCCGCGGGTGCTGTAGAACCGTACGGTGCGGACGGTCACACCCGCCCTGGCCGCCAGTTCGTCGACGGTCAGCGACGCCGGCTCCGGTGCCTGGGTGGTCATGGGCTCTCCGCCTTGCTCTCTGATCAGCACGCCGACACGGTTCGTGTTCAACAGTATTGCTGTCGCACCAACGATGTGAAACGGCAAGGAGCTGCCCATGCCCACGAAACTGCGACTGCCCGCACCTCCTGAAGAGCTCACCCTGCCCGCCCTGCTGGCGCGCAACGCCGCCGAGCACGGTGATCTTCCCGCCCTCTCGTGGCGCGAAGGCCCCGACGGCGCGGCCTGGACCACCCTCAGCTGGTCGGACGTCCGCCGCAAGGTGGCCGTCCTCGCCGCCGGATACGCCTCCCTGGGCGTCGGACGCGGCGAGCACGTCCTGCTGATGATGGGCAACCGCCCCGAGCACTGGCTCACCGACCTCGCCCTGGTCCACCTCGGCGCCGTCCCCGTCACCGTGTACGGGACCTCCGCGCCCGAGCAGATCGCCCACATAGCCCGCCACAGCCGGGCCCGGCTCGCCGTGGTCGAGGGCGCCCGGGAGCTGGCCCGGTGGGAGCCGCTGCTGGCCGACCCCGGGACCCCCCTCGAACGGCTCGTCGTCGCCGAGGCCCCCGAAGCGGGCCCGCACTCGACCTACGGGTCGGTGTACGCCGGCGGCGCCCGGCTGCACCGCTCCGAGGCCTTCGAGAAGGCCTGGCGGGAGACCCGATCCGAGGACCCGCTGACCGTCGTCTACACCTCGGGCACCACCGGCGACCCCAAGGGAGTGCGCCTGACCCACCGCAACATCGTGCTCCAGTCCGTCCGCCTCGACGGGCACATCGAGCTGCCCGAGCACGCCGAGCACCTCTGCTACCTGCCCTTCGCGCACATAGCCGAGCGGATCCTCGGCATCTACCTCCCGCTCCTGCGGGCCGCGCACGTCCGGCTGTGCGCCGACCCGGCCGCCGTATCGGTCGCGGTCCGCGAGCTGCACCCGGTGCAGTTCTTCGGCGTGCCCCGGGTCTGGGAGAAGCTGGCCGCCTCCGTACGGGCGGTGCTCGGGCGGCTGCCCGAGGAGCAGCAGCGCGCCATCGAAGCCGCCAACGACCTGGCGCGGGAGCGGGCCGGCCACCGGGAGCGCGGGGAGGAGGTCCCGGCCGCGCTCGAAGCCTCGTACGCCCGGGCGAGGGAAGGGGTGCTGGACCCGCTGCTGACGCTGGCCGGGCTGGACCGGCTGGTCTGGACGGCCAGTGCCACCGCGCCGATGCCGATCGACGTGGTCCGCTTCTGGGCGGGCTGGGGGATCACCATCATGGACGCGTGGGGGCTGACAGAAACCTCCGGCGTGTGCACGGTCAACAGCCCGGACGGCTTCCGGCTGGGTTCCGTGGGCCGCCCGATCGAGGGGCTGGAGCTGCGGATCGCCGGGGACGGGGAGATCTTCACGCGCGGGGAGACGGTCTTCGGCGGGTACCTCCTCCCGGACGGCTCGGTGGAGAGCGCCTGCGACGACGAGGGCTGGTTCCCGACAGGGGACATCGGGCGGCTCGACGAGGCGGGGTTCCTCTGGCTGACCGACCGCAAGAAGGAACTGATCATCACCTCGAACGGGAAGAACGTCTCTCCCGCCCTCGTGGAGAACACCGTCAAGGAACACCCGCTGATCGGCCAGGCCCTGGTGCACGGCGACGGCCGCTCCTACCTCGTCGCCCTCCTCGTCCTGGACCCCGAACTCGGCCCGGCCTGGGCGCAGGCCCGCGGCATCGAAGCCGCCACGCCCGCGGAGCTCGCCGCGCACCCGGCCGTACGGGAGGAGATCGCCCGGGCCGTCGCGGCCGCCAACGCCCGGCTCAACCGCACCGAGCAGATCAAGCGCTACCGGCTGCTGACCGAGGAGTGGGGTCCGGAGTCGGGGGAGCTGACCCCGTCCCTGAAACTGCGCCGCCGGGTGATCCGGGAGAAGTACGCGGAGCTGATCGACGGGCTGTACGCGGAGCCGCAGCCCGGGCCGCACGAAGCTTCGTAGGAAGGTCCGCCACACGAACGGCCCTGCCCGGTGAGCGGATGGATGCTCACCGGGCAAGGGTGAGAAAATGTGCATATGCCCTGAATTTGCCACGCCGCCCGGCAAGGGCGGCTGATCGCCCATGGGTGTGCTGCAAGACCACCCCGAACTCGCCCTGTTCCTCTGCCTGGCGGCCGGATACCTCGTCGGCAAGCTGAGCGTCGGCCCGATCACCCTCGGCGGCATCTGCGGCACGTTGATCGTGTCGCTGCTGCTCGGCGCCTGGGCCGAGATCGAGATCGACGCCGATGTGAAGACGATCTTCTTCGCACTCTTCATCTTCGCCCTCGGCTACATGGCCGGACCGCAGTTCTTCGCCAACCTCAACCGCAAGAGCTTGCGCTTCTTCGCGCTCTGCTTCATCGAGCCCGACGCGGAGGCGCGGCGTGGGAGAGTGCGCTAGGATCGTCGGCGACGTCAGCGACAACCAAGCTGAAGTCGCCGAAGTACAGCATGACTTGGGCGAGTCTCGCACTTGCCCCGGCGGCCGGGAGGGTCGTCGTCGGACAGGTTTGACCTGTCAAACCCACCAGCGCGAGCTAGGCGGGAGTCTCCCGGCATCAGCCGGGAGAGAACTTCAAACCAGCCAGATCATGCCGATCCGATGCTGCTGCGCATCAACCTCCGGGACTCGCGCGAGTCCCGGGAGCGGATGCGCAGGGCGGCGGCTCCCGGGCGAGCGACGAGCGCGAGGCGCTGTCAGGCCTGGTCGGGCGGGCCCGCTTGGTCCCCCACTCCGCCGGCTGCACCAGCGGGGACCTGGAACCGGTCGTCGGCGGCGGGGTCACCGTGGCGGCTGTCAGGCGCGGCTCCAAGAACCTCACCCCACCCCCAACCTCGAACTCCCCCTCTCCGACCTCGTCGTCGGCCGGCGCGCCGACGCGATCGAGGCCGGCCGCGGCATTGGCCCCGAGACCCACGGGATCCCGGGCGGGGACACCCCGCTCGCCACCAGTCAGGTCGCGATGGCCGATCCGGCGGTCGTCGGCAAGTCGCTGGACACGATCCGCGCCACGCACCTGGAGTTCGGGCGCAGCGGCGTGTACGTGACCGACGTGCTCCGCGGCGAGCAGCACCTGCCCGCCAACCCGGACACCGTCGTCCAGCGCGGTGACGTCGTCACCCTCGTGGACGCCCGCTCGGGCCTGAACCGGATCGTGGAGAAGATCGGCACGGTGGCCAAGAACGACGCCACCGACTTCATCTACCTCGGTCTCGGGATCGCGGTCGGCTCGCTCATCGGTCAGCTCGTGGTCCGCCTCGGCGGGGTCCCGCTCTCGCTCGGCACCGGCGGCGGCTGCCTGATCTCGGGTCTGCTCTTCGGCTGGTTCCGCTCCCGCCGGCAGACCTTCGGCGCCTTCCCGCCGCAAGCCGCCACCACCATCAAGGACATGGGGCTCGCGGTCTTCATCGCCTGCACCGGGCTGACCTCGGGCCCGCAGGCCTGGCCGCTGCTCAAGGAGTACGGGGCCCTGCTGCCGTTCGCCGGGATCGCCATGGTTCTCGTACCGGCCACGATCTCGCTGGTCGTCGGGCGCAAGCTCCTGAAGATCGAGAAGCCGTTGCTGATCGGCGCCATCGCCGGCCAGCAGTGCTCCACACCGGCCATCACCTCGGTCACGCAGGTGGCGCAGAGCTCGGTGCCGATGCTCGGCTACACGATCACCTACGCGCTGTCCAACTTCCTGCTCCCGCTCACCGGACCGATCCTCGTCGGGATCCTCGGTGCTTGACGCCCTCTGACACGGATGGCCCCTTATGAACCTCGGTAGCGGGTATCGCGCACTGCGAGCAGTGCGTTACGAGAACCAAGTGCGCACATCCGCTTTGGCGTTGCTGTTTTCCGGGCTGGTTTCAACCCGGCTGGCGCTGATCGCGGAAGTCCTGGCGGGCCGCTGGTCCGCCAGGCAGCGTGAGCCAGGAATCCCCCTCCACTAGGAGGGGGAGGATTCAAGATGTTCCTCTTCGCCACCGACCGCAAGGTCGGCTCGCAGTTCTTGCGGGACCCGAAGAACGACGGCCTGCCCCAGGGTCGCAGCACCAGCCGCGTCTGCGGTGCCGGTCTGCTGGTCTCCTGGGGCTTTGCCGCTCTGTCAGGCTGGGACCTGCTGGGCGGCGCGCTCACCCAGTCCGCCGTCATCGGCGTGGCCCAGGACGCCATCGGGAACCTTCCGGGCCTCTCGCCCGATCAGATCAAGGAGCAGGAGAACCTCGTCGCCGTCGGCTACGCGGTCACCTACCCGCTCGGCACCATCCTCTGCGCGATGCTCCTGGCCAACGTGCTGCCCCGGCTCTACCGGCGCAACCTCGCGGCCGAGAGCGCGCAGATCGCCAAGGAGATGGACGCTCCCAGCGACAACCCCGACCTGCACGAGGGCTACTACGAGATCGTCCTGCGGGCCTACACCATCCAGCGGCCCGATCTCGTCGGCCGGACCATCGACGACTTCGAGAACCAGCAGAAGGCGCTGGGCCACCGCATCTACCTCACCCGGATCCGCCGGGACGGGAAGATCATCGACCACACCCAGCAGACCACCCTGCTCGAAGGCGACGTCGTCGCCGTCAGCGCGCTGCGCGGGTCCCTGGTCGACTTCGACGCCCGCACCCACATCGGCCCCGAGACCGACGACGTCGAACTCCTCGGCTACCAGACCGAGACGCTGCACGTGGTCGCCTCGGAGAAGGCGCAGCTCGGCAAGACCATCGCGGACCTGCGCGCCGAGCCGTTCATGGTCGGGGTCTTCATCGACAAGCTCTACCGCTCCGGTACGGAGTTCCCCTACCGGCTCGCCACCCCGCTGGAGCGCGGTGACACCCTGATCCTGTCGGGCCCGAAGCGGCTGGTCGACCCGGCCGGCAAGGCCATCGGCAAGCCGGTGCCCACCAGCTTCGCCACCGACATGATCTGGGTGGGCCTGGGCATCTTCCTCGGCGGCTGCCTGGGCATCCCGGCGCTCACCGCGGGCGGGGTCCCGATCTCGCTGTCCACCTCGGGCGGCGCGCTCATCATGGGCCTGGTCTTCGGCTGGATCCGCGGCAAGTACCCGACGTACGGCAACGTCCCGCCCGGCGCCCAGTGGTTCATGGACACCCTCGGGCTCTGCCTCTTCGTCGCGGTCGTCGGCATCAACGCCGGGCCCAGCTTCACCAGCGGGCTGGCCACCGCCGGCTGGGGGCTGCTGCTCTTCGGAGCCATCGCCACGCTGATCCCGCTCCTGGTCGGCTTCTTCGTGGGCCACCACGTCCAGAAGATCCGCTTCCCGATCCTGATGGGCGTCCTGGCGGGCGGCCAGACCACGACGGCGGCGATCGGCGCGGTCAACGAACAGTCCAAATCGCAGGTGCCGACGCTCGGTTACACGATTCCCTACGCGATCAGCAACGTGCTGCTGACCATCTGGGGCGCAGTGATCGTCATCCTCAACCACTGAACGAAGCCCCCTCGAAGCAAAGCCCCTCGAAGCAAAGCCCCTCGGAGTAAAGGAAGCCACCGTGCCGGAGACCACCTTCAGCCGCGAGGAAATCCAGTCCTTCGCGCAGCTCAGCCCCTTCGAGCTGAAGGACAAGTTCATCCAGCTCGCCACGGCCGCCCAGGCCGACAAGCCGGGCCAGAAGGACACCACCGCCCGGGCCATGCTCAACGCGGGCCGCGGCAACCCGAACTGGATCGCCACTGGGCCGCGCGAGGCCTTCTACGCGCTGGGCTACTTCGCGCTGGAGGAGTCGCGGCGGGTGTGGACCGCCGACAACCTCGGCGGGATGCCGGAGAAGAAGGGCATCGGGGACCGGTTCGAGTCCTGGGCCCGGCGCCACCCCGACCTGCCGGGCGTGGAGATGCTGTCCGCGTGCGTCCAGTACGCGCTGTCGCGCTGGCCGTTCGACAAGGACGCCTTCGTGCACGAGCTGACCGACTCCATCACGGGCGACAACTACCCGGTCCCGGACCGGATGCTGACCCACGCGGAGCACATCGTGCGCGGCTACGTCGCCGACGAGATGTTCGGCAAGAGGCCGCCGGAGGGCAACAACCTGTCGCTGTTCGCGACCGAGGGCGGCACCGCCGCCATGTGCTACATCTTCGACTCCCTGATGAAGAACGGGGTCCTGAAGAAGGGCGACAAAATCGCCCTGATGACCCCGGTGTTCACCCCGTACATCGAGATCCCCGAGCTCGACACCTTCGAGTTCGAGGTGGTGAACGTCTCCGCGAGCCTGTTCGCCGAGACCGGCGTGCGCCAGTGGCGCTACCCGGAGGAGGAGGTCGCCAAGCTGGCCGACCCCGCCGTGAAGCTCGTCTGCCTGGTCAATCCCTCCAACCCGCCCTCGCTCGCGCTGAGCGACCGGGTGGCGAACCAGATCAAGGACATCGTCGCCACCAGCAACCCGAACCTGCTGATCGTCACGGACGACGTGTACGGCACCTTCGTGCCCGGCTTCCGCTCGATCGCCGCCGACCTGCCGCGCAACACCCTGCTCGTGTACTCGTACTCCAAGCACTACGGCTGCACCGGCTGGCGGCTCGGCGTCATCGGGCTGCACGACGACAACGTCATCGACGAGATGGTCGCGAACTTCCCCCAGGACCAGAAGGACCGCCTCGCCAAGCGGTACGGCACCCTCAGCCTGGAGCCGGAGAAGATCCGCTTCATCGACCGGCTCGTCGCGGACTCCCGGTCGGTGGCCCTCAACCACACGGCCGGCCTCTCGCTGCCGCAGCAGACGATGATGGTGCTCTTCTCCCTCTTCGACATGCTGGGCGAGGGCCAGGCGTACAAGGAGCGGATCCGGCAGATCGTCCACCGCAGGCTCGACCTCCTCCTGGAGGGAGCCCAGATGAAGATCTCCGAGGACGACAAGCGGGCCGGGTACTACATCGAGCTCGACCTGCTGGCCGAGGCGGAACGGGTGCACGGCAAGGACTTCGCGGACTTCCTGGAGAAGAACTACGAGCCCGTCGACCCGCTGTTCCGGCTCGCCGAGCAGACCTCGGTGGTCCTCCTCAACGGAGGCGGCTTCGACGGCCCCCAGTGGTCGGTGCGCGTCTCCCTGGCCAACCTCGACGACCTGGACTACCTGAAGATCGGCCACCACCTGCGGGCCATCTTCAACGACTACGCGAGCGAGTGGGAGCGGGCGAAGGCGAACGGCTGATCGCCTCAGGCCCACGGGCGGAAAGGGGGTGTGCCCGCCGGATCGCGGCGGACACACCCCCTTTCGCGGTGCCCGATCAGCGCAGGATCAGCGGCCGATCAGCGGGTAGTGGTCGGAGAGGTTGCTGTACGTGTAGGAGGTGCCCCAGCTGGAGACCGTCCAGGGCGCCGACTGCTCCAGGACCACATTGTTCTCCCAGTTCGCCGGGCGGGCGTTGCCCTTGCGGTAGAGCACGTAGTCCAGGTCCTCGCGCGGGTCGGTCGGGTAGCGGTACTTCGCTATCGAGTTCAGCGCGGTGTCGAAGGAGTACGTGTGCCCCGTGCGGGTGTCGGAGCCGGCCAGGTCGGCGTTGGCCAGCATGGTGGCCAGCTCCGGGGTGCGCGAGTCGACGTTCAGGTCGCCCGCCACGATGACCTGCTCGGCCGCCGGGATGTTCTTGCCGTCCAGGAACGCGTCGATGTTCCGGAACTGGCGGGCGCGCATCTCCGCCGCCTCGCCCGCGCCGCAGCCGGGGTCGGTGGACTGGGCGTGGGTGCCGACCACGTGGACCCTGGTGCCGTTCACGTTCAGCACGACGTAGGCGAAGCCCTTGTTGGACCACCAGTCGGCGCCGCAGGCGTCCTTGTAGACCACCTGCTCCTTGCGCACGATCGGCCACTTGCTGAGGATCGCGACGCCGCCGTCCTCCGGGGTGGTGGAGGAGTAGGCGCCGCCCGTGGCGTCCCAGCCGCTCTTGCTGCGGCCCAGGACCGGGGTCTGGTACGGGTACTGCGCGGACGAGTTGGCCTTCAGGGCGTCGGAGGCCCCGTTGTCGAAGGCCTCCTGGAGGACGACCACGTCGTGGCCCTGGTACCAGGAGGCCTTGGGGATCTCGGCCGCCCGGTGGTCCTGGCCCCAGTTGGGGTACAGGCTCTTGCTCATCAGGAACGCGTTGTACGACAGGACGCTGAGCCGCGGCGCGGCGGCGCTCTCGGCGGCGGTGGCGGCCGGAGCCGCGGTCGCCACGAGCGATCCGACGGCGATCGCGGCGACGGCCGCGGAGGCGGCGCGGGTCCCGCGGGGCTGGGTCTTGGGCATGGAGGTTCCCTCGTTCCTGTGGGGGAAGATCGGCTCCGCCATCCAAGCAGCCAGGGTTACTTCGCGGTAACACCTGTGACACGGGTTTCTGGACGCAGGGGGTACATCTTCGGCGTTCCGGGCCGGTCCCTCAGCCGGCCCGCCGGTCCTCGTCCTGCGCGGAGGTCCAGGTGAAGCCGCCGAGACCGCCCGCTTCCGCGGCGCCGGAGGTGTCGCGGGCGCCCGGGGCGTCCTCCCGGCGCCGCCGGAACCGCTGGAGGAAGTACGCCGCCGCGCACAGCGCGAAGAGCACGGCGAAGACCAGGGCCAGCGTCACGGCGGTGCCGGCCAGCATCCAGGGGGCCAGCTCCCGCAGCCAGGCCGAGGGGGACAGGTTCATGGCCGCAGGATGCACCGTCCACAGGCTCCGGCGGAAGCCACCGGACCCCCTGCATACTGGGAGAACGGCAATTTCGACACCCTGGGGGCACGCGCATGAGCACGACGGAGCGGCGCGACCCCGAGCCCCCACCGCCCGGGGGAGTGCTCTGGACCATCGCCGGAGACGTCCGCGCGCTGCTCATGCTGCCCGCCGCCTTCACCCTGCAGGTCGCCCACCCCGCCATCGGCGCCGGGGTCGACGAGCACTCCGTCTTCCGCACCGACCCCTGGGGCCGCGGCGAGCGCTCCCTGCGCTCCGTCCAGCTGTGGGTGTACGGCGGGGCCGACGCCGCGGCCGAGGGGCGCCGGGTGCGCCGCCTGCACAAGGAGATCCAGGGCACCGACACCCGGGGGCGCCGCTACCACTCGCTCGACCCGGCCTGCTACGCCTGGGTGCACGCCACCGGCTTCCCGGTCTACCTGTACGCCGGGCGCTACCTGCTGCGCCCCTTCACCCCGGCGCAGGAGCGCCAGCTCTACCGCGAGTGGCTCCAGGTCGGCCGCATCCTCGGTCTGCACGACCGGGACATGCCGCAGAGCATCGAGGAGTACTGGCCGTACTACCACCGCATGCTGGCCGAGGAGATCGAGCCCACCAAGGTCGCCCGCGAACTCCTCGCCACCGACGCGCCCCTGCCCCGCCCCGCCGGAGGCCCGCTGCCGGTCCGGCTCCTGCTGCGGCTGACCTGGCCCGTCCTGCGGGCCGCCTTCCTGCACTTCCGGGCCTTCGTCACCGCCGGCTACATGCCGCCCGAGGCGCGCGCCGCCATCGGCCTGGAGTGGACTCCGGCCCAGGAACGCCGCCTGCGCCGGTTCAGTACGGTCCTGCGCCTCCTCGTACCCCTCCTGCCGGAGCGCCTGCGCTACCTCCCGATCGCCCGCGCGGCCCGGGCGCGCGTACGCGCCGCCGCCCGCTGAGGGGCGACGGCGCGCAGCTTCGTACGGTGGTGGGTCAGTGCGCGTCGTGCACGGTGTTCGTCGCGGCGATCTTCTTCCAGGACTTCGGCTCGGCCGCCTTGCCGGCCGCCGGGGCGCGCAGGGTGCGGGGGCCCGGAGCCGTCGAGGCCTTCACCGGGTTCAGGGCCGAGGCGGCCGGCTTGCCCGGGGTGTAGAGCCAGGTCTCGAAGAGCTGCGCGAGCGGCTGGTTCGAGATCTTCTCGGCGTAGCGGACGAAGTCGCCGACCTTGGCGTTGCCGTAGGCCCGCTCGGTCGGCCAGCCCTTCAGGATCCGGAAGAACTTCTCGTCGCCGACGTGGTTGCGCAGCGCCTGGATCGCGATCGCACCACGGTCGTAGACGGCCCCGTGGAACTGGTTCTCCGGACCCGGGTCACCCGGCTTGACCTGCCAGAACGGGTCCTCGGCCGGACGCTGTCCGTACGCCCAGTCGGCGAGCTCCTGCGCGGTGCCCTCCCCCTCCTTCTCCGACCACAGCCACTGGCTGTAGCGGGCGAAGCCCTCGTTGACCCAGATGTCCTTCCAGTTGTCGACGGACACGCTGTCCCCGTACCACTGGTGGGCGATCTCGTGCACGACCACGGACACGTTCGCACCGTTCGCGAACTGCCGGGGGCTGTAGAACGGCCGGGTCTGCGTCTCCAGCGCGAACCCGCTGGGCACGTTCGGCACGTACCCGCCGAGCGCGTTGAAGGGGTACGGCCCGAAGACCCCCTCCAGCCACTCCGCGACCTCACCGGTCCGCTCCACGCTCGCGCGCGCCGCGCCCGCGTTGTCGCCGAGGTCCTGGCTGTACGCGTTCAGGATCGGCAGCCCGCTCGCCGTCTTGTCGGTGGTGATGTCGAACTTGCCGACGGCCAGGGTGGCGAGGTACGTGGCCTGCGGCTTGTTCGAGCGCCAGTTGTACCGGGTCCATCCCAGCCGCGAACTCTGCGACTGCAGCACGCCGTTGCTGATGGCCTGCGTGCCGTCGGGCACGTTGACGGACACGTCGAAGGTGGCCTTGTCGAGCGGGTGGTCGTTGCTCGGGAACCACCAGGCCGCCGCATCGGGCTCCTGCGCGGCGACGCCGCCGTCCGGGGTGCGCTGCCACGCCGACCAGCCGTCGACCTTGAACTCCGAGGGCTTGCCCGCGTACTTGACGACCACGCTCGACTGCTTGCCCCGCTGCAGCGGGGAGGCCGGGGTGACCTCCAGCTCCGAGACGCCGGACTTGGCGAACTTCGCCTTGACCCCGTTGACCCGGATCTCGCTGACGTCCAGGCCGAAGTCGAGGTTGAAGCGGGACAGGTCCTGCTTGGCGGTGGTCAGCAGGGTGGCGGTGCCCTCCAGCAGGTCGGTCTTCGGCTGGTACCGGAGGCGCAGGTCGTAGTGCGACACCTCGTACCCGCCGTTGCCGCTGGCCGGGTAGTAGGGATCGCCGATACCCGGTGCGCCCGGAACGGAACTCGCCGCCGACGCCGGGATCACCAGCAGAAGGGAGGCGGCGAGCACGCTCGGAGCGATGACTTTGCGGTGCACCTTGAACTCCAAATGGGTAGGGGAGTGGCTTCCGTTCGACCGTATTCATGCCCAGGACCCCACGTCATGTCCATGGCCCCTCCTGTCACATGATCGCCATGCGTCTGAAAAACGCCCGTGCCGAACACGCCCGGTCAGGGTGGCGGAGAGACCCGGTGCACCGCCCGCGGCCTGCGCGGACCGATGTCCGGATCTGCGGCCCGGCCGTCATTGCCCGGGCCCTCGCCGCGTCCTAGCGTTGCCGATGTGGCCCCGCGCCGGCCGCGAACCCACCCCACCCTCGTGAGAACGGCACCCTTATGGCTACGACCACCCTGCGTCAGCTCAACGGCTTCGACGAGACCCCCGCGACCTTCGAGGACGCGGTCCTGGTCCTGGTCGACTACCAGAACACCTACACCGGCGGCGTCATGGAACTCGACGGCTGGGAACCGGCGCTGGCCTCCGCCTCCCGGCTCCTCGCCCGCGCCCGCGAGGCCGGCACCCCCGTCGTCCACATCCGCGACGGCGGCTACGGCGTCGACACCGAGCCGGGCACCCTCCACGCCTCCGTCGCCCCCCGGGCCGGCGAGGCCGTCGTCACCAAGTCCGTCCCGAACGGCTTCCACGGGACCGATCTCCACGAGATCATCGGGGCCACCGGCCGGAAGAACCTGATCATCGCCGGGTTCATGACCAACATGTGCACCCTGTTCACCACCGAGGGCGCCTTCCTGCACGGCTACGCCCCGACGGTCGTCGCCGACGCCTCGGCGACCCGGGCGCTGGAGAGCCCGGCGGGCGCCCTCGCGGCGCGGCAGATCCACCAGGCGGCCCTCGCCACGGTCACCGAGCTCTACGGGGTGGTCGTCGCCACCGGAGCCGAACTGAAGTAGCCGCGCCCCCGTAGGACCGGCCCGCGGGCCGGTCCCGCGGGCCGGAAGGCCCCTTCCCGTTACCGGGTCGCCACCGGTCCGGCCGTACCCCGCCCTTCTCTCCATACCAAGCAGTCGTTAGCCTGCGCGCCATGACTCTTCCGGCGCGCGCCGCCCGCAGCTGCTGGCACGGGGCGATCAACCCGTTGCACTCGACCGTCTATTTCTCGCCCGACCTCGGCAAGGAGTTCGCGGCCCTCGGGATCACCGACCGCAACGCCGTCAACCTCGCCTCCCGCTCCGCCGCCATGGGCGCGGTCGGCGCGGGCACGGTGACGGCGACCTTCTACAACTACCGCCACGACCTCGTGGCCCGGCACCTCCCCGCCGTATGGGACACCGCCACCCCCGCGCAGGTCCTCGCCGCCCGGCTGCGGGCCGCGGACAGCACGCTGCGCCGGCTGCTCGGCGACGAGACCCTCGCGTCCCCCGAGATGGCCGAGGCGGCCACCCTGGCGATGCGCGCGAGCGAGGCCTGTACCCGGCACGCCCGTACGCTCTACTCCGCCCACGCGGACCTCCCCGTACCCGAGGAGCCGCACCTCAAGCTGTGGCACGCCACCACCCTGCTGCGCGAGCACCGCGGCGACGGGCACCTGGTCGCCCTGCTCACCGTCGGCCTGGACCCGGTCGAGGCCCTGGTCAGCCACACGGCGAGCGGCCACGGCATGACGCCGAAGTACCTCAAGTACATCCGCGGCTGGGAGCAGTCCGACCTGGACGCGGCCGCGGACCGACTGCGCGAGCGCGGACTGCTCGATTCCGAGGGCGAGCTGACCCCCGGGGGCGCGGCGCTGCGCGAAGCTCTGGAGACGGAGACCGACCGCCTGGACGAGGCTCCGTACGAGCACCTCGGCGCGGCCGCGGTCGCCCGGCTCGCGGAGATCGGCGGTGGGTTCACCGTGCGGGCCTTCGTCGCCGGAGCCTTCCCCGGGGACCTCATGGGCAAGGCCTGAGACCCCGTACGGACAGGGCTCCCGACGTCCGCGGCCGCCACCTGCCACAATTGGCAGCCTTCCGACGCAGCACACAGCACGCACCACGCGGCGTCACGTACACGTACGAAGGCAGGCGGGACCGCACAGTGACGATGTCCATCGAAGGCAGGATCGCCGAGGAGCTCGGCGTACGGGAGGGGCAGGTCAAGTCCGCCGTCGAGCTGCTCGACGGCGGCTCGACCGTGCCGTTCATCGCGCGCTACCGCAAGGAAGCGACCGAGATGCTCGACGACGCCCAGCTGCGCACCCTGGAGGAACGGCTCCGCTACCTGCGCGAGCTGGAGGACCGGCGCGCCTCGATCCTCGACTCCGTACGGGAGCAGGGCAAGCTCGACGCCGAGCTGGAGGCCCGCATCAACGCGGCCGACACCAAGGCGCGGCTGGAGGACATCTACCTCCCCTTCAAGACCAAGCGCCGCACCAAGGCACAGATCGCCCGCGAGGCCGGCCTCGCGCCGCTCGCCGAGGGGCTGCTGGCCGATCCCTCGCAGGAACCGGCCGTGGCGGCCGCCGCGTTCGTCGACACGGACAAGGGCGTGGCCGACCCGGCCGCAGCCCTGGAGGGCGCCCGCGCGATCCTCACCGAGAAGTTCGGCGAGGACGCCGACCTGATCGGCGAACTGCGCGAGCGGATGTGGGGCCGCGGCCGGCTCGCGGCGAAGGTCCGCGAGGGCAAGGAGGAGGCGGGCGCCAAGTTCGCCGACTACTTCGACTTCACCGAGCCGTTCACCGCCCTCCCCTCGCACCGCGTGCTCGCCATGCTCCGCGGGGAGAAGGAGGACGTCCTCGACCTCACCCTGGAGCCGGAGGAACCGAGTGAGACGCCCGGGCCCTCCACGTACGAGGGCATGGTCGCCCGCCGCTTCGGCATCAACGACCGAGGCCGTCCCGGCGACAAGTGGCTCGCCGACACCGTCCGCTGGGCCTGGCGCACCAAGATCCAGGTACACCTCGGCATCGACCTGCGCTCCCGGCTGCGCGCCGCCGCCGAGGACGAGGCGGTACGGGTCTTCGCGTCCAACCTGCGCGACCTGCTGCTCGCCGCACCCGCCGGCACCCGCTCCACGCTCGGGCTGGACCCGGGCTTCCGCACCGGCGTGAAGGTGGCCGTGGTGGACGCCACCGGCAAGGTGGTCGCCACCGAGGTGATCTACCCGCACGTTCCCGCCAACAAGTGGGACGACGCGCTCGCCAAGCTGGCCCGCCTCGCCAAGGAGCACGCGGTCGAGCTCGTCGCCATCGGCAACGGCACCGCCTCCCGGGAGACCGACAAGCTCGCCGCGGACCTCATCACCCGCCACCCCGAGCTGAAGCTCACCAAGGTGATGGTCTCGGAGGCCGGTGCCTCCGTGTACTCGGCTTCCGCCTTCGCCTCGCAGGAACTCCCCGACATGGACGTGTCGTTGCGCGGCGCGGTCTCCATCGCCCGGCGCCTGCAGGACCCGCTCGCCGAACTGGTGAAGATCGACCCGAAGTCGATCGGTGTCGGCCAGTACCAGCACGACCTGTCCGAGGTGAAGCTCTCGCGCTCGCTCGACGCCGTGGTCGAGGACTGTGTGAACGGCGTCGGCGTCGACGTCAACACCGCCTCCGCGCCGCTGCTTTCGCGCGTGTCGGGCATCAGCGGCGGGCTCGCCGAGAACATCGTGGCGCACCGCGATGCCAACGGCCCCTTCCGCAACCGCAAGGGGCTGAAGGACGTGGCCCGGCTCGGCCCGAAGGCGTACGAGCAGTGCGCGGGCTTCCTGCGGATCCGCGGCGGGGACGACCCCCTGGACTCCTCCAGCGTGCACCCCGAGGCCTACCCGGTGGTCCGCACCATGGGCAAGACGGCGGGCAGCGAGGTGGCGGCCCTGATCGGCAACACCGGTGTGCTGCGCTCGCTGCGGCCGGAGCAGTTCGTCACCGAGTCCTTCGGCCTGCCGACGGTCACGGACATCCTGCGCGAGCTGGAGAAGCCGGGCCGGGACCCCAGGCCCGCGTTCAAGACGGCGACCTTCAAGGAGGGGGTCGAGAAGATCGGCGACCTGGCCCCCGGGATGATCCTGGAGGGCGTGGTCACCAACGTGGCCGCCTTCGGCGCCTTCATCGACATCGGCGTCCACCAGGACGGGCTCGCGCACGTGTCGGCGCTGTCCAAGACCTTCGTCAAGGACCCGCGGGACGTGGTGAAGCCGGGCGACATCGTCCGGGTCAAGGTCATGGACGTGGACATCCCGCGCAAGCGGATCTCCCTGACCCTGCGCCTGGAGGACGAGGCGGAGCGCGGCGGCGCCGAAGGCGGTGCGCCGAGGCAGCGCGAGGAGCGGGGCGAGCGGCGAGGCGGCGGCCGACCCCCGCAGCAGCGCGGCGCGGGCGGCCAGGGCGGTCAGGGTGGCAGCGAGCGGGGCCAGGGCGGTCAGGGCGGCTCCCGCGACGGCGGCAAGGGCCGCCGCCAGGGCGGTCAGGGCGGTCAGGGAGGCGCCGGCCAGCGCCAGGGCGGTCAGGGTGGCGGCGGCCAGCGCCAGGGCGGCGGCGCTCCGGCCCCCGCCAACAGCGCGATGGCCGACGCCCTGCGCCGCGCGGGACTCAGCGGCCCCGACCAGCAGGGCGGCCGGGGCCGCTAGCCGTTCGTGACAGTGCGTGCCGGATTGGCTGAATAGGCACCCGACATGGGGACATACCTTGCCAACTCATCCGGATGATCTGTAGGCATGACGGAACGCCCGTTCGTCTTCCGGCGAGCGGGCTTCCGCTTTCTCCCCCCGGGACAGCACTCCCGAGGCCGCCTTGAAGACCAAGGACGCCATGCTCCAGCCCACGCACGCCTACCATCGTTGCCCGAGAAAGGGTCCGAAGAGGGAACACATGCGCCACCCTCAGCCCAGTCTGCGCAAACGGTGCGAGGCGATTCTCGGCCGTCTTGACCTGACACATCCCTTCTCCCTCGACGGACTGTGCGAGCGGATAGCCGAGCAGCGGGGCCGCCCCATCCGGCTCCACCCGCTGCCCAGGGAGGCGGCCGAGTCCGGAGTGTGCGGCCTGTGGGTCGGTACCGCCGACGTGGACTACGTCTTCTACGAGGCCCAGACCACCCCGCTGCACCGGGAGCACATCGTGCTCCACGAGCTCGGCCACATCCTCTTCGGGCACCACTCGCTGGAAGTCCCCGTCGAGGACCCCCCGGGCGCCGGCGGGCCGGACGGACCCGTGCCCACCGTGCTCGGACGCACCAACTACACCACCCGCCAGGAGCGGGAGGCGGAGATGCTCGCCAGCATGATCCGCATCCGCACGGGGACCCGCGGCCCGCACCTCGGCCACGGCCCCACGGGGCGGGACACGCTCGCCCGGCTGGAGTCCGCGATGGGCTACGAGCGACGCGGGCGGGGGCCGGTCCACCGTGGCTTCTGATCTGATCGCCTTCGGCGACGCGCTCGCCGTTCCCAGCGTCGTGTGCCTCTGGGTCGCCGTCCTGCTCCGCGCACCCGGCGCCCTGCGCGCCCCGCACCAGCGGGGCCTGTGGCTCGCCGTGGCCACCGCCGCGGCCGCGATGACCCTGAACCTCCCCGACGTCGTCGCCTACGCCATGGGCCGCGACCCGGGCTACGCGCACACCATCGGGCTGGTGCGCAACCTCATCGGCGTCCTGTCGGCCGGCGCCGTGCTCTACTTCGTGGCCGCCGCCACCCGTGGCCGCCGGCTCCAGATCGCCTCCGGCGCCGGCACGGTCCTCTGGCTGACCGTCCTCGTCGCCCTGGACGCGGCCGCGCCCGCCCACGGCACGCACACCATCCCGCCGGCCGGCGACCCGGTGCCCTCCCTCGCGTACTGGCTGGTGCTGATCTCCGCCCACCTGATCGCCAACACCGTCTGCGTACTGGTCTGCTGGCGGTACAGCCGGCGCGCCGAGAGCCGGGGCCTCGCCGCCGGACTGCTGCTGTTCGGCCTGGGCACCGCGCTCGCCGGGGCGTTCTGGTTCGTGTACCTGCTCAAGGCGGTCTTCGGCTTCACCTGGGCGATGCCCGCGAACCCGCTCCTGATGAACGCGCACGGACTGCTCCGCGCCGCCGCGATCCTCGTCCCCACACTGTTCACCTTCCGCCGCACGGCCGCCGACACCGCCACCGCCTGGCGCCTGTGGCCGCTCTGGCGCGACCTGGTCCACGCCGTCCCGCACGTCGCCCTCAACCAGCCGCGCGGCGGCCGGGTGCTGGAACTGCTGTGGCCGCCGGTCCCGCGCAACCTGCTCGTGTACCGCAAGGTCATCGAGACCCGCGACGCCATCCTGATCCTGGGGGAGTACGTCGCCCCGGGCGTGCCGGAGCTCGCGCGCAGCCACGTGGCCGGCAGCGGAGTACCCGAACAGCGGGCGGGCGCGGCCGCGCTGGCCTGCGTACTGAAGGAGGCACGGCAGGCCAAGCTCGCCGGGATCCCGCAACAGCGGCCCGACGGGAACGCCTTGGAGCTGCCCGCGGCCCTCCAGACCTCGGCCGAGGGAGGCGACCTGGAAGGCGAGACCCGCTTCCTCGTGGACGTGGCCCAGGCCTACGCCTCACCGGCCACGGCCGGTTTCACCGCGTGAGACACGCGATACGCCCGACAGCCAGGAAGTGAACGTCTCTTGACCACCACCGTACTGATCACAGGGGCCAGCGCCGGACTGGGCGCCGCCTTCGCCCGCGGCTTCGCCGCGAAGGGCTGCGACCTCATCCTCGTCGCCCGCGACAAGGACCGCCTCGAAGCCGTCGCCGCCGGCCTCGCCCGGGAATTCGGCACCGTCTGCGAGGTGTTGCCCGCCGACCTGCTCGACGAGGGCGGGCTCGGCGCCGTCGCCGACCGGCTCGCCGACCGGGCCCGGCCCGTCGACATGCTGGTCAACAACGCGGGCTTCGGGCTCCCGGCGCCGTTCCCGTACAACCCGGTCGAGGACGAGGAGCGGATGCTCGACCTGCTGGTCAGGGTGCCGCTCCGGCTCACCCACGCGGTGCTCCCGGGCCTGCGCGAGCGCCGCCGCGGCGCGGTCCTCAACGTCTCCTCGGTGGCCGGACTGCTGCCGACCGGGACCTACGGCGCCGCGAAGGCCTGGATCACGGCCTTCAGCGAGTCGCTGCGCGTGGACATGGAGCCGTACGGGGTCCGGGTGCTGGCGGTGGTGCCGGGATTCACCCGCACCGAGTTCCAGGAGCGCGCCGGGATGGACGTCAGCGCCCTGCGCGACGCGGTGTGGCTGGAGCCGGACGCCGTGGTGGCCCGGGCCCTGAAGGACCTGGCCCGGCGCCGCCCGGTGAGCATCACGGGCCGGCGCTACCAGGCGTACGCGCTGGCCGCCCGCCACCTCCCGCGCGGGTTCGTGGCCCGGAAGATGGCCCGCACCCGGCGGGCTCCGGCGGACCGGCCGGACGGGAGCTGACGCGAGCCTCGCGGCAGCCCGGTGCGCGGCCCTGGGGCAGGGCCGCGCACGCCTGGGTTGGAGGAGGGGTCAGCAGTCGCCGTGGTTGTAGCCGCCATAGCCGCCGTGGCCGCCGTAGCCGCCGTAGCCGTAGTCGTCATCGTCGTCCCACCAGCCGCCGTGGTGCCAGCCGTTGTCGTCGTCGTGGCCCCAGCCACCGGCGACGTAACTGACGTGCTGGGCCGGGGTCGCCGCCGAGGCGGTGCCCGCCGTGCCGAGCGCGGCCCCGCCGGCCATCAGGAGACCGGCGGCGGAGACCACGAAGAGGCGCTTCGCTCTCGTTGCAAACATGAGGATTTTCCCTTTCCTTCCGCCCTCCTCGAACCTCTGCGAGGCGCGAAGGACGAAACCGCGGGCTGCGTACGCGTGGGCGCAGCGCGGGATCGGATACAGGGCCGCCGAAGTGCGGAAATACAGGTCCGCCTGCCCTGGCGACGTGCGACGTCCGGCCATGGGGGCGTGCTCCGCGGTTGCGGCTCTCACTCACAAAGGCTAGTCGCGCACGCGCCGCTCGGCATCTTGGGCCGGACTCGGTCTAGACCTCGGTGACCTTCTAGACCTCGGTGACCTTGCCGTCCGCGACGTGCAGGCGGCGGGTCACCTGGACCGCGTCGAGCATCCGGCGGTCGTGCGTGACCAGCAGCAGGGTGCCCTCGTAGGCCTCCAGCGCGGCCTCCAGTTGCTCGATCGCCGGCAGGTCGAGGTGGTTCGTCGGCTCGTCCAGCACCAGCAGGTTCACCCCGCGCCCCTGGAGCAGCGCCAGGGCCGCCCGGGTGCGCTCGCCGGGGGAGAGGGTGGCCGCGGGGCGGGTCACGTGCGCCGCCTTCAGGCCGAACTTGGCCAGCAGGGTGCGGACTTCCGCCGGTTCGGTGTCGGGCACGGCGGCGCAGAAGGCCTCGATGAGCGGCTCGTCGCCGAGGAACAGGCCGCGGGCCTGGTCCACTTCGCCGACCAGGACGCCCGAGCCGAGGGTGGCGGAACCGGAGTCGGGGGCGAGCCGGCCCAGGAGCACGGCCAGCAGGGTGGACTTGCCGGCCCCGTTGGCGCCGGTGATGGCGACCCGGTCCGCCCAGTCGATCTGCAGGCTCGCCGGTCCGAAGGCGAAGTCCCCGCGCCGGACCGCCACTTCGCGCAGGGTGGCGACGACGGAACCGGAGCGCGGGGCCGCCGCGATCTCCATCCGCAGCTCCCACTCCTTGCGCGGCTCCTCCACCACGTCGAGCCGCTCGATCGCGCGCTGCGTCTGGCGGGCCTTCGAGGCCTGCTTCTCGCTCGCGTCCGCGCTGAACTTCCTGGCGGACTTGTCGTTGTCGGTGGACTTGCGCTTGGCGTTCTTCACGCCCTTGTCCATCCAGCCGCGCTGCATCGTCGCCCGGTCCTCCAGGGCGGAGCGCTTGTCGGAGTACTCGTCGTACTGATCGCGGGCGTGGTTGCGGGCCCGCTCGCGCTCCTCCAGGTAGGCGTCGTAGCCGCCGCCGTAGAGGTTGATCTGCTGCTGCGCCAGATCGAGTTCGAGGACCTTGGTGACGGTGCGCGTGAGGAACTCGCGGTCGTGGCTGATCACGACGGTGCCGGCGCGCAGCCCCTTCACGAACTGCTCCAAACGCTCCAGACCGTCGAGGTCGAGGTCGTTGGTGGGCTCGTCGAGCAGGAAGACGTCGTAGCGGGACAGCAGCAGCGAGGCCAGTCCGGCGCGGGCGGCCTGGCCGCCGGACAGCGCGGTCATCGGCAGGTCCAGACCGACCGACAGTCCGAGGTCGTCGGCGACCTGCAGGGCCCGCTCGTCGAGGTCGGCCCCGCCGAGGTTCAGCCACCGGTCGAGGGCGTCCGCGTACGCGTCGTCCGCGCCCGGGGTGCCGTCCACCAGACCCTGCGTCGCCGCGTCGAGCTCGGCCTGCGCCGCGCCCACACCGGTACGGCGGGCCAGGAACTCGCGGATCGACTCGCCGGGGCGCCGCTCGGGCTCCTGGGGCAGGTGGCCGACGGCGGCGCTGGGCGGGGAGAGGCGCAGCTCACCGGTCTCGGGTGCGTCCAGCCCGGCGAGCATCCGCAGCAGGGTGGACTTCCCGGCGCCGTTGACGCCGACGAGGCCGATGACATCGCCCGGGGCGACGACGAGGTCGAGATCGGCGAAGAGCGTGCGCTCACCGTGCGCGGCGGTGAGCTTCTTGGCGACGAGGGTTGCAGTCATGATGCCCCGATCCTATCCGCGCCCCGCACGTCCGGGCCCCGGGTCCCGGGGCGGGGCTCCGGCCCGGGACCCGGGGGTCAGGTGCCGAGGAGCGGGAGGGCCGCCCACAGGGCCGTCACCGCGGCGGCGAGGGCCGGCACGGTGGTCAGCAGCCCGAGCCGGGTGAAGTCTCGACGAGGTGACGCGGCCGGACATCGTCCTGGTGCCCGGGGGTCAGGTCACGGACCGGGAGATGCGGAACCCCGTGGTCCTCGACTGGCTGCGGGCCGTCGACGCCACCAGTACGTGGACCACCTCCGTCTGCAGCGGCTCGACCCTGCTCGCCGCGGCCGGCCTGCTCGACGGGCGCCGGGCCACCGGTCACTGGCTGTACCTGGACCGGTTGCCCCCGTTCGGTGCGGAGCCCGTCTCGGAGCGGGTGGTCTTCGACGGGAAGTACGTGACCGCCGCCGGGGTGTCCGCGGGGATCGACATGGGGCTCGCGCTCCTCGGCCGCATCGCCGGGGACGCGTACGCGCAGGCCGTGCAGCTCATGACGGAGTACGACCCGAAGCCGCCCTACGACGCGGGCTCCCCGGACAAGGCGCCCGCCGAGATCGTCGCGCTGCTCCGCTCGGTCACCCCGACGGCCCCGGTCACTCCGAAGGAGGAGTCCAGGTGAAGGCGGGCGCGCGCCGTTCCAGGAACGCGGCGACCCCCTCCGTGATGTCCCCGCTCGCCGTGGCCTGCGCCGCCCAGTAGGCGTCCCGGTCCGTGCGGCCGTCCGTGAACTCCTTCGCCGAACTCTGCGTGAGCTGGGAGCGCGTGGCCAGGACCCGGGTGAACTCCGTCACGCGCTTCGACAGTTGGCCCGCCGGGAGCAGCTCGTCCAGCAGCCCGGTGCGCAGCGCCCGTTCCGCGTCGATCAACTCGGCGGAAAAGAGGAGGTACTTGGCAGCCGACGGGCCCACCAGTGAGGCCAGGCGCCGGGTGGACGAGGCCGGGTACACGATGCCCAGCTTCGCCGGCGTCACCCCGAAGGAGGCACCCTCCTCCGCGAAGCGCAGGTCGCAGGCGGCGGCCAGCTGGCTGCCCCCGCCCACGCAGAACCCGCGGATCGCGGCCAGCGTGGGCTTGGGGAAGGCGGCGAGGGCCTCCTCCGCCGCCACGGCCAGGGCCTGCGGGTCCTCGTCCCCGGTCAGGGAGGAGATGTCGGCCCCCGCGCAGAAGGTCTCGCCGGCCCCCGTCAGGACCAGCACCCGTACGGCGGGATCCGCCGCGAGCCCGGCCAGCAGCTCCGGCAGGCCGCGCCACATCGCGGCCGTCATGGCGTTGCGCTTGGCGGGGTGCGAGATCACGACGGTGGCGACCCCGTCGGCGACGGAGGAGAGGAGGGCGGCGTCCATGCGCCGGATGCTATCCCGGACGGTCAAACCTATGATCAAGAGACCGGTCGCCAGCAGCTCGGTGGACCGGCAGGCAGTCGCGGGGTCCGAAGGTCCGTCGGGGGGCAGCGGAAAGGTGGCGCGTCCATGGGCGCAGACCGTGGCGATCGTGGGGACCGTACGGGTCCACAGGACGTGAAGGCCGACAAGAAGAAGGTCAGCCGCAGTTTCGCGTGGATGGCCCTGCTCGGGGCGCTCCTGGTGGTGGCCGGTCTGGTGGGCCTCGTCTACACCGGCGTAGCCACCCTGACCACGATGTTCCTCTTCGGCTGGCTGCTGCTGTTCGGCGGCGTGGTCGGCCTGCTCCAGGCGATCCAGTCGCGCAAGAGCAACTACTTCTGGCTCGCCGTCATCGTCGCCGCGATCAACATCGCGGCCGGTTTCGTGATCCTGCGCCGCCCGGAGGCGAGCGCGGAGGCGCTCACCATGTTCGCCGCGCTGCTGTTCCTCACCGGAGGGGTGTTCCGGCTGGCTGGCGCCGTGGTGGTGCGCGGGGCGCACCTCGGGCTGACGCTGGTCCAGGGCGCCTTCGGCATCCTGCTGGGCCTGCTGATCCTCGCGAACTGGCCGGGCAGCAGCCTGTACGTGATCGGAGCGTTCTTCTCCCTCGCGCTGCTGTTCGACGGCCTGAGTCTGATCGCCGTGGGCATGGGAGCCCGCCGCATCCTGGGCTTGGTCAGGGACGACGAGGTTCCGCTGACGCCGGCCGGGGCGGGAGCGCCCGCGCCCGAGACGCCCGTAGCGCCCGAGAAGAGCCTGCCAGAAGATCAGGAACGGTCGAACAACTGACTCTGTCATACGCCAGCGGTCAGAAAGTGTCCGATTGCTGCTGACTTCTGGTCAGTGGTCCGGCCCGGAGCGGTCCGGTCCCCACTCTTGACGTGTGCAGACGATCGAGCGTGAAGACGGGGGCCGGGAGATGGATGTGAGCGGGAGCGTCCCGCCAGTCAAGGGGGACGAGCCGGAGGTCGAGGCCGCCCCCCTCGCATACGAGGGAGTGTGGCGATTCACGGCACCCGCGGTAGAAGAATCCGTTCCGCAGGCCCGCCGTGCGGTCCGTGACCTGCTCGGCCGCCAGGAGGTGCCGGCCGACCGCGACCTGGTCTACTCCCTGCTGCTGATCGTCTCCGAACTGGTGACGAACTCGGTCCGGCACGCGGCCGTGCTCTCGCCGGAGGTGGCGGTGGAGGTGGCCATCGGCCGGGAGTGGGTACGGGTGGCCGTCGAGGACAACCACCCGTACCGGCCCAAGGCGCTGGAGGCCGATTTCGGCCAGACCGGCGGCCGGGGCCTCCTCCTCGTCCGGGAGATCACGCTGGAGGCCGGCGGGGTCTGCGACGTGGAGCACACCTCCACGGGCGGCAAGGTGATCTGGGCGGCGCTGCCGCTCACCACGGCCCTCGCGTCACCCGCGGCCACCCCGACCTCGGCGGTCTGAGCCCGGCCGGGCCCGAAGGCCACCGGCGACCGCTGCCGGCGAAGGCCACCGGCCCGACGGCCACCAGCTCGACGGCCAGCAGCTCGACGGCCACCAGCTCGACGGCCAGCAGCTCGACGGCCACCGGCCCGACGGCCACCAGCTCGAAGGCCACCGGCCCGAGGGCCGACTACCAGCCCGCCGCGTCGCCCGTCAGCTCGCGGATCGCGGGCCGGGCCGCGTCCAGCACGGTCATGAACCAGGCCGAGAACGGGACCTCGGCGTGCCGCTTCGCGAGTTCCTCCGCGGTCACGAAGGCGGTGTCCGCGATCTCCTCCGGATCCGGCCGCGCCGATCGCTGCGCGAGTCCCACGAACAGGTGGTTGTACTCCTGCTCCACCAGCCCCGACGCCGGGTCGGGATGGTTGTAGCGGACCGTCCCCGCCTCCGCGAGCAGCGAGGGTGACAGCCCCAGCTCCTCGTGGGTCCGCCGGGCGGCCGCCGCGAACGGCGACTCCCCGGGGTAGGGGTGACCGCAGCACGTGTTCGACCAGACGCCGGGGGAGTGGTACTTCCCGAGTGCGCGCTGCTGGAGCAGCATCCGGCCCTGCGCGTCGAAGAGGAACACCGAGAACGCCCGGTGCAGCTGACCGGGGGCCTGGTGGGCGGAGAGCTTCTCCGCCGTACCGATGGTGTTGCCGGACTCGTCGACCAGTTCGAGCATGATCGGTTCTTGAGCGCCGGTGCCGGTGGTCGCACTGTTCGCGGCGGTGGCTGGTGTGGTCGGCATACCCATCCTTCGCTTCGGACTTCGGCTTTCAGTCTGCCGTACAAATGGGGATTGCCCCCACTTCGGTGATCCGCGCATGTCCGCCCCCCGCCGCGTGATATGCGGCGAGGAGCGGAGCGTGCGGATCCGTCAGTTCGTCCGGCCGCGGGCCGGACCCGGCATCAAACCCCGAACGGGGCCGGGTACTTGATCGTGCCCGCCGGAACCGGCACCGAATCGTCGAGCACCAGCGCCATCATCGCCTCGTCGGGCACCTCGAACGGTGCCCGGATTCCGAAGCGCGAAGCCGGCACGAACCCGAAGCGGGGGTAGTACTCGGGATGCCCGAGGACGAGCACGAGGTTCTCCCCGCGCTCCGCGGCCGCCGCGAGCAGCCCCCGTACGACCGCGCTGCCGGCGCCCGAGCGATGGAGCCCGGGAGCGGCCGCCACCGGGGCGAGCGCCAGGGCGGGCGCCCCGTCCACCTCGCACCGGGTCAGCAGGGCGTGCGCCGCGACCGACCCGTCCGGGCCCTCGGCCACGTAGGAGAGACCCGGCAGCCAGGAGCGGTCCGCGCGCAGCGCGTCCACGAGGTCGGCCTCGGCCGGGGTCCCGAAGGCGGCCGAGTTCACCGCGTGCACGGCGGCCGCGTCCCCGGCCGTCTCGGGGCGGACCGGCCACGCGTCGCCGTCCCCGGCCGTCACCGGCCGCAGGACGTAGGCGGTGTACCCGTACTCGTGTCCGTACCGCTCCCGTACATCGATCTCCTCGCGTACGAAGCCCAGCGCGGCCGCGGCTTCGGGACCCGAGGGTTCCGGAGCCGCGGCGGTCCGCTCGCCGAGCGGACCGTAGTAGGCGGCCCAGTCGGAATCGGGCTGCCGGTGGACCGCGAGCACCTGGTAGCCGGCGGCCTGGACGGCGGCCAGGTTGCGGGCGGTGGAGCGCAGCGCGTAGTGCGGGTCCCAGAAGGCGCGGACTCCGGCGGAGGGTTCGTCGACGGTCCATTCGCACTCGCTCAGCACCAGGGTGCCGCCGGGGGCGAGCAGCCGCTTCCACCGCGCGAGCGCGGTGGCGAAGCCGATGTTGTAGGCCGAACCCTCGGCCCAGACGAGATCGAAGGAACCGTCCGGATGCGCCGAGAGGTCGCCGATGTCCGCGCTGACGGCGCGGACGCGGTCGGTGAGCCCGCGGGCCGCGGCGGCCGTCCGGAGCTCGTCGAGGAAGCCGTCCTGGAGATCGACGGCGGTGACGTCGGCCCCGAGGCCGCCCGCCTCGGCGGCGAGCAGCAGGGCGCTGGGGCCGGGACCGCAGCCCAGGTCCAGGGCGCGGGGCCGCTCGGGCAGCGGTCCGCACAGGGACAGCAGGTGGCGGGTGGTCGCCTCGGAACCGGGGGACTGCCGGGGCAGGCCGCGGTGCAGCTCCAGGAACGCCTCGAAGAAGAGGTCGCCCCGGGTGCTGAAGTCGGTGGTGTGGGAGTTGCTTGTGTTACCGGTGTGGTCGGTCAACGTGAACCCTTGAAAGGGGGCTCCGGCCGACGCGGGTGATCGGTGTGATCAGGCCCGGCCGGACGCCCGGAAGGAGAGGGGGATGTACCGGAGTGCGCTGCGCTGGGCGGCGACGCCTGCGACGGTCATCAACCCCACCTCTTTCTTTCTTTCGTCACGTCTCGTGTGACATTCGGGCGATTGGGACGCTTTGGCGGAACTCGTACGCGTCTGCGACCACCCTAACAGCAGCGGTGCGCAGGCTGGTTTGTGATCGCTCCCACCGATCGTCAATGATGATCGGCACAGGACCGACAGGCCCGTGATTTTCGGCTTATCGGAGCGTAAACAGGCGGTGAACCCCTGCTTCCGTTCATCCGATAGCCTCTGCCGACGTGCCGCCGGCCCACCCGGCGCCCGTTACCCGTGTGTGTGCAAGGAGTGAGTTCGTCTGCCGACCGTCATCCTTACCGGCCTGCCGGTGCCCGGATCAGCGCTCGCCGATGAGCTGCGCTCCCTCGGTTTCGAGGTCCACCCCGCGGCCACCCCGTCGGACACCGCCGCCGCCCTGGCGCGCGTACCCGCCGAGCAGCGGGTGGCCGTCGTGGACGCGGAGTTCGTCGGACACGTGCACGCGCTGCGGCTCGCACTGACCGACCCGCGGTTCGACGCCTGCGCCGTCACCGGAGCCCTCGCCGTCCAGTCCGGCGCCCGCGCGGCCCTGGACCGGGCCGCCGCGCTCGACGCGTCCGCCCCGGCGGGCCACGGCCCGTACCCCGACCGGCTCGCCGCCGCCGTCGAGGCCGACGGCACCCCCGTGCACCGCCCCGAGCTGGGCACCCTCGTCGCCTCCGTGCCCGCCACCACCGCCGAGCGCAGGGCGGCGGACGCCGCCGTCGCGGCCGTCGACGACGAGGCCGTCCGGCTGCGCACCGCCGTGAAGTCCCGCGACGGGTTCTTCACCACCTTCTTCGTCAGCCCGTACTCGCGCTACATCGCCCGCTGGTGCGCGCGCCGCGGACTGACCCCCAACCAGGTCACCACCGCCTCGCTGATCACCGCGCTGATCGCGGCCGGCTGCGCCGCCACCGGCGACCGCTGGGGCTACGTGGCCTCCGGCGTGCTGCTGCTGGTCTCCTTCGTCCTGGACTGCACGGACGGGCAGCTCGCCCGCTACTCGCTCCAGTACTCGACGATGGGCGCCTGGCTCGACGCCACCTTCGACCGCGCGAAGGAGTACTCCTTCTACGCGGGTCTCGCGCTCGGCGCGGCCAGGAACGGCGATGACGTCTGGGCCCTGGCCCTGGGCGCCATGATCCTCATGACCTGCCGGCACGTCGTGGACTTCGCCTTCAACGAGGCCAACCACGACGCCACGGCCAACACCAGCCCCACGGCGGCCCTCTCCGACAAGCTCGACAGTCGGGGCTGGACGGTCTGGGTGCGGCGCATGATCATCCTGCCGATCGGTGAGCGCTGGGCCATGATCGCGGTCCTCATCGCCTTCACCACCCCGCGGATCGTCTTCTACGCCCTCCTCGCCGGCTGCGCCTTCGGTGCGCTGTACACCACGGCCGGCCGGGTCCTGCGCTCGCTGACCCGCAAGGCGAAGCGGACCGACCGGGCCGCCCAGGCCCTGGCGGACCTGGCCGACTCGGGCCCGGTCGCCGAGCTCACGGGCCGCGCGGTGGGCCGGATGGCCCCCGGGGCCGGGATCGCCGCGGCCGTCGTCGGCTCGGGCGCCCTGCTGTGGGCCGCCTGGGCCTACGGGTTCGGCAGCAGCCAGGTGATCGTCGCCGCCGCCTTCTACGCCGTACTCGCCGGCGCGGCCGTCGCCCGGCCCCTCAAGGGGGCCCTCGACTGGCTCGTGCCGCCCGTCTTCCGGGCCGCCGAATACACCACCGTCCTGATCCTCGCCGCCAAGGCGGACGTCCCTGGGGCCCTTCCGGCGGCATTCGGACTGGTCGCGGCGGTCGCCTACCATCACTACGACACGGTCTACCGCATCCGCGGTGGCACCGGCGCCCCCCCGCACTGGCTGGTGCGGACGATCGGCGGGCACGAAGGCCGGATCCTCTTGATCACGGTCCTGGCCTCCGTCCTGGCGTCGCGCGCCGTCGACTTCCCCGTCGCGCTCACGGCCCTCGCCGTGTTCGTGGCACTCGTGGTGCTCGTGGAGAGCATCCGCTTCTGGGTTTCCTCCGGGGCACCCGCCGTACATGACGAAGGAGAACCAGCATGATCGGCCTCGTCCTCGCTGCCGGAGCCGGACGCCGCCTGCGTCCCTACACCGACACCCTGCCCAAGGCCCTCGTGCCCGTCGGACCCGAAGGGGCCGAGGAGAGCATCACGGTCCTCGACCTGACGCTCGGCAACTTCGCCGAGGTCGGCCTGACCGAGGTCGCCATCGTCGTCGGCTACCGCAAGGAAGCCGTGTACGAGCGCCGCGAGGCGCTGGAGGCCAAGTACGGCGTCAAGATCACGCTGATCGACAACGACAAGGCCGAGGAGTGGAACAACGCCTACTCCCTGTGGTGCGCCCGTGACGTCCTGAAGCAGGGCGTGATCCTCGCCAACGGCGACACCGTCCACCCCGTCTCCGTCGAGAAGACCCTGCTCGCCGCCCGCGGCCAGGGCCAGAAGATCATCCTCGCCCTCGACACGGTCAAGAGCCTGGCCGACGAGGAGATGAAGGTCATCACCGACGGCGAGAAGGGCGTTCGGCGGATCACCAAGCTGATGGACCCGGCCACCGCGACCGGCGAGTACATCGGCGTCACGCTCATCGAGCCGGAGGCCGCCGAGGCGCTGGCCGAGGCCCTGAAGACCACCTTCGAGCGTGACCCCGACCTCTACTACGAGGACGGCTACCAGCAGCTCGTCAACGACGGCTTCACCATCGACGTGGCCCCCATCGGTGACGTCAAGTGGGTCGAGATCGACAACCACGACGACCTCGCCAAGGGCCGGACGATCGCATGCCAGTACTGACGAGGCTCATCCCCTCGCCCCTGGTCGTCGACATCAGCCGCGGCGCGATGGACGACCTGGCCGGCCTCTTGGCCGACCAGCGGATCTCCTCGTCCGGCAAGCTCGCGATCGCCATCAGCGGCGGCTCCGGCGCGGTGCTGCGCGCCAAGCTGGAGCCCGTGCTGCCGCACGCCGACTGGTATCCCGTCATCGACGGGACCATCGACTCCGCGGTCAAGCTCGCCGACGACATAAAGGGGAACCGCTACGACGCGGTCGTGGGCCTGGGCGGCGGAAAGATCCTCGACGTGGCGAAGTACGCCGCGGCGCGGGTCGGCCTGCCCATGGTGGCCGTCGCCACCAACCTGGCGCACGACGGCATCTGCTCACCGGTCGCCACCCTGGACAACGACAACGGCCGGGGCTCCTACGGGGTCCCGACGCCGATCGCCATGGTGATCGACCTCGACGTGATCCGCGAGGCCCCGGTGCGGTTCGTCCGCTCGGGCATCGGCGACTGCCTCTCCAACATCTCGGCGATCGCCGACTGGGAGCTTTCGCACAAGATCACGGGCGAGCCGGTGGACGGTCTGGCCGCGGCCATGGCCCGTACCGCGGGAGAGTCCGTACTGCGCCACCCCGGCGGCTGCGGCGACGACGAGTTCCTCACCGTGCTCTCCGAGGCACTGGTCCTCACCGGCATCGCCATGTCGATCAGCGGGGACACCCGCCCTGCGTCCGGCGCCTGCCACGAGATCAGCCACGCCTTCGACCTGCTCTACCCGGGACGCTCCGCGCTCCACGGCGAGCAGGTCGGCATCGGTGCCGCCTTCGCCATGCACCTGCGGGGAGCCAAGGAGCAGTCCGAGCTCTTCGTCCAGGTGCTGCGCGGTCACGGCCTGCCCGTGCTGCCCGAGGAGATCGGGTTCAGCGTGGACGAGTTCGTCGCGGCAGTCGAGTACGCACCCCAGACCCGTCCGGGACGGTTCACCATCCTGGAGCACCTCAACCTGTCCGCCGCCGAGATCAGGGACGCTTACGCCGACTATGCCAAGACCATCCGTAGCTGAACTCCGGCCCGTCGTTCACCCGGCGGGCGTCAAGGACCGGGTCAGCGGCGAGCACTGGGGCGGGCGCCTCTACATGCGCGAGATCTCCCTGCGCATCACCCGCCTCCTGGTCACCACCAAGGTCACGCCCAACCAGCTGACCTACGTGATGACCCTCGCCGGAGTCCTCGCCGCCCCGGCCCTGCTGGTGCCGGGCATCTGGGGCGCCGTCCTCGGCGTGGTCGCGGTGCAGATGTACCTGCTGCTCGACTGTGTCGACGGCGAGGTCGCCCGCTGGAAGAAGCAGTTCTCGCTGTCCGGGGTCTACCTCGACCGGGTCGGCGCCTACCTGTGCGACGCGGCGGTGCTCGTCGGCTTCGGCCTGCGCGCCTCCGACCTGTGGGGCACCGGGCGCATCGACTGGCTGTGGGCCTTCCTGGGCACCCTCGCGGCGCTCGGCGCGATCCTGATCAAGGCCGAGACCGACCTGGTCGGCGTCGCCCGCCACCAGGCCGGCAAGCCCGTGGTCCAGGACGCGGCGGCCACGCCGCGCTCCTCCGGCATGGCGCTCGCCCGCCGGGCCGCCGCCGCGCTCAAGTTCCACCGGCTGGTCCTCGGCATCGAGGCCTCGCTGCTCATCCTGGTGCTGGCCGTCCTGGACCAGGTCCGCGGCGACCTGTACTTCTCCCGCCTCGGCGTCGCGGTGCTCGCCGGCATCGCGCTGCTCCAGACGGTGCTGCACCTGGTGTCGGTCCTGGCCTCCAGCAGGCTCAAGTGACGGCGCCGCTGCGGCTGGGCGCCGTCATCATCACCATGGGCAACCGCCCGGACGAGCTCAAGGCGCTCCTCGACTCCGTGGCCCGGCAGGACGGGGCCCCGGTCGAGGTGGTCGTCGTCGGCCAGGGCGTACCGCTCCCCGGCCTGGCGGACCCGACGGCGGGCGTGCGCACCGTCGAGCTGCCCGAGAACCTGGGCATCCCGGGCGGCCGCAACGTCGGCATCGAGGCCTTCCGCACCGCGGGCGCCGACGGGTCGGCCGGCTCGGGCGGCTTCGACGTGGACGTCCTGCTCTTCCTGGACGACGACGGACTGCTGGAGCGCACCGACACCGCCGAGCTGTGCCGGCAGGCCTTCACCGAGGACCCCGAGCTGGGCATCGTCAGCTTCCGGATCGCCGATCCGCAGAGCGGCGAGACGCAGCGACGGCACGTCCCCCGGCTGCGCGCCTCCGACCCGATGCGCTCCTCGCGCGTCACCACCTTCCTGGGCGGCGCCAACGCCGTCCGCACGAAGGTGTTCGAACAGGTCGGAGACCTCCCGGAGCAGTTCTTCTACGCGCACGAGGAGACCGATCTGGCCTGGCGGGCGCTCGACGCCGGGTGGCAGATCGACTACCGCGCGGACATGGTGCTCCTGCACCCCACCACGGCCCCGTCCCGGCACGCCGTCTACCACCGTATGGTGGCTCGCAACCGGGTGTGGCTCGCCCGCCGCAACCTGCCCGCCCCGCTGGTCCCGGTCTACGTGGGCGTCTGGCTCCTGCTGACGCTCCTGCGCAAGCCCTCGGGGCCCGCGCTCAAGGCCTGGTTCGGCGGCTTCAAGGAGGGCTGGACCACCTCCTGCGGTCCCCGGCGCCCCATGAGATGGCGTACGGTCTGGCGGCTGACCCGGCTGGGCCGACCGCCTGTCATCTGAAACGTCCGGGTCTGAGACCATGGCGCGATCACGAACCGATCGACTCAGGCCCGATGCCACCTTCTGCCGCATCATGAAGACGGAAAGTTTCATCTTGTGAGTGACACAACCCAGGACGGAACCCTTGCCACGAGCAGGCGGCCGTCCGAAGACGCCGGGCTGAGCTCCGCGGAGCTCGCCAGGAAGTACGGCCTGTCCGTCAGCGGACGCCGACCGAGCCTGGTCGAGTACGTGCGCCAGCTCTGGGAGCGCCGCCACTTCATCATCGCGTTCTCCCGGGCCAAGCTGCTGGCCCAGTACAGCCAGGCGAAGCTCGGCCAGATCTGGCAGGTGGCGACCCCCCTGCTGAACGCGCTGGTCTACTACCTGATCTTCGGGCTGATCCTGAACGCCGGGCGGGGCATCGACAAGCACGACTACATCCCCTTCCTGGTGATCGGTGTCTTCGTCTTCACCTTCACGCAGACCTCGCTGATGGCGGGTGTCAGAGCGATCCCGGCCAACATCGGCCTGGTCCGCGCCCTGCACTTCCCGCGCGCCTCGCTGCCGATCTCGTTCTCGCTGCAGCAGCTCCAGCAGCTGATGTTCTCGATGGTCGTCGTGTTCGTGGTCACGATCGGATTCGGCAACTACCCGTCCTTGTCGTGGCTGCTCGTGATCCCGGCGCTGATCCTCCAGTTCGCCTTCAACACCGGCCTGGCCCTGGTCTTCGCCCGGATGGGGTCCAAGACCCCCGACCTTGCGCAGCTCATGCCGTTCGTCACGCGTACGTGGATGTACGCCTCCGGCGTCATGTTCTCGATCAACACGATGCTCGAGGGCAAGCCCCCGTGGATCGCGGACATCCTGCAGTGGAACCCGGCCGCGATCTACATGGACCTGATCCGCTTCGCGCTCATCGACGGGTACGGCCGGGAGAACCTGCCGCCGCACGTCTGGGCCTTCGCGGTCGGCTGGGCCCTCCTGCTCGGCATCGGCGGATTCGTGTACTTCTGGAAGGCTGAGGAGCGTTACGGCCGTGGCTGAGAACAACCAGGGGCACGTCCCCACCGTCATCGCCGACGACGTCCACATCGTCTACCGGGTCAACACCGGCAGCGCGGGCAAGGGCAGCGCCACGGCGGCGCTCAGCAAGATAGTCCGCCGGCGCGGCGACGCACCGGGTGTCCGCCGGGTCCACGCCGTGCGCGGGGTCTCCTTCACGGCGTACCGGGGCGAGGCCATCGGTGTCATCGGCTCCAACGGCTCCGGCAAGTCCACCCTGCTGCGGGCCATCGCGGGCCTGCTGCCCTGCGAGTCGGGCAAGGTCTACACCGACGGCCAGCCCTCTCTGCTGGGTGTCAACGCGGCGCTGATGAACGACCTCACCGGCGAGCGCAACGTGGTCCTCGGTGGTCTCGCGATGGGGATGACCCGCGCGCAGATCCGGGAGCGCTACCAGGACATCGTCGACTTCTCGGGCATCAACGAGAAGGGGGACTTCATCTCCCTGCCGATGCGGACCTACTCCTCCGGCATGGCCGCCCGCCTGCGTTTCTCCATCGCCGCGTCCAAGGACCACGACGTCCTGATGATCGACGAGGCGCTGGCCACCGGTGACCGGAAGTTCCAGGTGCGTTCCGAGGAGCGGATCCGGGAACTGCGCAAGACCGCGGGAACCGTTTTCCTCGTGAGTCACAACAACAAGTCCATCCGCGACACCTGCGACCGGGTGCTGTGGCTGGAGCGGGGCGAACTCCTGATGGACGGCCCCACCGAGGAAGTCGTCGCGGCGTACGAGAAGGCCACCAACTGACGGTTCGGCACCGACGGCCCCCACCGCGTCCGGCGGCGGGGGCCGTCGCATGCCGTACGCATGCCGTACGGGTGCCCGGCGCGCGGGACCGCGCCTTTTCGCGTGAGCGGTGCGCGGGCGACATTGTGTGGTGGAGCGAATACCCGTCGAGGTCCGGCGGCGTTGTACAGCGTAAGCTGGGCCAGGCCTCAATCGTGGGCAAGAAGGGGCGATTCCCCCCATAGGTGAATATCCCGGTACGCCCCGGGGAAAGTGCGGCGGCGTGTCCGAAATGGGATGTTTTAGGTTGGCAGTGTAGAACGGGAGATGTGACGGCAATGGCTACGGGAATTCTCCGGCCCCCAGGCACGACGGCCGTCCCCGCCGCGGGTGGCGGGCGGTGACCCCGGGGCACGGCACCAGCTCCCGGCCGCACGAGCCGTCCGGCTTCTCCGGCTCCCTCCCCGCCCGCCCCGGCGCCGCCACCCTCGGCAAGGCGCGCTCCGAGAACTTCCCCGTCGCCCCCGCCTTCCTGCCCCGCGCCTGGCGCGAGGGCCTGATGGCGGTCTACGGGTACGCCCGCCTGGTCGACGACATCGGCGACGGCGACCTCGCCCCGGGCGGCCACGACGCCGTGCTGCTCGGGCTCGACCCCGCCGCCACGGACGACCGGCTCGCCATGCTCGAGGCCCTCGAAGCCGACCTGAAGCGCGTCTTCGGCGGCACCGACGGGCCCCCGCGCCACCCCCTGATGCTGGCCCTGCAGCCCGTCGTGCGCGCCCACGGCCTCACCCCCGAATCGTTTCTGGCGCTCATCGAAGCCAACCGCCAGGACCAGCGGGTCGCGCGCTACGCGACGTACGGAGACCTCGTCGGCTACTGCGAGCTCTCCGCCAACCCGGTGGGGCGGCTCGTGCTGGACCTCACCGGCACCAGCACCCCCGAGCGGATCCGCCGCTCCGACGCCGTCTGCACCGCCCTGCAGATCGCCGAGCACCTCCAGGACGTCGCCGAGGACCTCGCCCGGGACCGGATCTACCTCCCGGGCGAGGACATGCGCCGCTTCCACGTGACCGAGACCGACCTGAAGGCCCCGTCCGCGGGTGCGTCCGTACGCGCCCTCGTCGCCTTCGAAACCGAACGGGCGCGGGAGCTCCTCGACGAAGGCACGCCGCTCGTGGGCAGCGTCCACGGAAGGCTCCGGCTGCTGCTCGCGGGCTTCGTGGGAGGCGGACGCGCCGCCCTGCGAGCCGTCACCGCCGCCGGCTTCGACGTCCTCCCCGGCCCGCCCAAGGCCACCAAGAGCGTCCTGCTCCGCGAGGTGGCCGCCGTCCTGCGCACAGCGCCGAGAAAGGGGTGAGCCCGATCGTGGAGGGCCCCACACACGCGTCCGCACCGGGCGCGCCGTCCGTGCCGACGGCGATGTCCGCACCGATTTCGGCCGCCTACAGCTACTGCGAGGCCGTGACCGGCTCGCAGGCACGCAACTTCGCCTACGGCATCCGCTTGCTGCCCGCCGACAAGCGGCAGGCGATGTCCGCGCTGTACGCCTTCTCCCGGCGGGTCGACGACATCGGCGACGGCACGCTGCCGCACGAGGTCAAACTGGCCCGGCTGGAGGAGACCCGCACCCTGCTGGGCCGGATCCGCGCCGAGGAGGTCGACGAGGACGACACCGACCCGGTCGCGGTCGCCCTCGCGCACGCCTCGCGCCGCTTCCCGATCCCGCTCGAAGGGCTCGACGAACTCATCGACGGCGTCCTCATGGACGTCCGCGGGGAGACGTACGAGACCTGGGACGACCTCAAGGTCTACTGCCGCTGCGTGGCCGGAGCCATCGGCCGGCTCTCGCTCGGCGTGTTCGGCACCGCGCACTCCGGCGGGCACGCCGGCGCGGCCGGGCACGACGCGGCACGGGCCGGCGAATACGCCGACACCCTCGGTCTCGCCCTGCAACTCACCAACATCCTCAGGGACGTTCGCGAGGACGCGGGCAACGGGCGGACCTACCTGCCCGCCGAGGACCTCGCCAAGTTCGGCTGCTCCGACGGCTTCAACAGTGCGCGGATGCCCAGCGGCGCCGACTTCGCCGGGCTCGTCCACCAGGAAGTCCGGCGCGCCCGCGCCCTGTTCGTGGAGGGCTACCGGCTGCTCCCCCTGCTCGACCGGCGCAGCGGCGCCTGCGTCGCGGCCATGGCCGGCATCTACCGGCGTCTGCTCGACCGCATCGAGCGCGAGCCGGAGGCCGTGCTCCGCGGCCGGGTCTCGCTGCCGCCGCACGAGAAGGCGTACGTGGCGGTCCGCGGCCTCTCCGGCCTGGACGCGCGGACCATCGCGCGCCAGAGCACCAGGAGGCGGCTCTGATGACGGCGGGCCGGCGAGCCGCGTCGGCGGGGCGGCCGGGAGCAGCACGGGCGGGAGCAGCGCGGACCGGAGCAACACGGACGCGAGCAACGCGGCCGGGAGCAACACGGACGGCAGCAGCGCGGACGGGAGCAACCCCGCGGCGCCCGGCGGCGTCCGTGGGAGTGACGGAGGAGGACGCATGAGCGCGCACCGGGCCGTGGTCGTCGGCGGCGGACTCGCCGGTGTCACCACCGCGCTGGAACTCGCCGACGCCGGCCTGCGGGTGACCCTGCTGGAGGGCCGGCCCCGCCTCGGCGGCCTGGCGTTCTCCTTCAAGCGCGGGGAACTGACCGTCGACAACGGCCAGCACGTCTACCTGCGCTGCTGCACCGCCTACCGGTGGTTCCTCGACCGCGTCGACGGCGCCGGCCTGGCGCCGCTGCAGGACCGGCTCGACGTACCCGTCCTCGACGTCGCCCACCCCGGCGGCCCCCGGCTCGGCCGGCTGCGCCGCAGCGCCCTGCCCGTACCGCTGCACCTGGCGGCCTCGCTGGCCCGCTACCCGCACCTCTCGCTCGCCGAGCGGGCGTCCGTCGGGCGCGCCGCCCTCGCGCTGCGCCGCCTCGACCCCGCCGACCCGGCGCTCGACGGCGTGGACTTCGCGACCTGGCTCGGCCGGTACGGCCAGTCCCCGCGCACCATCGAGGCGCTGTGGGACCTCGTCGGCATCGCCACGCTCAACGCCACCGCCGCGCAGTCCTCGCTGGGTCTGGCCGCCATGGTGTTCAAGACCGGCCTGCTCTCCGAGAACGGCGCGGCCGACATCGGCTGGGCCCGGGTACCGCTCGGCGACCTGCACGACACCCTCGCCCGCAAGGCCCTGGACGCCGCCGGGGTCCGCACCGAACTGCGCACCCGGGTCACGGACATCTCCCGTACTCCGGAGGGCGGTTGGCGGGTGGCCACCGAGGGCGACTCGTTCGAGGCCGGCACCGTCGTCCTCGCCGTCCCGCAGCGCGAGGCGCACGGGCTGCTGCCCGCCGGAGCGCTCGCCGACCCCGACAAACTGCTCGACATCGGCACCGCGCCGATCCTCAACGTGCACGTCGTGTACGACCGCAAGGTGCTGAAGCAGCCGTTCTTCGCGGCCCTCGGCTCCCCGGTGCAGTGGGTCTTCGACCGCACCGACTCCTCCGGACTCCCCGACGGCGGCCAGTACCTGGCGCTTTCCCAGTCCGTCGCGCACGAGGACATCGACGAACCCGTCTCGGTCCTGCGCGCCAAGTACCTGCCCGAGCTGGAACGGCTGCTGCCCGCCGCGCGCGGAGCCAAGGTGCGCGACTTCTTCGTCACCCGGGAGCGCACCGCGACCTTCGCCCCCAGCCCCGGCGTCGGACGGCTCCGGCCCGGAGCCCGGACCGACACGCCGGGGCTCTACCTCGCCGGTGCGTGGACCGCGACGGGTTGGCCCGCGACCATGGAGAGCGCCGTCCGCAGCGGACTGAGCGCGGCCCATGCCGCGCTCGTGCCGCTGGGCCGCCACCGCGAACACCCCTTGCAGGAGGCGGTATGACCACCACCGGCACCGTAGGCGCCACCGGTACCGGCGCCGCCGGCACCACAGCTTCACGCACCGCAGCACCACGCACCGCAGCACCACGCATCGCAGTACGTACAGGAACCAGAGGAGAGCCAGTGAACCCGGGGAATCCGGCCGTCGAGAACACGGACGCCAGTGCGGGCCCGGCCGGCGGGGAGAAGGCGGACACGCTCGCCCTCCTCGAACGAGGCCGTACGCTCTCGACGCCCGTGCTCCGCGCCGCCGTGGACCGGCTCGCCGCGCCCATGGACACCGTCGCCGCCTACCACTTCGGCTGGATCGACGCCCACGGCAACCCGGCGGACGGCGACGGCGGCAAGGCCGTGCGCCCCGCCCTCGCCCTGCTCTCGGCGGAAGCCGCCGGCGCCGCCGCCGAGGTCGGCATCCCCGGCGCCGTCGCCGTCGAACTCGTCCACAACTTCTCGCTGCTGCACGACGACCTGATGGACGGCGACGAGCAGCGCCGCCACCGCGACACGGTGTGGAAGGTCCACGGACCCGCCCTCGCCATCCTGGTCGGCGACGCCCTGTTCGCCCTGGCCAACGAGGTGCTGCTGGAACTCGGCACGGTCGAGGCCGGCCGCGCGGCCCGCCGCCTGACCACCGCGAGCCGCAAGCTCATCGACGGCCAGGCCCAGGACATCTCCTACGAGCACCGCGAGAGCGTCAGCGTCGAGGAATGCCTGGAGATGGAGGGCAACAAGACCGGCGCCCTGCTCGCCTGCGCGGTCTCCATCGGCGCCGTGCTCGGCGGCGCGGACGACCGTACGGCCGACAAGCTGGAGGAGTACGGCTACCACCTCGGCCTCGCCTTCCAGGCCGTCGACGACCTCCTCGGCATCTGGGGCGACCCGGAGTCCACCGGCAAGCAGACCTGGAGCGACCTGCGCCAGCGCAAGAAGTCGCTCCCCGTCGTCGCCGCCCTCGCCGCAGGCGGACCGGCCAGTGAGGAACTCACCGAACTGCTCGCCGCCGACGCCAAGAGCAACGACTTCGAGAACTTCTCCGAGGAGGAGTTCGCGGCCCGCGCCGCGCTCATCGAGGCCGCCGGCGGCCGCCGGTGGACCGCCGACGAGGCGCGCCGCCAGTACGAGATCGCCATCAAGGCCCTCGACGACGTGGACATGGACCAGCGCGTGCGCGACCAGCTCGTCGCGCTCGCCGACTTCGTCGTCGTGCGCAAGAGGTGATCGCCACCCGTACGCGCATATGAATCGCGAGTCGCCGGACGGTACTGCCTGCCGGTAGTACCGTCCGACGGCGGCCCCCAGTACAGCGGATGACAGCAGAGGACACTGCACGCATAGGGGAAGCCATGACTGCGACGACCAACGGCGGCGCCCATGCCTGCGGCGCCGACCCGAACGAGCCCGGTCCCGGGCGCGCCGCCGGACCGCCGGGCCCGGCCCCGGGCGCCGGCCCGGACCCCGGACCGGACCCCGGACCGATCCCCGGCCCCGCCGGGCTGCGCGCGGTTCGGGAGGCCATCGAGCGGGCGGTCCGGGACCTGCTGGAGCGGCAGGACGAGGCCGGCTGGTGGAAGGGCGACCTGGAGACCAACGTCACCATGGACGCCGAGGACCTGCTGCTGCGCCAGTTCCTCGGGATCCGGGACGAGGCCACCACCCGGGCCGCGGCCCTGTTCATCCGGGGGGAGCAGCAGGACGACGGCACCTGGGCCACCTTCCACGGAGGCCCCTGCGACCTCTCCGCCACCATCGAGGCGTACGTGGCCCTGCGCCTCGCCGGAGACGCGCCCGACGCCCCGCACATGGCCCGCGCCTCGGCGTGGATCCGGGCCCACGGGGGACTGGCGGGCGCCCGCGTCTTCACCCGCATCTGGCTGGCGCTGTTCGGCTGGTGGAGCTGGGACCATCTGCCCGAACTCCCGCCCGAACTGTTGTTCCTGCCGCCCTGGGTGCCGCTGAACATCTACGACTTCGGCTGCTGGGCCCGGCAGACGATCGTCCCGCTCACCGTGGTATCGGCCCTGCGCCCGGTCCGCCCGGGCCCCTTCGCCCTGGACGAGCTGCACGCCGACGCGCGGACCCCGTACCCCGCCAAGAAGCTTGCGCCGCTGGCCAGTTGGAGTGGCGCCTTCCAGCGGATGGACAAGGCCCTGCACGTCTACCGCCGGTTCGCCCCGCGCCGGCTGCGCGCGGCGGCCATGGCGAGCGCCGGACGCTGGATCGTGGAACGGCAGGAGAACGACGGCTGCTGGGGCGGCATCCAGCCGCCGGCCGTGTACTCCGTCATCGCCCTGCACCTGCTCGGCTACGACCTGCGGCACCCGGTGATGCGCGCCGGACTGGAGTCCCTGGACCGCTTCGCCGTCTGGCGCGCGGACGGCGCCCGCATGATCGAAGCCTGCCAGTCCCCGGTGTGGGACACCTGCCTGGCGGCCATCGCGCTGGCCGACGCGGGACTGCGCCCCGACCACCCCGCCCTGGTCAAGGCCGCCGACTGGATGCTCGGCGAGGAGATCGTGCGCAGCGGGGACTGGGCCGTACGGCGGCCCCAACTGGCCCCGGGTGGCTGGGCGTTCGAGTTTCACAACGACAACTACCCCGATATCGACGACACCGCCGAGGTCGTCCTCGCCCTGCGCCGCGTCAAGCACCCCGACCCGGCGCGGATGGAGGGGGCCATCGCCCGGGGAGTGTCCTGGAACCTCGGCATGCAGTCGAAGAACGGGGCCTGGGGCGCCTTCGACGCCGACAACACCAGCCCCTTCCCCAACAAGCTGCCCTTCTGCGACTTCGGCGAGGTCATCGACCCGCCCTCGGCCGACGTCACCGCCCACGTCGTGGAGATGCTCGCCGTCGAGGGCCGGGCGGGCGACGCGCGCACCCGGCGCGGCATCGCCTGGCTCCTCGCCGAACAGGACCCCAACGGCGGCTGGTTCGGCCGCTGGGGCACCAACTACGTCTACGGCACCGGCTCGGTGGTCCCGGCGCTGACCGCCGCCGGCTTCGCCCCCTCGCACCCCGCGATCCGGCGGGCGGTGCACTGGCTGGAATCCGTACAGAACGAGGACGGGGGGTGGGGTGAGGACCAGCGCTCCTACCAGGACCCGTCCTGGGCGGGGAAGGGCGCCTCGACGGCCTCGCAGACGGCCTGGGCGCTGATGGCCCTGCTGTCGGCGGGGGAGCGCGACGCGCCGTCCGTGCGGCGGGGGATCGGCTACCTCGTCTCCACGCAGCGCCCCGACGGCACCTGGGACGAGCCGTACTTCACCGGTACCGGATTCCCCTGGGACTTCTCCATCAACTACCACCTGTACCGCCAGGTTTTCCCGCTCACCGCGCTGGGCCGCTACTTGTACGGAGAACCGTTCGGCCCGGGCGGGCGGTACGCGGATCCCGCCGCCCTCCTTCACGCGGCCCCGTCCCCCGGGGAAGCCCGATGACCGGCGGCCCCGCCGCGGCCGCCCCGCCGCCGCTGCTGATCGCCTGCGCCCTGCGCATCGAGATGACCGCCCTGCGCAGCACCTCGTACCGCGGCGTCCGCGAGAGCGGCGCGCCCGGGCGGTACGAGGTCCTGCGCACCGGCATGGGCCCGCGCGCGGCCGAGCGCGCCGTCGGCCGCAAACTGGCCGAGCCGCGGCTGCACGGCGCCGCCGTGCTCGCCACCGGCTTCTGCGCCGGGCTGCTGCCCGGCATGAGCCCCGGCGACCTGATCGTCGCCGAGGAGACCCGGGACCCGCGCGGCACGGTCGCCTGCGCCGGTACCGCCCTGCTCGCCGAGGCGCTGGCCCGGGCCGTACCCGGCCGGACCGTACACCTCGGTGCACTGACCGGATCCGACCACGTCGTCCGGGGCCAGGAGCGCGCCCGGCTGCGCGCCGGCGGCGCCGTCGGGGTCGACATGGAATCGGCCGCCACCCTCTGGACCGCGACCCGGGGCGGGAGCGTCCCGGGGGCCGCGGACCGCCCGGTTGCGGCCGTCCGGGTGATCGTGGACGCTCCGGAGCATGAGCTCGTCCGTATCGGCACCGTCCGCGGGGGAATATCGGCCTTTCGCGTACTGCGTGCCGTACTGCCCGCGTTTTACGAATGGCACCGTTCTTTGCTGCTCCCCAGGAGGTGAGCCAGATGGCCATGCCACTGCGACAGACCATCAGGGTCGGGACGTACCTGCTCGAACAGAAGCTCCGCAAGCGCGAGAAGTTCCCGCTGATCGTCGAGCTGGAACCGCTCTACGCCTGCAACCTGGCCTGCGAGGGGTGCGGGAAGATCCAGCACCCGGCCGGGGTGCTCAAGCAGCGCATGCCCGTGGCCCAGGCGGTGGGCGCCGTGCTGGAATCGGGCGCGCCGATGGTGTCCATCGCGGGTGGCGAGCCCTTGATGCACCCGCAGATCGACGAGATCGTGCGCCAGTTGGTGGCCAAGCGGAAGTACGTCTTCCTCTGCACCAACGCGATGCTGCTGCGCAAGAAGATCGAGAAGTTCACGCCCTCCCCGTACTTCGCCTTCGCCGTGCACATCGACGGACTGCGCGAGCGCCACGACGAGTCGGTCGCGAAGGAAGGCGTCTTCGACGAGGCGGTCGAGGCCATCAAGGAGGCGAAGAAGCGCGGATTCCGGGTGACGACCAACTCCACCTTCTTCAACACCGACACCCCGCAGACCATCATCGAGGTCCTCAACTACCTCAATGACGATCTCCAGGTGGACGAGATGATGATCTCGCCGGCCTACGCCTACGAAAAGGCTCCCGACCAGGAGCACTTCCTCGGCGTCGAACAGACCCGAGAACTCTTCAAGAAGGCTTTCGCCGGGGGCAACCGGCGGCGCTGGCGCCTCAATCACTCCCCGCTCTTCCTGGACTTCCTGGAAGGCAAAGCCGATTTCCCCTGCACCGCATGGGCCATTCCGAATTACTCGCTCTTCGGCTGGCAGCGCCCCTGCTATCTGATGAGCGACGGGTACGTCCCCTCGTACCGGGAACTGATCGAGGACACCGACTGGAGCAAGTACGGCCGCGGGAAGGACCCGCGCTGCGCGAACTGCATGGCGCACTGCGGGTACGAGCCCACGGCCGTGCTGGCCACCATGGGTTCGCTCAAGGAGTCGCTGCGGGCCGTCCGCGAGACCGTGGGGGGCGGGAGCAGGGACAAGTCGGCATGACCGGCTTCGATCTCGGCGCCCTGCTGGCCGAGCGGGGTGGCGAGCGGTACGAACTGCACGCCCGCCACCTCAACCACCAGCTGCCCCGGATGCTGCACACCATCGGGTTCGACAAGGTGTACGTGCGGGCCGAGGGAGCCCACTTCTGGGATGCCGAGGGCAACGACTACCTCGACATGCTGGCGGGCTTCGGAGTGATGGGCCTGGGCCGCCACCACCCGGTGGTCCGCCGCGCCCTGCACGACGTGCTGGACGCCCAGCTCGCCGACCTCACCCGCTTCGACTGCCAGCCGCTGCCCGGGCTGCTGGCCGAGAAGCTGCTCTCCCACAGTCCGCACCTGGACCGGGTCTTCTTCGGCAACAGCGGCACGGAGGCGGTGGAGACCGCCCTGAAGTTCGCCCGGTACGCCACCGGGCGCCCCAGGGTCCTCTACTGCGACCACGCCTTCCACGGGCTCACCACGGGCTCGCTCTCGGTCAACGGGGAGGCGGGCTTCCGCGATGGCTTCGCGCCGCTGCTGCCGGACACCGCGATCGCGCTCGGGGACCTGGAGGCGCTGGACCGGGAGCTGGGGAAGGGGGACGTGGCGGCCCTGGTCGTGGAGCCGATCCAGGGCAAGGGGGTGCTCGCCGCGCCGCCCGGCTTCCTGCTCGCCGCGCAGGAGCTCCTGCACCGGCGGGGGGCCCTGCTGATCGCGGACGAGGTGCAGACCGGCCTCGGACGGACCGGCGACTTCTACGCCTACCAGCACGAGCCCGGAGTCGAACCGGACCTGGTCTGCGTGGCCAAGGCCCTGTCCGGCGGCTACGTGCCCGTCGGCGCGACCCTGGGCAAGGACTGGATCTTCAAGAAGGTCTACTCCTCCATGGACCGGGTGCTCGTCCACTCCGCCAGCTTCGGCTCCAACGCGCAGGCGATGGCGGCCGGGCTCGCCGTCCTCTCCGTCATGGAGGACGAGCAGGTGGTGGCCCGGGCCCGCGCGACGGGCGACCTGCTGCGCGGGCGGCTCGCCGCGCTCGTGGACGAGTACGAACTCCTCCACGAGGTACGGGGACGCGGGCTGATGATCGGCATCGAGTTCGGCCGGCCGTCCTCGCTGGGCCTGCGCAGCCGCTGGACCATGCTGCAGGCGGCGCGCAAGGGGCTGTTCGCGCAGATGGTCGTGGTGCCCCTGCTGCAGAAGCACCGGATCCTCACGCAGGTCTCCGGGGACCACCTGGAAGTGATCAAGCTGATCCCGCCGCTGATCGTGGACGAGGCGGACGTCGACCGGTTCGTCGGCGCCTTCCGCGCGGTCATGGACGAGGCCCACGGAGGCGGCGCGCTGATGTGGGACTTCGGCCGGACGCTGGTGAAGCAGGCCGTCGCCAACCGCTGAGCACCGCTGAGCCGGCGGCTCGGCGGTCGGCGACGGCCCACCTCGTGGGGCGTCAGTCCAGCAGCCGCTCGCGGAGGCTGGCGAGGGTCTCGGGCATGAGCCCGAGGCCCTCGGCGAGGTAGCGCTCCACGCCGCCCCACTCCTCGTCGATGGTGTCGAAGGCCGTGGTCAGATACGGGGCGCGGGCGTCGAAGAGCGGGGCGAGCAGCTCCATCACCTCGGGGGCGCGGGCCTCGGGCGCGTCGCTGCCCCGGCGGACCCGGTAGCGGTTGTGCGGCGCGTTCGACTCCAGGTAGTCCGCCAGGATCGCCTCCCGCTCCACGCCCAGCGCGAGCAGGGTGACGGCGATCGACAGGCCGGCCCGGTCCTTCCCGGCCGCGCAGTGCATGAGGGCCGGGACGCTGTGCTCGGCGAGCGCGTGCACCACCCGGCTGTGCTCGGCGGTACGGGTACGGATCATCGCCCGGTACGAACGGGACATCCGGTCGGCGGCCCTGCCCTCGCCCAGGAGCTCGCGGAGGTCCGCCAGCTCCCCGTTGCGGACCATCTTCCAGAACTCGCTGCCGTCGGCCGGATCGGACAGCGGGATGTTGACGTTGAGCACCCCGGGCAGCTCCACGTCCGGACCCTCCAGCGCGTGGTCGGCTCCGTTGCGGAAGTCGAAGACGGTGTGCAGTCCGAGCGACCCGAGGAATTCCGCGTCGCTTTCGGTGGCATGCGCCAGATGTCCGCTTCGAAACAGTAGTCCCGACTTGACCCTGCGGCCGTCCGTGGTCGGCAGCCCGCCCACGTCGCGGAAGTTGCGCACTCCGGTCAGTGCCGGCTCCTCGTGCGGACTCTGGGGTATCGGCTGGGTCACCGGGCTCCTCCGTGTGGTCGTCGTTGATGGTGTCCGAATTGCGCCGGTTATGGCCAACTTGCCATAGCGAGAGGCGAGATCGGACACGCCTCCGTGAGCCAGATCATACGGTGACGTTGAGTGGCTGATCGCGAATGTCGAATTGCCTTGCTGGGGCGGTTGTTGGAGGCGCGGAATGGACGGAGGGTGACCAGAATTCCGGCGGCCCGTCATCTTCAAGATTCCATTGGGGAATTCATGACTTGTTCCCTGCGGCCGCACTCGATTACGTTCGCGATCGATCCGGACGGACCGCCTAATCCTGCCGCCGACCGGAAACCGCACCCGACTATTCACGCGCGCGGCAGGAGCGGGGGAACCAGGTAAGCCGCTGTTCCGGATCTCCGGTTGAGATCTTTACAACGGGACAGCTCGGGGTGAAGCCGTACAAGTGCTGTTCACCGGCACAGGGGCGGCCGGACATCTCCAGTCCGAACCCGACAGCTCACCTCGCAGGCGTCGGAGAGGAATTCACCATGCACGGAACGGGTAAGCACCGCCGTCCCAAGTCCCGCTCGATATCCCGCGGATTCGCCGCCGCCGGCACCGGCGGCGCGGCCCTCGCGCTTCCGCTGCTCGGCGCCACCGGCGCCCACGCCGCGGGAGTCCCGGCCGCGGCGCCCGCCGCCGCTCCGGTCCTGGCCCCGCAGGTGGCGGCCGCGCAGGCCGTGGCTCTGCAGGCCGTGGCTCTGCAGGCGGGCGCCGCCCTCCAGGCCGCGCCGGCCGCCGCGCAGAGCGCCCCCACGGTCTACACCGTGGTGCCGGGCGACTACCTCTCCAAGATCGCCGAGCGCCAGCAGCTCACCGGTGGCTGGGAGCAGCTCTACGCGGACAACCGCGAGGCCGTCGGCACCGACCCGTCGCTGATCCACCCGGGCTTGGAGCTCACCCTCGGCGCGAAGGGCGCGGCTCCGGCCGCGGCCGCCGAGTCCGCGCCGGCCGGAACGCCGAAGCCGGCCAAGAAGTCCGCTTCGTTCGGTTCTTCCACTTCTGGCGATTCGTCGGATTCCTCCGGTGAGGGTTCCTCCGAGTCGGGCTCCAACGACGGGGCGGCCGCCCCCGAGGACGCCGCGCCCGCCGAGCAGCAGGGCGGTTCCGCGTCCACCGGCTTCGTCGCCCCGGTCGGCGGCGGCCCCTCCACCGCGTACAAGACCGCCGGTTCCATGTGGTCCAGCGGCTACCACACCGGTGTGGACTTCTCCGCCGGCACCGGCACCACCGTCAGGGCGGTCGGCGCCGGCACCGTGGTCTCCGCCGGGTGGAGCGGCTCGTACGGCAACGAGGTGGTCATCCGGCACACGGACGGCAAGTACAGCCAGTACGCGCACCTCTCCCAGCTGTCCGTCTCGTCCGGCCAGAGCGTCACCGGCGGCCAGAGCATCGGCCTCTCCGGTTCCACCGGCAACTCGACCGGCCCGCACCTGCACTTCGAGATCCGCACCGGGCCCTCGTACGGCTCGGACATCGACCCGCTGGCCTACCTGCGGTCGAAGGGCGTCAGCATCTGAATCCGAGGCGCTGTCGGAGGTGCCGGTTAGGCTGCGCGTTCCGGCACGGGACGGGACGGGCGTGGCATGAAGATCAGCGCAAGGGAGCTCAACCGCTCCACCCTCGCACGGCAGTTGCTGCTGCGGCGCGAGGTGATGGGCGTCGGTGACGCGGTCCGCCGGGTGGTCGCCCTGCAGGCGCAGCTCGCGGCCTCGCCGTACCTCGCGCTGTGGAACCGGCTCGCCGGCTTCGACCCGTCGGACCTCGACGCCGCCTTCACGGGGCGCGAGGTCCTCAAGTCGACGCTGATGCGGCTGACCCTGCACGCCGTGCACGCGCAGGACTACCCGGCCTTCCGGGAGGCCGTGCAGCCGTCCGTACGGGCCGCCCGGCTCGGGACCCGCTTCACGGACTCGGGGCTGACGGCCGAGGACGCCGACGCCCTCGTGCCGGAGCTGCTGGACTTCGCCGACCGGCCCCGTACGACGGCGGAGTGCGAGGCCTGGCTCGGACACCGGCTGGGGGCCGCGCCGCGGCCGGGAGCGTGGTGGGGACTGCGGCAGTACGCACCGCTGCTGCACGCGCCCACCGCCGCGCCGTGGTCGTTCGGGGAACGTCCCTCGTACGTCGCGCCCCCGAGCCGGCCGCGCACCGTACCGGCGGACCCGGAGGCTTCGGAGGAATCCCTGCGGACGCTGGTCCTGCGCTACCTGGAGGGGTTCGGGCCGGCGTCGGTGGCGGACGTGGCGCAGTTCTCCCTGGTCCAGCGGACCAGGGTGCGCCGGGCCCTTGGCGCGCTGGAGCACTCCGGACGGCTCGACCGGCTGACGGGACCGGCGGGCGAGGAACTGTTCGACGTCCAGGGCGCGCCGCGTCCGCAGGAGGACACGCCGGCGCCGCCCCGGCTGATGGCCATGTGGGACAGCGTGCTGCTGGCCTACGCCGACCGGAGCCGCATCGTTCCGCCGCCCTACCGCAAGCTTGTCGCGCGGATGAACGGCGACACCCTGGCGACCCTGCTGGTCGACGGTCACGTCGCCGGCGTGTGGCGGCCGTCCGGCGCCGGCATCGAGGCCACCGCCTTCCACCCGCTGCCGGAGGAGGTCTGGCAGGCCCTCGCCGGCGAGGCCCGGGCGCTGACGGCCTTCCTGGCCGACCGCGAACCGGAGGTCTACCGGCGCTACGGCCACTGGTGGAACCACCTACCGAGCGCCGAAACCCGGCTGCTCGCCTGAACCGTGGGGCCTGAACCGTGGGGCCGGGACCGGAGGGGGGTCCCGGTCCCACCCATGTCGCCAGCTTGCGACTCTGCGCCGTGCGCCGTGGATCATCACCGCCTTGGGCCAGTCGAAGCTCGCTCCGGAGCGAATGAGGGCCGGGTGGCCTCGGACGGTCAACGATGACGCCGCTTGACGATCACCGTGGCGACGAGGCCGAGGCCCACGGCGGCGAAGGCGCCGAGGGCCGGCCACTGCCAGGGGAGGCCGGATTCCGCATCCGCGGCTTCCGCCCGGAGCGGCGCCGCAGCTGTCGGGTCGGTGCTGGGGGTGGGGGCCTTCGCCGGGGCCGGCGGGGCCAGGGGGTCGACTTCGGGCGCTCCCGGGTCTCCCTCGTGGTCGAGCAGCACCTTGCGGGGGCGGATGGTTCCGTAGCCGATCCAGTCGCTGCGCGTGGAGCCGTCGACGGGGCCGCCGGCGGTCTGGATGAGGACGCGGGCCACCTGGTTCGCGGTCCAGTCGGGGTGGGCCGACCAGACGAGCGCGGCGGAGGCGGAGGCCAGAGACGTCGCGTACGAGGTGCCGCCGTTCCCCACGCACCAGCCCCTGTTCTCCTCACAGCGGATCTGGACCTCGTCACCGATGGAGGTCAGGTCCGTGTCGGGCCCGTGGGAGCTGAACGGCATGGCCTTGCCGGTCTCGTCGACGGCTCCTACCCCGATGACCCCCGGCAGGGCGGCGATGGCGTTGGACCAGTTCTTGCGCTCGCCCTCGTTGCCCATGGCGGCGAAGACGAGCAGGCCCTTGCTCTGGGCGTACTCGACGGCGGGCTTGATTTTGTCCATCGGCCAGTCCGGAGTCACGCCGATGGAGAGATTGATGATCTTGGCACCGTTGTCGGCCGCGTACCGGATGCCCCGGGCGGCTTCGGAGGCGACGGCGAACGCCATGGGCGTGCCGACGCTGGTACGGATGGGCAGCACCTTGGCACCGGGAGCCAGGCCCTTGGGGCCTCCTGACGAGCCGTCGCCGACGATCGCCGCGGTCATGCTGGTTCCGTGCCCCACGAAGTCCTCGTGCGGCGGGTACGTGATGTCCGGTCGTTCGAAGGGGGGTTCGATGTAAGACACGCCGGGAAGCACGGACGAGCTCTTCCAGCCCGAGCCGTCTTTGACGCCGCTGTCGATGACGGCCACCGTGATGCCGCTGCCGTCCGCAACCTTCCACATCTCCCGGGCCTTCATCTTCGTGAGGTAGCCCCACGAGTCGGTATCGGCGGCCGCCGGCATCACCGTGCCCGCGCTGACCGCCAACGCCGCGACGACGACTCCCGCAGCCCTCAGCCACGGCCCATGTCGACGTGTGGTGTCCTGCATTTTCGTGCCCCTCTGTGTCCATGCGCTGCACATCTCGCGCGGACCCACCCCATCACACTGTCTACCAGCGGACGTAATCGAGGTATGAACCATCGGGGAGGATGGGGGCGTGGCCTTGGAATCCTTTGTGCTCAAGGTGCTCAAGGTGCTCGTGGCGCAGGTGTCAGCCGCAGGCGTTGCCGGGGATGCCGCGGACGACGTGTACTCCAAGGGGAGGCACCTCGTAGTGGAGGCGCAGGCCCGGACTCCGCTCCGGGGCGAGCCAGCCGTACGCCCGCAGGGCCCGTTCGCTGCCGAGCACGGTTGTGGGCAGGTCGAGGAGGGCCTCACCGGACTCGGCCGTGATCCTGAGCGGCAGCGGAGCGTTCTCAGGGCGGTCCCCCAGCTGCCAGCCGGCGCCGAGGAGTTCTGTCTCCGCGCCGCCTTCTGCGCGGACCTCCAGGGAGCTGAACAGCCCGCTCGGCCCTCGCACCACGCCCGGGTGCCAGACGGCCCTGCCCTGCTCCCGATAGAGCACCTCGGGCTCGACCACGAAGGCCAGCCGGCGCCCGGTCTGGGCCTCACCGATGAAGTCGATCAGCCGCAGACCCAGTGGGCGTACCCAGAACTGCAGGTGGGCATCGTCCACTCGGACATCGCCGAACTGTCCCGTCGCCCGGTAACGGCGTGCTTCACGTTCCACGTCGTGAAACGGCACGAGGAATCCCGGGATGTCCGGCCCGCGGAGAGTCATCCCGGCAGGGCCCAGCGGGTCGAACTCCTCCCACTCGGCCCCCTCGATCCGCCCCTCCGGTGCGTCCACGACAAGCGTCAGGACCGAACCGGCGGGCCCGCGCACCAGCCCGGTGTGCCAGACGCAGATCCCGTCCGCCTCGTGAAGAACCTCCGGGTCCAGCAAGATGTCTGGCGGGGGCGGCGCATCAGAGCTCACGGTTTCTCTCCGATTCAGGGTGAGATGACACAGTCCACGGCCTTCTCGCCGGAGAGGACTGTGGGGAACTGGACTCCTCGGGCGTACGTTTGGCCTGGATGCGGTAGACCCGCTTTGCACGGGTGCCACATGGGGCATCGCGGAGCGATCTTCATGCAGCCTCCCGAACGAACACCAAGCGCACGGACCCTACTCTCCGTGACATTCGTTCCGCGGCATTCCGGACCGTCCGCTGTGTCGCACCTCGCCGGCCCCGGGTATCCGGGGCCGCTCCGCGTGCCCCAACGGCCCCTGAAACGGCGACGATCCCGCCCGATCTTTCGACCGGACGGGATCTCGGAACCGATCCCGGCCACCGCCCCCACCCCGGCCGTCACGGCCTTAGGGCGATCGCGCCGGATCAGGTGGCCCGCTCGTGGTCGCTGTCCGACCGTGCGGATGCCACCGAGCTTCATCTGCGGGCCACTTGACGGTCAGGAGAAGACCCCGAGTACCGCGGAAGCAGTACACCAACCGCAGTAGCAGTAGAGCCATAGTGCCTGCATATGCACATCGACGCAGGGGAGTCCGGCCGCGAGCATTGGGCCCAACGCTCAACAACTCGAGGAGAGATCATGCCAACCGAGACTCCCCACATGGATGGAGCTCTGGCGAGGCTGGCCCGGTTCTGCTTCCGGAGCCGCCGCCTGGTCCTCATGACGTGGATCGTCGGCGTGATCGCCTTGGCGTTCGTCGGCTTCGGCTTTGGCGCCGCCCCCGACAACGACTTCACCGGTGGTGATTCGGGGTCGGCCAAGGCGCAGGCTCTGATCGAGAAGCACTTCCCCGAACAGCAAGGGGACACCCTGACGCTCGCGATCAAGGCGGAGAAGGGGATCGATGATCCCGCAACTCGGCAGAAGATCGAGAAGCTCGTCGCCGATCTGGATGCCTCGCCCATCACGGGTCCGGTGACCTCGCCGTATCAGGACGAGAAGCTGGTGACGCAGGATCGCCGTATCGCCCGTACGACCATTCCGCTGACCGACCAGGATGTGAAGAAGACCGAGGTCAAGCCCCTGGTGACGCTGGTCAAGGATGCCTCGGGTGACGGCTTGACGCTGGGATTGGGCGGAGAGAAGGCAGAGAAGGCCGAGACGCCTCCGCAGGGTCCGGCCGAGAGCGTGGGTGTCCTGGCGGCAGCGGTGATCCTGTTCATCGCCTTCGGGTCGCTGGTGGCGATGGGTCTGCCCATCGTGACCGCGCTCATGGCCATCGTCGGCGGTATCGCCCTGATCAAGATCGTCGGATTCTTGGTCCCCTCGCCGGACTTCACCGTGCTCGTCGCCGCGTTGATCGGGCTGGGCGTCGGCATCGACTACGCGCTGTTCATCGTGACCCGCTACCGCGAGAGCCTGGAGGCGGGTGACAACCCGGAGACGGCCACGGTCAAGTCCATCAGCACGGCGGGACACGCGGTGCTGTTCGCCGGTACGACCGTAGTGATCGCACTGCTGGGCCTGATCGCCATGGGACAGCGGCTCATGACCGGCGTGGCCATCGGCGCGTCGGTGACCGTGCTGGTGACAATGGTCGCCGCCCTGACCCTGCTCCCGGCGTTCCTGGGCTTCACCGGATACAAGATCAACTCGCTGCGCCTGCCCCGCCGTACCCCCCGCGGGCAGCGGACCGACGGCGCCCCGTCCCGGGAGCGCCGCACTCCCGCCGAGCGCTGGGCGGCAGTGGTGCAGCGCAAGCCGCTGCTCGCCGCCGTCCTGGCCGGCGCGGGCCTGCTGGTACTGGCAGTCCCCGCGCTGTCGATGAAGCTGAGCCTGCCCGACGCGAGCGTCCAGCCCCGCGACAGGAGCAGCTACACCTCGTACAAGATCGTTTCTGAGGGCTTCGGCCCGGGCTACGGCGCACCCCTGATCTTCGCCACCCGGGTCGACTCCAAGGGCACTGATCTGAGCCCTGTGGTCGAAGCGGTCAGGAAGACCGAGGGCATCGCCTACGTCACGGAGCCGCGGGTCAGCAAGGATCAGCAGGCCGCCACGTTCATGGCCTTCCCCAAGACCGGAATTCAGGACGCGGCGACCGCCGATCTGGTGCACGAGCTCCGCGATGAGGTGCTGCTCCAGGCATCTGCCGGCGAGAAGGTCTACGTCGGCGGCCCGAATGCCGGCGCGATCGACTTCTCGGAGGAGACCAGCAGCCGCCTGCCCTGGATGGTCGCGATCGTCATCCTGATGTCCCTGGTGCTGATGGTCGCACTGGTCAGGTCGGTCACGATCGCGCTGCAAGCCGCCGTGATGAACCTGCTGTCGATCGGAGCCGCCTACGGTGTGCTCGTCGCGGTCGTGCAGTGGGGATGGCTCGGCTCGGCCCTCGGGTTCCCGACCGAAATGTCGATCACGACCTGGGTGCCGATGATGATGTTCCCGCTCCTGTTCGGTCTGTCGATGGACTACGAGGTCTTCCTGATCTCGCGGGTCCGTGAGGAGTACGAGCGCACCGGAGACACGCGGAGGTCCGTCACTCACGGGCTGGCTCGGACCGCCAAGGTCATCACGGCCGCGGCAGCCATCATGGTCGCCGTCTTCACGACTTCGCTGCTCGGCTCCGACGTCTCGATCAAGCAGATCGGCCTGGGCATGGCCGTCGCCGTGCTCATCGACGCGACCGTCATCCGGATGATCCTGGTCCCCGCGGTGATGGAACTGTGCGGCAACGCCAACTGGTGGATGCCTGGCCGCAAGGCACCGAAGACGATCCCGGCTCCACGGGCCGGAGTCGAGGAAGAAGAGGTAAGGGTCTGACCCTTCCCCGAGTCGAAGTGCGGGGAACCCTCGGCGGGTTCCCCGCACTTTGCGTCCCAGACGCCGTCAATCACCGACGAGCCGGACGTGCCGACCTCGTGTGCGGCCCCTTACTTATGTCACGGTTTCGCATCCGTCAAATGGAATGCATGGCGCTATCCCAAGTGTTTACCAAGTCAAAAGTGGAACATTTGAATCCGCATCGCTTCTCTTACGTTGCGGGTAAGGATTCGGTAAGATCGCCACGGGAGGTTTGGATTTTACTCGCCGAAAATGTCAACAAGGTCCTGCTTGGACGCTCGGCGAACAACTGAATGCAATAAGTGTGCAAGTTGCAGCACGCCGGACTATATACGGGGGTAAGCCGGGGTTATGACAACGAAACTAACAATGGCATGCAATGGGTCGAGAGTGCTGAGCGACGGTGCAATTGTCACCCAGCGCCGGGCTTTTGGTGAGCTGAATGGTGAAGATTCTGACGGGCAGATCTTGCGGGACATCCTCGGTGGTGAACCGGACCAAGGTCTCCTGGACTTCACGGTCGACGCCGGCGGAAACTCTCGACTGTTGGCCGAATTCGCTCTCGGACTCGTCGAGGAAGGGCTGGTAAGGGAACGCGATGGCACGGTCCGTCTGACCGAACGTCGACTCCCTGACCGCGCTCTGGAATTCGTGAAGCGCCGCTTAAATGATCTTAGCATGAACTGTCAGCGCTTCTTGAAGGTTGCCGCGGTATTGGGTAGATCGTTCATGCTGGAGGACGTATCCAGGATGCTGGACAAGTCCTCGGCCAGTCTGCTCTCTTCCTTGGACGAGGCGATCGATGCGGGTTTCGTCGCCGCAGACGAACATCAACTCGTGTTCCAGAGCGATTTCCTCCTGATGGGGGTGATCGAGTCGATCCCCGCCCCCGTGCGTGGTGCATTGCAACGCGAGGCGAAGGGGCACTCCGGCAGGCGCGCCGAGTCTCATGATCGGCAGCTTCATGTGACGGGGACGCCCCTGTGGACGGCCGACCGTCCGGCCGCCCCGCCCTATGGGGTCGGAGCGGAGGCGGGTGAGGCGTACTCCAGGTCCCATGGCCTGATCATGGACGGAAAGGCGACGGCTGGAATACGCGCGGCGGAGCGCGTCATGGCCAGCACCGTGAGTTCGGCTCCCGCCCGGCTCGATGCGGAAGCTTCTGTGATCCTGGGATACTCCCTGCTCGGCATGGAAGAAGCGGAGAACCGCTCCGAGAGGATCTTGAGGGAGCGGGGAAGAGGGCGGGGTGATGTCGCCGCGCTGATGGCGCTGACGGCGCTCTCCAATGCCCGCTGGCGCGCCGGGGAGCTGGGTGAGGGTCTCAGCCTGGGGCGCGCCGCGGTGCGGTACAGCGACAGTGCTGACCCCCTCTGGCGCCTTCAGTTCCGGCTGGCTCTGGCCGGGAAGCTTGCGAACTTGCGGGAATTCGAGAAGGCCGAGGCGTTGATAAATGACGCGGAAGCCGGCCTGCGTGAACTGGGCACGCGGGTCTGGGACGCCGCGCCCGCGGCAATGCGCTCTCGCTTGTTCCTCCAGGCTGGACGGTTCGGCGACGCTCGCCGGCAGGCGGAGCTGGCGACCGCGGCGGTCGAGCGGGATGCCGTTCCCGTGCTCCGGCCCCTCGCGTACTCGGTGCTCAGTGCCGTCGCCCTCTACACGGGGGACTTGCCCAGGGCGACTGAGTACCTGGAGCGGGTGCAAAGCGAATTCGAGACGGATCAGGCCGTGCTCTACTCGCCGCAGTACGCCTGGACGGAAGTGCGTATCGCGGTGAAAAGGGAGGGTCCGAGGGCTGCTGTCGATCTGTTTTCCCGTAAGTACGGCTATCTGCCGACTCAGCGCGGTCTGTACATCGAGGACCCGGCTGCCGCTGCGTTCCTGGTCCGCCTTGCGCTGGACGTGGGTGACGCCGGCCTCAAGCGCAGTGTCCTCGACACAGTGGACGGACTCGCGGGGGACAATCCCGGAATTTCCGTGCTCAGCCTCGGTGCCATGCACGCGAACGCTGTGGCAAACGGAGATGCGGGGGGACTGTCGCGCGTGATCGCACAGTCGCCGGATCCGAACTCGGTCGCGCTGGCGACAGAGGAACTCGCCAAGCTCAAGGGTGCGAAGTCGCCCGTTCGCAGGCAGAATTCTGCCTGGCTTCCCGCGAATCCGTCGAGTCCCTCGAATCCTTCGGATCCTTCGAATCCTTCGCAGGGGATGTCCGAGGAGGCGTCATCGCTGGTGAATGCCGCTTGCTGGTCGGGTCTCTCCGACATGGAGCGGCGCATCTCGTGCCTCGTGAGCACGGGGATGACGAATCAACAGATTGCCAGGCGTGTCCACCTATCCGCTCACACGGTGAACTATCACCTCAGGAAGGTGTACAGGAAGCTGAATATCAACAGTCGATTGGAACTGGCGCGCGGAGCTGCGACCTATTCGAGTAGAGCTGCGATCTATTCGATCGAAGGGGAGTAGGTCACGGCCTCTCGGACGGCGGGGCGAGACGCGGCGTCTCTCGATTCGACTGTCCGGGGGGCCGTGGCGTAGGCGGGCGGAAGTCGGCCCCGGGCCGTCCGAGCGGGGGGTCCGCCGCATCACGAACCGGCGGACCTGCCAGCCTTCCACTCGATGGCACCGCAGGCCTTCGGGCTCCCGGCGTGGAGCGGGCGGGCTGGCCGGCGCGGCGCTCCGCGCCGGCCGCCGCAGCCGCGTCCGTGGCAACAACGTGAATCAGCAGGCGGATCCGGGTCGATGGGATGTGGTCGTGATGGGCGAGGGGCCGTGCACGATGAAGTGCTTGGTCAGCTCCACCCGGCTGTTGATGTGGAGCTTCGAGAACACGCGCCGGAGATGACTGTCCACGGTATGGGGTGACAGGAACAGCATGCTCGCCGCCTCTCTGTTGGTCTTGCCGTCGACGATCGCCCGCACGACGCGGAGCTCCGCACCAGTGAGGCTTTCCCATCCCGACTTTGGCCGGTCGGCACCCGGTTCACGCACTTCGTGCACGCCGAGGCGGCGCAGCTTCTTCTGTGCCCGGGCCATGTCGCGCTGCGCACCGGAATCCAGGTAGAGATCCATCGCGGACTCGAGGAGCCGAATGGTTCGGGTCCTGTTCCCCATGCTCCGCTCGACCTCTGCCGCGTCCTCGAGCGCGCTACCCGCCGCCAGCGGCCGGGCGTGCCGATAGAGCTCCACGGCACGGTGTAAGGCGACCATGTCGTTCCGCAGGACACCCTCCGCGTGTTCGGCGCAACCTGCCAGGGACTGCACGCCCGGGTTGCGGGAGGCGATGTGCCGGGCGAACTCGGCAGCCCGTTCGGCCTCGGTAGCCAATCCGGCCTGCTTGGCGAGCCGTACGAGCATGGCGGCCGCCGTCCGGGACTCGGTGAAGAGGAGCGGGTCGGGCGCCACCCGCCCCTCGATGTTGATCAGCGTCCGGACCATCGCCGCCGGACGCCCGCTCGCGGCGTGGAACAGTGCGAGCGCCCAGTCCAGACGACCCTTGTCGGCCACTCCCTCGCCTGTCACCAGCTGCTCGGTCACGCGCAACTGAGCTTCAGCGGTGGCGAGATCGCCGCGATGCATGCTGAGCCGGGCCAGAACGACTCGTGCGGGTACGGTGTCCTCCGGTGCCGACCGGTCCGCCAACCGAAGAGCGGCCTCGGCTTCGCCACGCGCTTCCTCGTGCCGGCCCGTCGCTGCCAGCAGCTCGGCGTGATGGCCGTACCAGAGCAACTCGGGCCAGGCCTCGTTGAACCGCTCAGCCTCCTGCTTGACGGCTTCGAGAACTGCCGTCGCCTCCTCGAACTGATCGGTGGCGCCGAGGGCGCGGACCAGCCACGTCCACAGCGGGCGCTCGCACGTGTCGCAGGTCGAACTAGCCGCAGGCCGCAGCCCCCATCCAGGGCCCCGACGGGACACGCCCGCCGGTACGGGGCCATTGGACCGGGCGGGTCGCGGAGTCGTCGCCGGATCGGCGATGCCGTCGGCGCCCTTCGTGATCTCCGCGAGCGCGCCGTGCAGCTCCGCACGATCCGACTCCCCGACGTCGTGCCGGCTCAGCGTTCGGCGGAGGAACTCCGCCGACAGGCTGGAGCGATCGGTGTCCCGCAACCCCTGACTCAATTGGAGCACCAGCTGTGCCTCGGCCGCCGCCGCGATACCGGGGCGCAGGGCGAGGTCCGCGAGGCGGACGGCTTCGGTGCCCCGCCCTGCCCCGGCAAGCAGACGCAGGGCTCCTGCGAGCCTTCTCGGTACTTCGTCGAACGCATCACCCAGGGCTGACAGGGCCCGAGCGGCCGTGCCGTAGCAAGCGCATTCGGCCGACTGCGGTGCTGGTGGGGCCGCGAGCATGACGATCGGCGGGGCCGGGACCCGCTCCGGCAGTTCGTGCTGGGCGCTCGCGACGCCGCCCACGGCGGGCTGCCGGTCCAGAACGGGCGAGGGCGGGTCCGCGGGTGGGGTCTGAGGATCCCCGTCGGCAGTCTCGGGAACGAGGGGCTCGTGCTCCTGGAACGCGCCGTGGGCAAGCGCCTCCTCGATCACCCCGTGACGGAACGCCAGCTCCGCCCCCTCCCTTCGCACCAGACCCACGCTCACGGCCCAGTCGACGCTCGAGGAGACATCGGGGGCCGACCCGCCGAGCGAGGCGGCCGCCTCCTCGGCCCTGAAGGTACGGCCGATCCGTCGGCCGGAAACGAGGAGACGCCGAACCGCGTGGGGCATCTCGCCCAACAGGCTGCTGACGGCGCGGACCACACCTTCGGGCAGACGGTCGGCCACCACCGAAGCCTTGCCGTCGACGATGACGACCTGTCCCGCTTGGACGAGCGCGTCGAGCAGGTTCTCGACCAGCCAGGGGTTACCGCCACAGCTGTCCACCCAGCCGAGCACGGACGCATCGGGTGCGGCACCGAGGATGCCGGCGGACAGCTCGGCCACCGCCTCCTGGTCCAGCGCGCTCAGGGGGAGTCTGACCGCCGCATGGTCGAGCAGCCAGCCGAGGGCGTGCTGGGCGAGCGACCGGGTGGGAACAGGACGATGTGCGAGGAGCCACAGCACGGGTGAGGAGGCGAGGGACTGCACGAGCCCCCGCAGGGCCAGACCACTGACATCGTCGATCCGCTGGGCATCGTCCAGAACGATCACGAGGGGGTGCCTGCGTGCCGCGCATTCGACCAGTTCGCCCACCCGGTCCATCAGCCAGAACGGATTTCTGTCCGGGCGAACCAGATCGTCGAAGTCGGCCTCACCGGACATCACGTGCCGCAACAGGTTGATCAGCAAGTGGATGGGGACAGGCTGATCGGATCCGCTTGCCTGCCCGGCGACCACGGTCAGGCCTCGTTCCGCCCCCTCCATGGTTGCGGCCTTCAGCAGGTGAGTCTTTCCTATACCGAACGGCCCCTCCACTATGACGCAGCCGCCGGAACCTTGTGATACGGCATCCAAATGGCTGACCAGCGTCGACAGTACGTGTTCACGCCCTATCAATGGATTCATGTTTACCCCCGTGTTGCCCTGAACATCATCCGAGCAGACTGCTCCCTGTGTCACGCCATGACACTTTGCTTGGATCCAATAATCTCCGGTGTTCGGAGGGCTGGAATATGCAGTCCAGTCAGTCTCTCATTCAGTGGGCGTAGGACCATCCGCTCGGCTAAGTGGGTCTTGAGTAGCGCACGCGACCTGCACCACTCGGTCACTACTTGCGTGAGTAGTGGGCAGGTTGACGGCCCGTGGTTAGTGTTGAAGCGTGTTGATCACGTGTGGGGCGGCATAGAGGCGTGGATGAGCCGTTTCGTAAACCAGCTGGGCCGACGCCCATTTTGGCAGGGCTTGCAGCCTGTGCTCGAAATGACGTGATCTCGGTAATTCATGGGACTGCGAGATTGAATATACGCGTGGTCGCCCCCTCGGCCGGGAGAGGAGGTCGGGGACCTGGATCAACTCGACCTGATCACCAAGGCGAGCGGGGACGGGCGGATCGATGTGGAAGGGCAGATCGAGCACCGTACCGACCGGGCTCTGGTCGTACTCGATGCCAGCCGTGCCACCACCCCGGCACGGCAAAGGACCAGCTCGCCGCCTCGGACGGGCCCACGGCAAGGCCGTCCCGCTCGGTGAGCACGCCGACGCCGACGGAGCGCCGGCACTGGCGATTCCAGTGCCGCGACTGCCGGTCACGGCGACCGCCAGATGGTTCCGGGACGGGCCCGCGCTTTCACGAAATCAGCTTCTCGCTCGGCGGGAACCCATTGGAGGATGCATGTCCGGCACTTCTGCGTCGACGGAACTCTATTCGATCCTTGAGGAATCAGCTCGGCTCCTGGACGTAGCCTGCTCGCCCGACAAGGTCTGGCCCATCCTGAACACGTACGGGGAGACCTTCGCGCACGACTCGACCGTGGTCGCTTTCAGGGTGGCGACCGGTGTGCGTCACGTAGGCGAGCTCGACTGCCGCTTCACGACGTATCCGAAGAAGCAGGACCCGTACGCCCTCGCTCTGTCGAACGGCCTCGTGGCCGGGACGGATCACCCGGTCGGGGCCCTGCTCTCCGAGATGCAGGCACGGTTGCCCATCGACAGTCACGCCATCGACATCGGTGTCGTAGGCGGGTTCAAGAAAATCTACGCGTTTTTCACCCCGGATGACCTGCAGCAGCTGTCCAAGTTCGTGGAATTGCCTTCCATGCCGCGCAGCCTGGCCGACAACGGTGAGTTCTTCACCCGCCACGGACTGGACGACAAAGTCGGTGTGATCGGGATCGACTACCAGAACAGAACGGTGAACGTATATTTCAACGACGTGCCCGCCGAGTGCCTTGAGTCGAACGCGATCGCGTCGATGCTCCACGAACTGGGATTCGCGGAGCCGAGCGAGCAGATGCTCAAGCTCGGGCAGGAGGCATTCGGTCTCTATGTCACGCTGAGCTGGGATTCGTCGAAGATCGAGCGGATCTGCTTCGCGGTGACGACGACGGACCTGGAGGCCCTTCCCGTCCAGATCGAACCGGAAATCGACAAGTTCGTGAGCGGTGTTCCCTACGGTGGCGCCGACCGCAAGTTCGTCTATGGTGTCGCGCTGGCGCCCGAGGGGGAGTACTACAAGCTCGAGTCGCACTACAAGTGGGCGGCCGGGACCATGGACTTCATCTAACCCCATCCGGCCCAACCGAAGATCACGGCGATCGGTTGAGCCTCACATACGGTCAGCGGACCCGGACCCCCGCCGGGTCCGCTGACTGCTTCTCAATTCTTTCGGGGCACCACCAGGCCGGACTCGTAGGCGAAGACCACCAGTTGGGCGCGATCACGGGCGTGGAGCTTCATCATGGCCCGGTTGATGTGGGTCTTCGCCGTCAGCGGGCTGATCACCATGCGGCCGGAGATCTCGTCGTTGGACAGGCCCTGCGCGGCCAGGGCGACGGCCTCGCGTTCGCGGTTGGTCAGCTCCTCCAACCCTTCGGCGACTTCCGCTCCGAGCGGCTTGGCGACGTACTGGCTGATCAGCATTCTGGTGATCGACGGCGCGAGCAGGGCGTCGCCGCGCGCGGCGACCCGTACGGAGTGCAGGAAATCATCGGGCTCGACGTCCTTGACGAGGAACCCCGCGGCGCCGGCGCGGAGTGCGTTGAACACGTACTCGTCGAGGCCGTAGTTGGTCAGGATGACCACGTGCACCCCGGCCAAGGAGGGGTCCGCAGCGATCTGACGGGTCGTCTCGATGCCGTCCATCACCGGCATTTGGATGTCGACGAGTGCGATGTCGGGCAGGTGTTGCCTGGCCAGGGCCAGCCCCTCCTTGCCGTGGCCGGCCTCCGCCACCACCTCGATGTCGTCCTCGGCGTCGAGAAGCGCGCGGAACCCGCTGCGGAGCAGCGGCTGGTCGTCGATCAGCAGCACACGAATCATGAGATGCGCGCCACCGGCAGTTCGGCCAGGACCGAGAAGCCGCCCCCGGAGCGTGGTTCCGCCCGCAGGCGGCCGCCCAGGGCCGTGACGCGTTCCTGCATCCCCGACAGTCCGACGCCCGGCACCGGGACGGAGCCCGCCTTGGCCGTACCGTCGTCGTCGATCCGAATGGCGAGGGAGTCCGGAAGGTAGTCGATCCGGATCGACGCGGTGGCGGAGGCGGCGTGGCGCGCGACGTTGGTGAGGGACTCCTGGACGATCCGGTACGCGGTCCGGTCGACGGCGTCCGACACGTCCGGACGCTGCCCCTCGATCGTCAGCGTTGTCGTCAGGCCGATCCCATGGGCGCGTTGGACCAGTTCGGGGACGTGGTCGAGTCCGTACGACGGGGACTTGGTGTCGTCCCGCAGTGTTTCCAGGGTGGCCCGCAACTCCCTCGTCGCCTCACGGCCGGCCACCTGGATGGCGAGCAGGGACTCGGGCACCTGCTCGCCACGTTTCCTCGCCAGATGGACGGCGACCTCGGCCTGCACCTTGACGATCGAGATCTGGTGGGTGAGCGAATCGTGCAACTCCCGGGCGATGTGCAGCCGTTCCTGCGTCGCCCGTAGCCGCGCGGTCTCCTCACGGGTGCGCTCGGCTTCGTCCGCCCGCCGCTCGGCCTGCCGCAGCGCCTCGCCCGCGGCGGCGGCAGCGACCAGCCAGGCCAGCTGGAGGACCCCGCGCGCCTGCGCGTACGCGTCCCCTACGGGCACGCCCGCGGGGGAGGCCATGACCGCGTAGGGCAGGCCGAGCAGCAGCACCACGGACACCACCGCGGTGGCGAGGCGGTGCCCCGACCGCACGGTGGCGTACACCGCGAACAGGTAGGCCACGGCGGGGACTTCGAAGCCGGCCGCGTTGTAGCCCACCACGCACAGAGCCGTGACGACCAGGACGGGTACCGGGGTCCGGCGGCCGGCGGCCAGGGAGAGGCCGCTCGTCACCACCAGCGCGTAGCCGAGCAGGTCGAGGTTGGTGGTGACGTGATCCTCGGACAGCGAGGTGAACAGCAGCACCGCCGCCACGCCGAACGCGATCACCCAGTCCCTGACCTGGGCCCAGATGCGGGACAGTTGTGTGCTCATAGGCGCACCCTAACCGGATCTTGTCCCGGGCGAGTCCCTCTGATGGAGGAGCGTCAACTACCGCCCGCACAGTACGTTCAGGCCGCCTTCCGGTCAGGGGACGTGCCATGGCTGTCCTACCGGTGACGTGCTCCCGCGGGCGCCCCGGGAGCAAGGGCACTCCCCGCCTCGTCCAGCAATGAGCTGAGGAGCTCGCCGAGGATCCGCGGTCCGTGCTGGGTGAGGACGGATTCGAGATGGAACTGCACGGATCGGAAGCCCGATCCCCGCAGGGCGTGCACTTCGCCGGTCCGAGGATTCCGGCTGATCTCCACGGGCTTGCGATGTGCGGTGCCGGGAAGGGAATCGTGCGGGGCGCGAGCGGCGTAGGTGTTGTAGAACCCGACGAGTTCGTCCCGGTCGAAGAGGTGCACCAGTTTCTGGACGCCCTGGTTGGGCACCAGACGCCGTACGAGTTCGAGCCCGAGCTCGGTGGCGAGTATTTGATGGCCCAAGCAGATCGACAGGAACGGAACACCGCCGCCGAGCAGCTCGCGCGTGAGCGCGCGGAGCGTGCCGATGCGCGGGTCCTGAGCGTTCCGGGGATCGCCGGGGCCGGGGCCGACGATGACGAGGTCGAACTCCTCCGGAGACACGGGGCTGTCGAATCGAGTGAGGGTGGTCCGCAGCCCGAGCGCTCGCAATTGATGGCCGAGCATCCCCATGAAGGTGTCCTCGTTGTCGACGATCAGCACGTGGCGCCCGTCCAGCGCCGGGTGTGATGTGGTCCGGTGCGCACCGTCGAGCCAGAAGCGCGAAAGCGTGCCGTTGCGGGACCTCAGCGCCCGGCGAACCCGAGGATCGGCGGCCGGTGACGCCCGCACACCCACCGGGGTCGCCGCGCCGCCCGGGCCGGCGCCGGCGGCCTGCGGTGTGAGGCCGAGCGCCTGGAGCACACCCGCAGCCTTGGCCCGGGTCTCGGACACTTCCGAGTCGGGGTCGGAGTCACGGACGAGGGTGGCGCCGACGCCCAGGCGCAGCCGGCCGTCGTCGGCCACCTCCGCGGTCCGGATCATGATCGCCGAGTCGAGCGTACGGCCTCCCCCGGCATCGCGGCCGATCAGCGCGAGGACGCCGCCGTAGTAGCCACGGCCCGTCGTTTCGTGACGGCGGATGACCCTGAAGGCATTTTCGAGCGGACTGCCGGTGACGGCCGGTGAGAGCAGGGTCTCGCGCAGCACGTCGCGCACGTCGAGATCGCTGTGCCCGGTCAGCACGTATTCGGAGTGGGTGAGGCGCGCCATTTCCTTGAGGAACGGACCGTGAACCCTGCCGCCCGAGGTGCACATGCGCGCCATCATTTTCAGTTCCTCATCGACGACCATGTAGAGCTCGTTTGCCTCTTTGGGGTCGTTCAGGAACTCAAGGATCCCGGAAATGTCCGGGCCGGTCGAGGGGTGCCGGTAGGTCCCGCTGATGGGGTTCATGGAGACGGTGTGATCGGCCACGCTGACATGCCGTTCCGGCGACGCACCGATGAACGTCTCCGCCCCGGTGTGGAACAGGAACGTCCAGTACGATCCGAGCTCGCCGGTCAGGAGCCGCCGGAAGATGGCGAGCGCCGTGCGCAGCGAGTAGTCGTCCAGCCGTGCGCCGAAGGAGCGCCGGATGACGAAGTTGGACCCGGCGCCCTGCCCGATCTCGTCACGCAACACCCGCTCGACGATCGCCGCGTAGTCCTCGTCACTGATGTCGAATCCGGCCTCGGACACGCCCACGTTCAGCTCGGGCAGGCCTTCGACGGCCTGACTGTGGCTGAGCTCGGCCTGCTCGTGGATGCGCATGGCGAGCAGGGGTGCGTGATCATCGAGGCAGTCGAAGCCGCGTTCGGTGACCTGACGGTACGGAACCGCGACGAGAAGGTCGTGCTGCGCGCCGCCCGCCGTGTCGTCGGGCAGCGGTAGTTCGGCGAGGCCGCGCACCTCGCAGACCTCACCGGTCAGGACCTCCACGCGAGCGTTCTGCGTTGAGCCGGGCCGGTAGAGCAGGGCGAAGGCGCGGCCGTCCTCGCCGAGGCCGGCCAGGACATCCGGGGGGCCGGCCATGCTCGAATCCGTCCCATACATATCGCTCCCCTTTGCGTGAGATCAGATTACCCCTCTCGATATTGAGGGTCCAAAAGGTGTTGCACCATCACGTGAAGCCGCCATCACGTGTTTCAGGTAACGGCTCTCCCGTATGGCGTGAACAACTGAACAAGGTCGCACTACTCGGGTGGGTAGTGGGCTGGGTGCTTCACCGTGATTAGTGTCGTGGCATGCCAGTTCGACGAGAGCGGTGAATACGACTGTGGATGTGCTGGTCCAAAAATATGGCGGTACCTCTTTGCAGACGCTTGACCGCGTTCGTCACGCCGCCCTCCGTATCGCGGAGGCGCGTCGGAGCGGATCGTCCGTGGCCGTGGTCGTCTCCGCACGCGGCGGCAGAACCGATGAGCTGCTGCGACTCGCGGCCGACATCGGTACGACGTCCCCGTCGCGGGAACTGGATCAGTTGCTGGCCGTCGGTGAACAGGAGTCGGCGGCGCTGATGGCCCTCACCCTGAACGGGCTGGGGGTGCCGGCGATCTCACTGACCGGCCATCAGGCCGGGATCGAGACCACCGACCGGCACGGCGACGCGCTCATCTCGAGGATCGGGGCGGGACGCGTTCTGGAGGCCCTGGAAGGCGGCAAGGTCGCCGTGGTCACAGGATTCCAAGGGGTCGGCCAGACCGGGGACACCGCCACGCTGGGGCGTGGCGGCTCCGACACGAGCGCGGTCGCGCTGGCAGCTCGACTTCGTGCTTCGGCCTGCGAGATCCATACCGACGTGGACGGCGTTTTCAGCGCCGACCCCCGCATCCTGCCCGCGGCGCGATGCCTGCCGTGGGTTCACCCCGGCGTGATGGCGGAGATGGCTTTCGCGGGCGCGAAGGTCCTGCACACCCGTTGCATCGAACTGGCCGCCATGGAAGGAGTGGAAGTGCGCGTTCGGAACGCCTCGACGCAGGCGCCCGGAACCATCGTCGCCGACCGGCAGGACGACCGGTCGCTGGAGACGCGACGGGTTGTCGTGGCAGTGACCCACGACACCGATGTCGCGCGTGTGCTGGTGCACTGCCGGGACAGCCGTCGGGACCTGGCTCCCGACGTGTTCGAGGTACTGGCCGCACAGGGGGCGGTCGTGGACCTGGTGGCCAGGTCCGGTCCACACGAAACCGAGTTCCGCATGGGATTCACGATCCGGCGCAGCCAGACCGACTCCGTCCGGGCCGCGCTGCACGCGGTGACCGTCTCCTACGGCGGTGGCGTGCACTTCGATGAGAACGTCGGCAAGGTCTCGGTGGTCGGCATGGGCCTGCTCAGCCGTCCCGAGTACACGGCCCGGCTCATGGCGGCACTGGCCGCGGCGGGGATTCCGACGAGTTGGATCTCCACATCCCAGATGAGGCTCTCCGTGATCGTGCCGCAGGAACGCACCGTCGATGCGGTCGAGGCCCTGCACCGTGAATTCCACCTCGACCGGGACATGCCGATGGACGCCGCGTCAGCGACCTCCGGCCGTTCCGCCACCGTTTGAGAGGCAGGACACCCAGTGGTTGTACACAATGCTTCGTTCGCTCGAAGTCTCCGCTTGCGACGCCTGTTCCGGCATGGCGACGGGCGCCTGCTCGTCGTTCCGCTGGACCATTCCGTCACCGACGGACCGCTGCGGCCGGGCGACCTGGATTCACTGGTCGGCGAGCTCGCCGGCACGGGCGTCGACGCCGTGGTGCTGCACAAGGGCAGTCTCCGCCACGTCGACCCCACCTGGTTCGGCGACATGTCGCTGATCCTGCACCTGAACGCGAGCACCCGGCACGCCCCCGATCCGGACGCGAAGTACCTCGTCGCCCACGTCGAGGAGGCACTGCGGCTGGGCGCCGACGCGGTCAGCGTCCACGTCAACATGGGGTCGCGGCACGAGGCCCGCCAGATCGCCGATCTGGCGGCCGTGGCGGAGGAGTGCGACCGCTGGAACGTTCCGCTGCTCGCCATGGTGTACGCCCGCGGACCGCAGATCAGCGACTCCCACGCGCCCGAACTGGTGGCGCACGCGGCGACGCTGGCCGCTGACCTCGGCGCGGACATCGTCAAGACCGACTACGCGGGCACACCCGAACAGATGGCGGACGTGGTACGGGCCTGCCCGATCCCGGTCATCGTCGCCGGCGGTGCGCGGTCGGCCGACCCCGGAGCCGTCCAGGCCTACGTGTCCGACGTACTGCGGGGCGGTGCGGCGGGCGTGGCCATGGGACGCAACGTCTTCCAGGCCGAGCGGCCCGGCTGGATGGCCACCACCATCGCACGGCTGGTGCACGAACTGCCGCGCGTCCCGGATCGGGACGGTGTGAACGACCGCCTTGCCCTTTTGTCGTGAAATTCCCTTGCCTTCTGCTGAGGAGAAACCCGTGAAGCTGTGCTGGCTGGACATCCGTAACGTCAACGGAGCCAAGGAAGCCATCGTCGAAGAAGCCATCCACCAGCGGGTGGACGCCATTGTGGCGGCCGATCCGGCCGACCTGGAGCTGCTGCCCCCGACGGTGAAGAAGGTGCTGTTTCCGCTGAACCAGCCGCTGCCGGAGAAGCTGGACGCCGTTGACCTGGTCATAGTCGACCCGGCTCGTCACGGAGAGCCCGCCGAGCTGGCGCAGCTGTACCCCGATGTGGAGTTCGGCCGGTACGTGGAGATCAAGGATGCCGACAGCCTGGAGGACGCCTGCCGGGCGGCGCGGCTCGACAAGTGGAGCCTGCTGTACTTCCGGGACCCCACCAAGATCCCGCTGGAGATCGTGCTGGCCGCCGCGGCCGGGTCCGACGGCAGCATCATCACGCAGGTTGCCGATGTGGAGGAGGGTGAGATCGTCTTCGGCGTCCTCGAACACGGCTCCGACGGCGTGATGCTCGCTCCCCGTGTCCCGGGCGACGCCACGGAGCTGAAGGCTGCCGCGGTCAGCAAGGCGGCGGACCTGTCGCTGGTGGAGCTCGAGATCACGGGGATCCGGCGCGCGGGAATGGGCGAGCGGGCCTGCGTCGACACTTGCACGAACTTCGGTCTCGACGAGGGCATCCTCGTCGGCTCGCACTCCACGGGCATGATCCTCTCCTGCAGCGAGACCCACCCCCTCCCGTACATGCCGACCCGGCCGTTCCGGGTCAACGCCGGCGCCCTGCACTCGTACACGATGTCGGCCAACGGGCGTACCAACTACCTCAGCGAGCTCGTTTCCGGCGGTCGCGTGCTCGCCGTCGACTCCAAGGGGAAGTCGCGGGTCGTCACCGTGGGCCGGGTCAAGATCGAGACGCGGCCGCTGCTCGCGATCGACGCGGTCTCGCCCTCGGGGGTGACGGTCAACCTCATCGTTCAGGACGACTGGCACGTGCGGATCCTCGGTCCCGGCGGTTCGGTGCTGAACGTCACGGAGCTGACGCCGGGCACGAAGGTGCTCGGCTACCTGCCGGTCGAGAAGCGCCACGTCGGCTACCCGATCGACGAGTTCTGCATCGAGAAGTGAGCGACGCCCCCACCGGGGAACGGGCGGCGGCCGCGTCGACCGCACCGCCCGTCCTGGATTTCCACGTACGTCTGGCCCCCCGCCCGGGGGCCCGTGAGCGGCTCCTGTCGACCCTCGACGACTGCGGGCTGGAACGGGCGGTGGTGTGCGCGGGCGGCACGATCGACCTGGACCGCCTGTCCCGCCAGCTCATTCAGGGTGGGTACGTCGAGACCGACGCCGACAACGACGCGGTGCTGGAAGCCTGTTCGGGATCCGGCGGGCGCTTGGTGCCGTTCTACTTCGCCAATCCGCACCGTCCGCCCACGCTGTACCGGGACAGGGCGGGGGAGTTCCGCGGCCTGGAGATCTCGCCGGCGGTGCACGGCGTCGGCCTGTCGGATCCCCGAATCGCCGAACTCATGTCAGTCGCGGCAGAGTTCGGCCACCCGGTGTACGTCGTGTGCCTGGACCGCCGTGGTGCGGGCGTGGCCGACCTCGTCGATCTCGCCCGCCGCTTCCCGCAGGTGAACTTCGTTCTCGGGCACAGCGGCATCGGCAACATCGACTTCTACGCGCTCACCCTGATCCAGGACGACCTCAACATCCTGCTGGAGACCTCCGGCGGTTACACCTGCGTGGCCGAGGCGGCACTGAACCGCCTCGGCGCGGGACGGGTGCTGTTCGGATCCGAGTACCCGCTCCAGCACCCGTCCGTGGAGCTGGCCAAGTTCCAGGCGCTGCGCATACCCGCCGATCAGTGGCGTCAGGTGGCCTGGGGCAACGCGATCCGATTACTGGGAGAGGAAAAGTGGTGAATCAACCAAGCTCGAACCTGCCGCAGCTGGGCGAGTGGAGCGGGCCGGAGGAGTTGCTTCTCCTTCAGGAGAAACAACTGCAGCAGACCGTCGCCTGGGCGGCCCGCTCGCCGTTCTACCGCGAGCGACTGGACGCGGCGGCCCTGCCGACGACCATCGCCGACCTGGCCGCCCTGCCGCTCACCACGAAGCAGGACCTGCGGGACAACTATCCCTTCGGGATGCTCGCCGTCCCCAAGGCCCGGCTGGCCACTTACCACGAGTCGAGCGGGACCGCGGGCAATCCCACGCCCTCCTACTACACGGCGGAGGACTGGGTCGACCTGGCGGAGCGCTTCGCCCGCAAGTGGATCGGCATGTCCGCCGAGGACGTCTTCCTGGTGCGCACACCGTACGCACTGCTGCTGACGGGCCATCTCGCTCACGCCGCCGCCCGGCTGCACGGGGCCACCGTGGTCCCCGGCGACAACCGGTCGCTGGCCATGCCGTACGCCCGTGTGGAACGGGTCATGCACGACCTCGACGTCACGCTGACCTGGTCGGTGCCGACCGAATGCCTCATCTGGGCCGCCGCGGCGACCGCTGCCGGCCACCGGCCCGGCACTGACTTCCCGGCACTGCGCGCGCTGTTCGTCGGAGGCGAGCCCCTCACCCCCGCGCGACGGAGCCGGATCAGCCGGCTGTGGGGGGTGCCGGTGATCGAGGAGTACGGCTCCACGGAGACCGGCAGCCTCGCCGGGGAGTGCCCGAACGGCCGTCTGCACCTGTGGGCCGACCGGGCGCTGTTCGAGGTGTACGACCCGCGAACCGGCACCGTCCGGGCGGACGGCGAGGGCCGGCTCGTGGTGACGCCGCTGTTCCGCGAGGCGATGCCCCTGCTGCGCTACAACCTCGAGGACGACGTGTCGGTCTCCTACGACGACTGCGCGTGCGGCTGGAACCTGCCCACCGTCAAGGTGCTCGGCAGAGCGGCCTTCGGCTACCGGGTGGGCTCCCGGAGCATCACCCAGTACGGGCTGGAGGAACTCGTGTTCACCCTCCCGGACTCGTACGAGGTGCTGTTCTGGCGCGCTAGGGCGGAACCGACGGTCCTGCGCATCGAGATCGAGGTGCCCGAGGAGCACCGGGCGGCCGCCGCAGCGGAGTTGGCCGCCTTGGTGCGGGCCGAGTTCGGCGTCGAAACCGAGGTCGTCGGACTGGCCCCCGGGACCCTGATCCCGCACGACGCGCTGACCAGCATGCCCGACGTGGTCAAGCCCCGCAGCCTGTTCGGTCCCGACGAGGACTGGGGCAAAGCGCTCCTCTACTACTGATGGGTTCGATATGCCGCACATGAGGGTCGTCGTGGCCGGGGCCGGAATCGCCGGCCTCGCCCTCGCCGCAGCCCTTCGCCGGGCCGGGATCGACTGCCACCTCTACGAGCAGACGGAGCGCCTGGCGGAGGTGGGGGCAGGAATCCAACTGGCCCCCAACGCCACGCGGCTGCTGCGCCGGCTGGGCCTGCGCGATCGGCTGCGCGACCTCGCGGTCACCCCGCAGGCGATCGAGATGCGCCGTTGGGACAGCGGCACGCTGCTGCAACGGACTTCGCTGGGGGACTCGTGCCAACGGCGGTTCGGGGCTCCCTACTACACCGTGCACCGTGCTGACCTGCACGGCGCTCTGCTCTCGCTCGTCCCGTCCGACCGGGTGCACCTCGGTGCCCGTTGCGTCGGCGTGACGCAGCAATCGGACGAGGCGCTGCTGCACCTGTCCGACGGTACGACGGTCGAGGCGGACCTGATCGTAGGAGCCGACGGCATCCACTCCGTCGCGCGCGAGCAGATCGTGGCCGACCGGCCGCGGTACTCGGGGCAGACCATCTACCGGGGCCTGGTTCCGGCGGAACGGGTGCCCCATCTGCTCACCGAGCCACGCGTGCGGTTGTGGTTCGGACCGGACCAGCACGTCGTCTGCTATCCGGTGTCGGCCGGCCGCCAGGTCAGTTTCGGCGCCACCCTCCCCGCCACGGACTGGCGGGAGGAGTCCTGGGCGGCGCGGGGCGAGGTCACCGAGCTCGCAGCCGCGTACGCGGGCTGGCACCCGGACGTCACGCACCTCATCGGGGCGGCGCAGACCGTCAGCCGATGGGCGCTTCACGACCGCGAGAGCATGGACCGGCTCAGCGCAGGACGCGTGACCGTGATCGGTGACGCCGCGCATCCGATGCTGCCCTTCCAGGCGCAGGGCGCGAACCAGGCGATCGAAGACGCGGTCGTGCTCGCGGCCTGCCTGGCCGTCGCGGGCCCCGACCGGCTGACCGCGGCATTGCGCCGCTACGAGCGCATCCGCCTTCCCCGCACCACCCGCATCCAGCAGCAGTCCCGCGACAACGCCAAGACCTTCCACTTGGAGGACGGAGGAGCGCAGCGTCACCGCGACTCTGCCGCGCAGACCGCGTCGGGTCTCGACAGGCACGAGTGGCTGTTCGGGTACGACGCCGAGCAAGCCGTCACGAGCAGCAGGAGCGCTTGATGGAACTGACCGGAATCGACTCGACGGTCGCACTGGTCACCGGTGCCGCCCAGGGCATCGGAGCCGCCGTGGCGTCCACTTTGGCCGGCGCGGGAGCGCACGTCGCCGTTGTGGACCGCAACGTCGAGGCGCTCGGAACCGTTGTGGAGAAACTCCGGGCCGGGGGCGGGTCGGCCCACGGCTATCTCGTCGACGTGTGCCACAGCGACGCGGTGGAGGCCCTCGTACGGGACATCGAGGACGAGCTGGGACCCATCGGGATCCTCGTCAACTCGGCCGGCGTCCTGCACACCGGCAGGGTGGTCGACCTGTCGGACCAGCAGTGGCAGGAGACCTTCTCCGTCAATGCGGGGGGCGTGTTCCATGTGTCCCGCGCCGTGGCCCAGCGGATGCTCCGCCGCCGCCGTGGTGCGATCGTGACGGTGGCGTCCAACGCCGCGGGCGTGCCGCGCACGGAGATGGCCGCGTACGCCGCTTCGAAGGCCGCGGCCGCCCAGTTCACCCGATGCCTGGGGCTGGAGCTCTCCGACCACGGCATCCGGTGCAACGTCGTCTCGCCGGGATCGACCGACACACCCATGCTCCGCTCGATGCTCGGTGAGGACACCGAGGCGAGAGGAGTGATCGAGGGCTCGCCGGCCGCGTACCGCGTCGGCATTCCGCTGGGGAAGCTGGCCCGGCCGCAGGACGTGGCCGAGGCGGTCGCGTACCTCGTGTCCGACCAAGCGGGTCACATCACGATGCAGGACTTGTACGTGGACGGCGGCGCAGCGCTGCATGCGTGAGGCCATCGGACGAAACAGAAGGTGAATCATGGCCATGTCCCCGATCGCGCCGTACCGGATGCCCGGCGACGGCGATCTGCCGAACGCCGCGGTGCCCTGGCGCCCGCACCCGGACCGGGCCGTCGTGCTGGTGCACGACATGCAGCGGTACTTCCTGCGCCCGTTCCCGGCCGGTCAGTCTCCTATGACCGAACTGGTCTCCAACGTCTCGAGCCTGCTCGCCACGGCGCGCAAGGCCGGAGTGCCCGTGATGTACACGGCTCAGCCGGGTGGCATGAGCCGCCGGGACCGCGGGCTGCTGCACGACCTGTGGGGTCCTGGCATGGGCGTCGAGGAGGCCGACCGCGGCATCGCCGACGATGTCGCCCCGGAGCCTGACGACGCGGTGCTGACCAAGTGGCGCTACAGCGCGTTCTACCGGAGCGATCTGGAGGAACGCCTGCGGCGACTGGGAAGGGACCAGCTCATCGTCTGCGGCGTCTACGCGCACATGGGCTGCCTCATGACCGCCAGCGACGCGTTCAGCCGCGACATCCAACCGTTCCTGGTGGCGGACGCACTGGCCGACCTGTCGCTCGACGACCATCTCATGGCCCTGCGCTACGCCGCGGACCGCTGCGCGGTGCCGCTGTCCACGCATGACGTGCTGTCCGACCTGCAGCAGTAGCCGGCCGCGTCACCCACGCGAAACCATCCCCTGTTCACGTGATTCGCTCCGCGGTCCGCCGCACGGAGCGAAGAGAAAGGAATGCCTCAATGTCCGACCGCACCCAGGTAGTCGTCATCGGTGGAACGTCGGGAATCGGGCGGCACTTCGCCCAGTCGTGCGCCGAGCAAGGGCACGACGTGGTCATCACCGGCCGCACGGAGGACCGGACCAAGGCCATAGCCGACGAGATCGGCGGGCGGACCCGCGCAATCGCGCTGGACCTGGTCGACACGGAAGGGATCGCGGCCGCCCTGGCCGACGTGGAACGAGTCGACTGGCTGGTGCTCTCGGCGCTCGACCGGGACTTCAACACGGTGCGCGAGTACCGCCCGGCCGATGCGGCGCGCCTCCTGACGGTGAAGCTCATCGGCTACACCGCGGTCCTGCACGCTCTCGCCCCGAAGCTGACGGACGACAGCGCGGCCGTACTGCTCGGCGGTCTTGCCAGTCACCGGCCCTACCCCGGCTCGACGACCGTGACGACCGCCAACGGCGGCATCGGCGCGCTGATCAGAACGCTGGCAGTGGAACTCTCGCCGGTCCGGGTCAACGCGCTGCACCCGAGCATCGTGGCCGACACGCCGTTCTGGAGCGACAAGCCGGGCGCGCGGGAGGCTGCCGAAACGCGTGCGCTGAGCAAGCGGCCGGTGACGATGCAGGACTGCACCGAGGCGATCACGTTCCTGCTCCGGAACCGCTCGGTCAACGGTGTCAACCTCAACATCGACGGCGGAGACGTGCTCATCTGAGCCGTGCTCAGCCGGCGCTCGTCCTGACCCGCCAAGGCCCCCACCAGCCGGCCGCGCCCTGTCCGTGCTCCCGCTCCGCGCGGGTGTAGCGGGAGAGATCCCGGGCCGAGAACAGGGCCATGCCCGCGCTGAAGGCGGCCACCGGTACCGGAAGCCGCGCCCAGTACGTGAGCCGGCCGTCGACGTACCACTGGGCCTCCTGCGTCTCAGCCCGGTAGGTGATGGCGTAGTGGTGCTCACGCCCCGGCTCCGTCGGCACGTCCAGGATGACCCTGTGCATGTAGTGGTCGTGCGGCGCGGTCACGCCCGGTAGCACCAGTCGCTCGACGACCGCGTACACGGTGTCGTTGGTCGCGGCGGTGTTGAGCACGACGCCGGTGTCCAGGTCGAACAGGTTCACCGTGCCGAAGGCGTCGACCGGGTCGTAGGGGATCTGGCCAAGGGTCCGTACCCCCATGTCGACCTCGAACGTCAGCTGCCCCGTCGCCGGCACGGGGAAGCGCCGCACGGACTGGTACATCTGCTTGGCGTTGTTCTGCCGCGGGTCCGTGTCGTGGAAGCGGGTGAACGGGTCGACGGTCAACTCCAGTCGCCCGTCACCGGTTCGCACGAGCGCGTTGCGGTCCTGGTAGAGGTGCCGCTGCCCGTCGACCCCTTGTACTGCCATGACGGTCCAGCGAGCGGGATCGAGTTCACCGCTCGTGAAGTCGTCGTACGTCCATGCGTCTGTCTCCGGTACTGGCGTCATTCGGACACCATCGGCCCCGCCGCCGCCGCAGGACATCACACGTTCGCGCGGTTCGGCCGGGTCATCACGCCATCTCTCCACGGCACGCCGGAGTTCCCGTGAATGGGCCATGCCCCGGCGGGAGGGATGGCCGAGACTGCCGTACTAACCACCACATCGCGACGTCGTCCTGTGCGACGTCCTCAACAGGGGAGTGTCATGGACACGATGGACTCGCCAGTGGACGGTGACCGCTATGTCGCTGTATACGACAGTGCTCCGTTCCAGGCCCTAAAACGACGATCGAACGGCTTCACGCTCTGGGCGAGCGTCATCTTCCTCGGGTGGTGGTTCCTCGTCATCGTGCTGGCCGCGTTCGCGCCGGACTTCTTCCGGCAGGGGATCGCCGGCCCCATGAACGTGGGCCTGCTGTTCGTCCTCCTGTCGTTCGCTCTCGTGGTGACGCTCTCGGGCGTGTACCTGCGATTTGCGCGCACCCAGCTGGATCCCCTCAGTGAGCAGATCCGGGCCGACCTGGAAGGAGACCTCCGATGACCGACGTTCTTGCTGATCCGTCGTCCCGGATCGCCGTATTCCTCGCGGACCCGCCGCCCCCGGTGGACAACACCTGGGCGGCGCCGGCCGTCGCCATCCCCATCGCCGTCGCCATCGGCATCCTGCTCTTCGTCATCGTGAGGAAGGCGCGCGGCAGCGCACGCACCTCCTCGGACTTCCTCATCGCGGGCCGGCGGATCAGCGTCCCGCAGAACACCCTCGCGTTCGCCACGGCGCCGATCATGTACTCGACCATGGTCATCATCACCGGGCACATCGCGCTGAACGGCTTCGACGCCGTACTCCTGTTGACGGCCTTCACCATGTCCATGGTGGTATCGCTGCTGATATACGCCGGGCCGCTGCGCAACGTGGGCGGGCACACGCTGGGTGACCTGTTCGCCCTGCGCGCCGACGAGCGCACGGCACGGACCGCGTCGGCCGTGGTCGTTCTGCTGACCTACGTCATGTTCCTGATCGTCACCATGGCCGCGCTCGCCTTCGTCATCTACCGGCTGTTCGGCCTCGAGTCCCTGCCGGCAGTGGCCGCCGTGACCATCGTCGTCGGCCTGATCATCGTGCTGTACGTGTTCATGGGCGGGATGCTCGGCGTCACCCGGATGCTGATGGTCAAGGCCGTTCTGGTCATGGGACTCGTGGCAGTGCTGACCGTGTTCGCACTGGCCAAGTACAACCTGAACGTCTTCAGCCTGCTGGAGGACGCCCAGGCCAACGCGAAGCCGGACAAGCGCGGTTACGACCTGCTGGGCCCCGGCCGCCTGTTCGGAGAGGGCTCCACGCGTTCCGCTCCGCCGGAGGCGGACCCGTGGGTCCACCTGTCGAAGGTCTTCTCCATCGTCGTCGGCACCGCCGGCATCCCGTTCCTCTTCATGCGCAACTACGCGGTGCGCAGCGGACGGGACGCGCGCAAGTCGGTCGGCTGGGCATCGATGCTCGTCGTCGGCTTCTACGCCTGCATGTCCCTTCTCGGCCTCGGCGCCGTCGCGATCCTCGGCGGCAAGGAAATCGGCGTGATCGCGGCCCACCGTGACACCACCCTGCCGAAGCTCGCGGACGAACTGGGCGGGCCGGCCATGGTCGGCGCACTCGGTGCGATCTCCTTGCTGGTGGTCGCCGCGGTCCTGGCGGCCCTGCTGATCAACGTGGTGACGTCCATCAGCAAGGACATCAGCGTGGTGCGCGGCCGAAAGCTGGGACCCGAAGCCGAGTTGAAGGCCATCCGGCGCAACGTCGCGATCATCGGGATCGTCTCCGTGGTCGCCGGTGTCGCGATGCTGCCGGTGCTCACCCACGTCTTCATCCCGACGGCCATCGACCTCGGCGGCGCCGCGGTCCTGCCGGCGGTCGTCTACTCGCTGTACTGGCGGCGCTTCAACACCGCGGGACTCAAGTGGGCGGTCTACGGCGGGATCGCCGTGACCATGTTCCTGGTCGTGTTCTCCAACGGAGTGTCGGGTGACGAGGCGGCCATCTTCGCCGACGCCGACTTCAAGTTCGTCGACTTCGAGCCCGGACTGGTCTCCATACCCGTCGCCTTCCTGCTCGGCTACATCGGCACGATCACCAGCAGCGAGCGCAACGACGCGGCCTTCGCCGAGATGCAGGTCCGTGCCCTCACGGGGGCCGTCATTCCGGCTCGGAAGGAAGCGCCGGCCGACGGCGCGGACCAGCTCGACCGGCAGACCCCGGTCCCCAGCGAAGCACGCTGAACAACCGCGAACGGTGTGGGGCGGTCGAGCCGCCCCACACCCCTTTGGAGGGGCAAACGTGGATCCGGTACCGGTTCTGATCGTGGGCGCGGGCCCAGTCGGCATGGTCGCCGCCCTGGAACTCGCCCGCCAAGGCGTGCCCAGTGTTCTCGTCGACCGCGAGTTCGAGACGTCCAGTCATCCCAAGCTGGACTACGTCAGCTCCCGCAGCATGGAGTTCTTCCGGCGACTCGGCATAGCGGACGATGTCCGGTCCGCCGGAGTCGGCCCCGAGCACGAGGCCGACGTGATCTGGTCGACCGGCCTTGCCGGTGAGCCGATCACCTCGTGGAACCTTCCCTCGGTGTCCGAGCAGTGGCTACGCATCACCGAGATCAACGACGGCACCGAACCGGGCCAGCCCGGCCAGCGGATCTCCCAGATCGAGCTGGAGCCGGTCCTGCGTGCCCACTGCCTGCGCGAGCCCCTCATCGAGCTGCGCTGCGGGCTGCGGTTCGACTCGCTCACCCAGGACGACGAGGCGGTGGCCAGCCTGCTGGTCGATGAGATGACCGGTGAGGAGGTCCGACTCCGATCCCGGTACGTGATCGGTTGCGACGGTGCCTCGAGCCAGGTCCGCCTTGCCCTGGGCATCGGGGAGGAGAGCTTCGACGTACCCGGACTGCCGGGCGCCTTCATGGTGCACTTCAAGAGCCGCGACCTGGACACCCTGCACCGGCACGGGCGGTTCTGGCACTACTTCGCCTTCCGCTACATCATCATCGCCCAGGACGAGGTGGACACCTGGACCGTGCACGTCAACGGCATGGACCCCGCCGAGTTCGATACGCCGCCGGCCGATCCGGAGGCCTTCCTGCTCGAAACGATGCAGACGGACCTGAAGATCGACAAGGTCCTCCTGACCTCCCGTTGGCGCCCCGGCTTCATGATCGCCGACCGGTACCGCGACGGACGGGTCCTGCTCGCGGGGGACTCCGCCCACCGCATGTTCCCGACGGGCGCGTACGGAATGAACACCGGGATCGGCGACGCGGTCGACGCGGCCTGGAAGCTCGCGGCCCTCATCAAGGGCTTCGGCGGCCCAGGCCTGCTCGACAGCTATGAGACCGAGCGCTACCCGGTGGGTCTGCGCAACGTCCACACGTCGCACCGGCACCTCGGCGTGCACCTCAAGGCGGGGGAACTCCTCCGAGGGGGCGCCCCGCTCGAGGCCGTCGCAGCCTTCCTCGAAGCCGAGCGCGGCGAGAACGAGTACCGGGGAATCGAACTGGGCTACCGGTACAACGGCTCGCCCGTCATCTGCCACGAGGACGCCGCCGAACCCCCGTACAGCCCGGCCGAGTACACGCCGACGACCTGGCCCGGAGGGCGTCCGCCCAGTCTCCTCCTGGAGGACGGCAAAGCGATCTACGAGCTGTTCGGCCCGTCCTTCACCCTCATCGACTTCGCCGGGGACGGCAGGGCCGACGCGCTCCTGGAAGCGGCGGCGGCTCAAGGTCTGCCGGTCAGCCACCAGGTGGTGACCGACGCGACCGCCCGCCGGACATGGGAACGCGACCTCGTCCTGCTCAGGCCCGACCATCACGTGGCCTGGCGGGGGAACGAGGTCCCCTTCGACCCGGCTGCCGTGGTCCAGCGGGTACGAGGCGCTGCGTGCTGATGGAGCGATCCAGCGCTACGGCAGACCTCGCCCCACTCGGCCCGTGGGAGGACATGCCGGCGGACCAGCAACCGGACTGGCGCGATCACGCCGCCTATGCCGAAGCGTGCGATGAGTTGGCCTCGGCTCCGCCCCTGGTCACGGGCGCCGAGGTGCGGCGACTGCGAGGGGCGCTGTCGCGATTGGAGCCGTCCGACGCCCTCCTGCTGCAACTGGGCGACTGCGCCGAGAGCTTCTACGAGTGCACGCCTGGGCACGTGACGCAGAAGCTGCGGCTCATCGACAGGCTGGGAGACCGGCTCGGTGCACTTACCGGGCAGAGTGTCGTCCGGGTCGGCCGCATGGGCGGACAGTTCGCCAAACCCCGGTCACAGGAGACCGAACGCCACGGCGGACAGACCATCCCCTCCTTCCGGGGACATTTGATCAACTCGGCGATTCCCACGGTGCTGACCCGGCAGCACAATCCGCGGCGCATGGTGATGGCCTACGAGGCCGCCGCCGAAGTGCACCGGGTGATGCGGACGCGCGGCCGGGACGGCGGACGTGCGCCGGCAGGGGAGGAAGTGTGGTCGAGCCATGAGGCCCTGGTCATCGACTACGAGTCCCGCTTGATCCGCGGGGACCCGGAGACGGACGAACTGTACTTGTCCTCCACGCACTTGCCGTGGATGGGAGAACGGACCCGCGCACCGGGCCACGCGCATGTCGCCATGCTCTCCTCCGTGGCCAACCCGGTGGGGTGCAAGATCGGACCGACCGCGAGTCCTGACGATGTGCTGAGGGTCTGCGAGGCGCTCGATCCGCGGCGTGAGCCCGGCCGCCTCATCCTGATACCGCGGATGGGCCGGGACCGGATCCAGGAGGCACTGCCGCCCCTCGTGCGCAGTGTGGCGAATGCGGGGCATCCGGTGATCTGGCTGTGCGACCCGATGCACGGCAACACGGTGGCCACACCGTCCGGACTGAAGACACGCCATCTCGCCGACGTGATCACGGAGGCGGTGCGATTCCGCACCGTCCTCGAGGAGAACCGGCAGCATGCCGGCGGCCTCCACCTGGAGGTCGCGGCGGACGACGTGACGGAATGCATCGGCGGTTCCGTGGAGAGCGAGGAACATCTGCGGCGTCGCTACACCTCGCTGTGCGATCCGCGCCTCAACGCCGAACAGGCCACCGACCTCATCGAGGCATGGTCGAAGGGAACGGCCCCGAACGGTTCCTGAGGCGCCGGCGCCCCCGGCCGGCGTGCGGACGCTGCCGGATGGCCTTCACCGCGACGGGAAGATCCTCCGGAGCAGCCGCCGCAGCCCGGTCCGGAGCCGGTCACCCCGGGGCTTCGCCGATGGCGTCCGATGCAGGCCCTCGATGACCTGTGCGGTGCCCCATGGCATGAGGAGCGGGGGAAGGTCCTGCGCCGCGGCCACGAGCCGGGCGTGTTCGGGATCTTCCGATTCCGGGGGCTCTTGATCATGCCGCATCGAAATACGCGCCTTTCGATAGGTGGGAGAATTCCGTCCCCGGAAGGCCGTATGCATTCCTGGCTGCATCCGCACCATCATGGCCCGGGGTTTCGCTGCGAGCAACGCCCCCAAGGCTTCATGTCGAGTAGTGGAAACTACTCGATCGAGCAGTGGACTGGAGGAAGTGCCTCGACTAGCCTCATTTTGAATCTCATGGCGATTGGCAGGGCATGGCGGCGCTAGTAATAGACATCCCGATTCCCTCCCGTAGACGATCGCTTCAAGACTCGAAGTTCGATCCAAAGGAGAATTTTCGGTGACGAATTTGAGGCGGCTGCAGAGTCCGCGCCCGGGATACATGGTGGCGATCGCCGCTTCGTTGGCACTGGTGGGATCGCTGGCCAGCGCGGCGCCCGCGGCTCCGCAGGCGCCGCAGGCGGCAACCGCAACCTTCGACCTCGATCAGGGGAACGCCCTGATCGGAGTCGTCTATCCGAAGTTCCAGCGGGTGTCGCGCGACCAGAGCTCGGGCCGTGCGGTGACGCTGACGGTGGACCACGCGATACTGATCGAGATGCCGTGGTTCGATGCCATAGCCCCGTACCACCCGACGGCCAAGGGCATCTTCTCGGACCTCGGCCGACGGCCGGCAGCGGAACACACGACACGCAACAAGAACATTGCGGTCATCTACTCCGCCTTCACCTCGCTCAACACATTCCTTCCGCAGTACAAGTCGCGCTGGCTCGAAATGATGGAGTCGGCGGGCCTCGATCCCAACAACACCGCGGAAGACCCGACCACTCCGAGCGGAATCGGAATTCTCGCCGCAAAGAATGCGATTGCGGCGAGGAAGGGCGACGGTTCCAACCGGGACGGCGATGAGGGTGGCCGCAAGTACAACCGGCAGCCCTATAGCGACTACACCGGATATCAGCCGGCCAACACCGTGGACTGGCTCCGCAACCCGTCCCGCTGGCAGCCGAACGTCACCTCGTCGAACAACGTCTACAAGGCTCAGCAGTTCGCGACCCCTTATTACGGCCGGGTGAAGCCGTTCACGTATGAAAGCCCCGACCGGTTCGCGGTGTCGCCGCCGACCAGCAGCAATCACCACAACCGCAAGGCCTACAAGGCTCAGGCCGACGAGGTCCTGAAGGCGTCGGCGCAGCTGGACGACCGAAAGAAGATGGCGGCCGAGCTCTTCAACGACAAGGTCGTGACGTTCGGCACCACCGCTGGAACTCCTGTGGTCACCGCAGGCAAGTACGACATCGAGAAGATGGTGCAGTACATCACCTCTTCCGACGTCGCCTTCGTCGACGTCACCATTGCCACGTGGCACTTCAAGCGGAAGTTCGACTCCGTCCGGCCGGTGAGCGCGGTCCGTTACCTGTACGGGGACAAGAACGTCACCGCATGGGGCGGGGTCGGAAAGGGCACGGTCGGCGACATCAGCGGAAAGGAGTGGAAGGGATACCTGAACGGGAATTCAGCAGACTCCGCCGAGTACCCCTCCGTTTCGTCCTCGCTCTGCCTCGCCTTCGCTCAGCAGGTCCGACGTTTCACCGGCACCGACGCGGCCCACATCAACGTGCCGGTGGCCAAGGGTTCCTCGCTGGTCGAGCCGGGGGTCACCCCCGCCAACGACATGAACCTGCAGTGGAGCAACTGGACCGACTTCGCGAAGGACTGCGGCGAGAGCCGGGTCTGGGGCGGCGAGAACTTCCCGGCCGCGATCGCGGCCACGCACCAGTACGCACCGCAGATCGGTGACCTGAGCTACGAGTTCGTTCAGCGGAAGCTGAACGGCGGCTGATCTACTGCGGGACCGACTCAGGTTGCCGGCAGCGCCCCATGGCGCCGCCGGCAACCTGCTGTTGTCCCTCGACGGGTGAGGGAACATGGCGATCAAGGTTGTCCCGGCCGAGAACGAAGCCCTCGCCAGGGAGGCGATCACCCTAGCCGACGGTGGCAGGACGGAGCAGGGTCCTGGTGCGTTCCCGGCGCCCCCACGCAACCGTGGCGCTGAGCAGGAGCAGAATCACTGCCAGGACGGAGAACGCGTCGGTGATGATGTTCGTGATCACCGCTCCGATCATCAAGCCGGCCAGTCCTAGCGCGGCGAGTCCCACAAGGCGCGGCGCGAGCAGGCCGAGGGCGCCTGCAACCTCGGCGACGCCGGTGAAGTACCTGAGCCACTGGCCGGCTCCGATGTCGTCAAAGGCTTCGACCATGGCCTCGGCGCCGAGGAGCTTTGCGGAGCCGGCAGCCAGAAAGACCAGCACCAAGAGTGCCTGGCACGTCCATAGGGCGATGTCTACGGCCCGGCCCGATCTGATCCCCGGTGAGTTTTCCTGCGTGTTCATGAAGTCCCCCGATTTTATTGTCAATTGGTTTGGATCGGCGTAGGCCGCTTGGACGATAGCCCGCGGCAGTCGGATGGGTCAATCATCAAAACTTGAACGCGCCGGGTGCTTCCGCCTCGGCGAACCGAGTTGCCGAAGTGGGTTCGACCGGCCGGGGATTTCCCGGATGCTCCGGGCTGCTGAGACGGGCGTTTGATCTGGTTCCTTCGGCAGGCGGCCGGTAACTGCGGACAGAACGGCCGCCAGCGGCCATTGGCACTCAGATTGCCGCTGCGGAGGCTCGGAGATCTGCGAGCGAATGCTGCGGTTGCAGTAGACGACTGCTGCAACAGCAGGCGTCACCTCGAAGGTGTACCGCCCCGAAGGTAGGCACAACGGCTACCACGGCATGACGACCAGTGAATACGCAGGTACTTACGCTTTCCCCTGTTCCAGTCATGAAGGTTGAAGGGGTCCCCATGTCCGTCCGTCACTTGCTTCCCGCCACCGCAGCCGCCGTGTTCGCGGGGTTCTGGCTTGCCGCACCGGCGTCCGCGAACGTCTTGCTCGCCGAAGGCGACGGCGGATCCGGGCGAGGTCCCTCCGCTGTGGCCCTGGTGTTCGCCCTGATCAGCGTGGTCCTCGGTGCACTGTCCCTGCGGGCCGCCAGTCGGGGCGGTGCGGCCAACGTACGGGTCAGGGCCATCGTGGGTCTGGCGCTGGGGCTGGTCGGGTTGATCGTTGGTGTGGTTGCTCTGGCCGGGGCAGACGGGGGTGTCGGCAGCGGCTCCGGGCGTGGTGGGTCCGTCGTGGCCGTGGTGCTCGCGCTGATCGGCGTGGGCCTCGGTGCGCTGGTCGTGGCCCGCTCCCGCCGCGCCGTCGCCTGACTCGATCACTTCCCCTTGGGCTGCGGGCCGGCCGGGGCCACCTATGGGCGATGCCCGGACACTGAAGTAGTCAATCTGGCAAGCATTCTGATGAAGACTCAGATCCCGGGGTCGCCGGCCGGGCACTGCTTGCCGCGTAATGCGGGCTGCCCGCCGGAGAGCCCGGGCGACTGCCGATGCGACGCAGAGTGATGCATGGGGTCGGGGGTTCGCCGATTCGGCGCGGACTGTGCTCGTGGGCTCAGCTCATGCGGTGGTGGATCAGCCGAGGGCGCTGCGCGGGAGCCGGTCGATGAGGATCATCGCCACGTCGTCCGTCAAGAGGCCCTCGGTGTGGCGGATCAACGCCTGGTGCAGTTCGTCCAGGAACTGCTGGGGGGAGGTGCCCGCGGGTATCCGCTCCATGGCCTGCGGCAGGGGGAAGAACTCGTCGGCACGGTTGCGGGCTTCGATCACGCCGTCGGTGTAGAGCAGCAGCCGGTCACCGGGAAGGAACGGATGGCTCTCAGGTGGGGCGGGAGGGCCGCTGACGAGGTCTTCGAGACCGAGCGGCGGCATGGGGGAGGCGGGCATCAGGGCCTGAACCTTGCCCTGGCGCAGCACCAGTGGAGGCGGATGGCCGCGGCTGACCAGGTGCACCACCGGTTCGTCGGGCACCTCGGCGATGAGCGCGGTGGTGAATCCCTCCAGGAGGACTTCGGGGAGTTCCGCCTGGGAGTAGGTGCCCGGGACGGTCGCCTCCCGCCGCAGCGCGGCCGCGCAATGGTTCATGACCTCCTGCAGTTCGTGCTCGTAGTGCACGGCCTCCCGGAACGCGCCCAGGGCCACCGCGACCGCGCGTATGGCGGACAGCCCTTTCCCCCGCACGTCCCCCACGATCAGCCGGACGCCGTAGCGCGTCTGTACGGCCTCGTACAGATCCCCGCCCACCTGTGCTCCCGTCCCGGCCGCGAGGCACATGCTGGCCGCCCGCACCGGGCCCAGGAATTCGGGAACGGGCCGCAGGACGACCTCCTGAGCCGCCACCGCGATCCGGCGGACCTGGTCGAGTTCGCTCTGCCTGCGCGCACGTACCGCGTTACTCAGGGTGACGCCGGCCACGGACACGACGACGATGCCCAGGAAGTTGCCGATGATGAGCTGGGTCTGGGTTCCCCAGGACTGGTTGTACGTCGCGGAGGTGGCGTTCACGGCCGCGGCGAGGGCTGCCGCGGACAGCGTGCCCACCGGGCCCATCGTCAGGGCGGCCAGTGCCGGCGTCGTGGTGAGGACGGGGCCGGTGACCAGGTCGTGTGCGGGCGAGAGCTCGATGCCCAGCACGCCCAGCGCGATCGCGAAGGGCGCGCACTGGGCCAGTGCGAACAGGAGCGCTCCGTGACCCCCCGTTCGGCCGGGAGGCGGGCGAGGATGTGACCCCATGGGACCAGCCTGCCTTCCGGAACCTGTTACGGCCTCCCGGACACCCGTGACCCCCTCATCGCCCCCATCGCCCCCATCGCCCCCATCGCGCACACGCGGTCTCACACGCGGTCTACGGAGCGCGGTGGACGCGGGCGAGGACGAGGACGGTGTCGTCGGTCGGCGGGGTGGGCAGCAGGCTCGCGAGGATGTGGTCCGCCATCGCTTCCAGCGGCCCCGGGGCTCCCCGCAGTTCGACCCGCAACGCTTCCAGGCCGGTGTCGATGTCCCGGCCGCGCGCCTCGATGAGGCCGTCGGTGTACAGCGCGAGGGTCGTGCTCCCGGGGAGTTCGATCTCGGTCGTCCGGAAGGGGAACCCGCCGACGCCGAGAGGGACTCCCAGCACGTCGTCGATGGTCTCGACCGTGCCGTCCGGCCTGAGCAGCAGGGGCGGGGGATGGCCGGCGCTGGCGACGCGGGCGCGGCCGCTCTTCGGGTCGTAGGCGATGTACAGGCACGTCGCCAGCTCGATGCCCGCCTCCTGGGCGCACGCGTCGAGCTCCGCGAGCAGGTCGGAGGGCTCGCTGTCGTGCCTGGCCAGGGCCTTGGTGGTGATGCGGAGGCGGCCCATGGCCGCGGCGGCCGACACCCCGTGCCCCATCACGTCGCCCACCACGAGGACGACCCGGCCGTCGGGCAGGTTGATCACGTCGTACCAGTCGCCGCCGACCTCGGTGATGCGGCTGCCGGGTACGTACCGGTGGGCCACGTCCGCGTACGGGCTGGTCGCCAGCACGCTGGGCAGCAAAGCCCGTTGCAGGGTGAGCGAGATGTCCTGGACGCGGCCGTAGAGACGGGCGTTGTCCAGACAGATCGCGGCACGTGAGGCGAGCTCACCGGCCAGGCTGACGTCGTCCCTGGTGAAGGCCGGCCGGTGGGCGGACCGGCCGAACATGGCGATTCCCTGGACGGTGCCCCTGGCGATGAGCGGGGCGATGAGCACACAGGCCAATCCGCTCTCGGCCAGGAGCCGCGCACGTGACTCGATGAGGACGGTCCGGGCCAGGAACTCCTCGTTCACCACGGCGGAGATGGCGCGGCCGGTCCGCAGCATGTCGTGGATGACGGAGCCGGGCGGATACCGCACCGTCTCCACCCCGCTCACGAGCTCGGTGGCCGGAGGGGGCAGGATCGTCCCCGATGCGATCCGGCGGGTGACGAGCGGTCGCCCCGGGTCAAAATCCGCTGCCTCGTCCGTCCACTGCACGAGTTCGACCACCGCGCCGTCGCAGAAGTCCGGCATCGACGCGTCGACCAGCTCCTGGGCCGTGAGGTTCAGATCGAGGGTGGTCCCGATGCGCGTGGAGGCCCCGGCGAGCAGGGTCAGCCTCCGACGGCCGGCGGTGGCTTCCAGGATGGCCTGTTCCCGGTCGGTCACGTCCACCATCAGCCCGCCCACTCCGGGGCGCGAGCCGACCGCCTGGGTCAGGGGGAAGAAGCTCACCGACCGTACCTGGTCACTGTCCGGATGCCCGCGCGGGCGCGTGCCCACCAGCGCCCCCACGACCGGCGGCCCGCCCAGGGCGACGGCCCGGAGCATGCTCCGGTACTCGCCGCCGTCGGACACGAGCATGAACTCGTCGATGGGCCGCCCGAGGTGCGCCTCGACCGGGAGGCCGTCCATGTCGGCGAGCGCCTGGTTGAGGTGGACGTACCGCAGGTCCGGGTCGAGCATGAGCAGGCCGATGGGGCAGGTCTCGAAGAGGGCGTCGAGGAAGGCGAGGTTGGTCTTGACCCGGTCGAGCTCGTCGCTGCGGCTCGCCAGGACCATCACCACCGAACGTCCTCCGGCTCCCCGCACGGAAAAGGCCCGGAAACCGCATGCGAAGACCGTGGCGTCACGATGCCGCGCCGTCAGCCGGCCCCTCCAGTACCCCAGGGTCCGGCCCCGCTCCGTGAGCCGGGCGCAGGAACCGGAGCCGCTCCGGGACCCGTCGGCGAAGAGAACGGCGCCGGGCTCGGACAGGACTGCGGCGGAGTCGTACCCGAAGAGGTCCCGCGCACCGGGCCCCCAGTAGCAGACGAGGTCGCCGTCATCGACACCGAAGACGGCCACGGGCACGTGCTCCAGCAGCGCCCCCGGCTCGGACCAGAACGGGCCGTGGGTCTCCTCGCCCCCCGGCAGAGCCGATGGCACGGGACGTCCCCTTCCACCCGCCGTTCCCTCCATTATGGCGCGGGGTGGTGAAGATCACGGTCCGTAAGGCCCTGGCTACGGTCGCGTAGGTCATGATCCGCGGTGAAGTATGGGCTCCCGTGGCAGCGACGACGACATTCAAGACCAAGACCATTGGCTCGTACGCGGCGCTCGGGGACAGCTTCACCGAGGGCGTGGGGGACCCGGGACCGGGGGTCACCTTCCTCGGCTGGGCGGACCGGCTGGCCGTCCTCCTGGCCGATCGGTGCGCGGAGCGGTACGAGCACTCCGGGGCATCCGACGACTTCGGCGGCCCCGGCGGCCCCGGCGGGGCGGGCGAATCCGGGGCGCAGGCCGGTTCCGGCGCGTTCCGGTACGCGAACCTGGCCGTACGGGGCCGGCTGCTGGACCAGATCGTGGCCGAGCAGGTCCCCCGGGCCAAGCAGCTCGCACCGGACCTGGTGACCTTCTGCGCGGGCGGCAACGACATCATCCGGCCCGGCAGCGATCCGGACGACGTGGCCGAGCGGTACGAGGCGGCCGTGCGCGACCTCACCGGATCCGTCGGCCTGGTCGTGATCACCACCGGCTTCGACACGCGCGACGTCCCGGTCCTCAAGCACATGCGGGGCAAGATCGCGACGTTCAGCGCGCACGTCCGGTCGATCGCCGACCGGTACGAGTGCCCCGTACTCGACCTCTGGTCGCTGAAATCCATACAGGACCGGCGGGCCTGGGACGGCGACCGGCTGCACCTCTCGCCCGAGGGGCACACCAGGGTCGCCCTGCGCGCCGCCCAGGTGCTCGGCCTCGACACGCCGGCCGATCCGGACCAGCCCTGGCCGCCGATGCGGCCGCGCGGCTCGGTGGACACCACCCGCGACAACATCCACTGGGCCCGTGAGCACCTCGTGCCGTGGATCGGCCGGCGGCTGCGCGGGGAGTCCTCAGGCGACCACGTGGAGCCGAAGCGGCCGGACCTGCTGCCGCTGTAGGCGAGGAACGGGAGGTCGCGCGGGGCCCGGCGGGCAGGGGGCGGGGCGCGTTCGCGGGCGCGCGGCGGAATCCTTGGGGGGTGTCGCGCGTTGGGATGGTGGTAATCATGAGAACGCCCTGCCCGCACCCCCCACACTGGAGGCGCCTTGACCGGCTCCCGTCCCTTGCGTCCACGGCTGCGCGCACTGCGGCCCGAAGCCTTCGGCGCGGACCCGTCCGGTGCCCGGCTGGAGCGGATCCGGCGTTCGCCGAACTTCGCCGACGGAATCTTCCAGAACCCGGCCGGTACCAGGACCAGACCCTCCGGATCCATGGCCGAGTTCGCCAAGATCTACTTCCACAAGGAGCAGCGGCTCCGGCGTAGCCCCGGGGCTCCCATCCCGGTCTACCCGACCACCCTCGCGGAGCTCTCGAAGCCCCCGGCGAGCGGCCTGCGGCTGACGTGGATGGGCCATTCGAGCGTGCTCGCGGAGATCGACGGGCGCCGGGTCCTCTTCGACCCGGTCTGGGGCGAGCGGTGCTCCCCCTTCCCCTTCGCCGGGCCCAAGCGCCTGCACCCGGTCCCCGTACCGCTGGCCTCGCTGGGCGAGGTGGACGTGGTGGTGATCTCGCACGACCATTACGACCACCTCGACCTGCCGACCATCAAGGCCCTGGCCGGCACGGACACGGTATTCGCCGTCCCGCTCGGCGTCGGCGCGCACCTGGAGCGCTGGGGCGTCCCGGCCGACCGGCTGCGCGAGCTCGACTGGAACGAGAGCGCCAAGGTCGCCGGACTCTCGCTCACCGCCACCCCGGCCCAGCACTTCTGCGGGCGCGGCCTGCGCAACCAGCAGTTCACCCTGTGGGCGTCCTGGGTCGTCGCGGGCGACGAGCACCGGATCTACCACAGCGGGGACACCGGCTACTTCTCCGGCTTCAAGGAGATCGGCGCGGCGCACGGCCCCTTCGACGCGACGATGATCCAGATCGGGGCGTACTCGGAGTTCTGGACCGACATCCACATGACGCCCGAGGAGGGCGTGCGCGCCCACCTCGACCTCCAGGGCGGGGCCGCGCGCGGCACGATGCTGCCGATCCACTGGGGCACCTTCAACCTGGCCCCGCATCCGTGGGACGAGCCGGGCGAGGGCACGGTGACCGCCGCCGAGGGTGTCGGGGCGGCGATCGCCCTGCCGGTGCCGGGGCAGCCGTTCGAGCCGGGTGCGGCGGACGCGCCGAGCGCGCCGTGGTGGCGGCCCTTCGTGGCCGCGGGTTCGCCCCCGCCGGTCACGGCGGCCCGGCCCGCCGTGGTCGGGAGGCCGACAGCCGTGACCCGTGAGGAGCCGGAGGCGGTGGGGTCGTAGACCCCTCGGCTTGGAACGGAGCCGGAGCGGGCCCTCCTGATGCGGGAGGGCCCGCTCCGGTGTGCTGCGGTGTCGCGGTGGTGCTGCGGGTGTCGCGGTGCCGCCCGGAGGGAAGCTACCGCCGGTGCCCGTGCTGCACGTCCAGGCACAGCGCCCAGACGTCGGAGTAGCTGCCCGGGGAGGGCGAACCGCCACTGCGGGTGGCTGCCGTCCAGTGCGACGGGTTGGAGCTCCCGTCGCCGACCGGGCTGCCGCCAGAGGTGCTGGGGAAGCTGCCGTTGAGGTGCGGGCCGCCCGAAGTCGCCTTGCTGAAGTCGGTCGTGGTCACGTTGCCTCCGCTGATGGCGGCGCCCCCGCTGACCAGCTGTCCGTCCTCGCGGGAGCAGCCGGCTGTGGCGGTCTGTCCCGTGGAGGCCGTGTTCGGGCCGCTGACCTCGGTGAAGCGGACCGTCGTGGAGACGTGCTTGAGGTTGATGTCGTCCGCGCTGCAGATCGCGTAGGCGTAGGTCATGTTGTCCTGGCCGCGTCCGCCGCCGATCCCCCCGACCGCAGTCCAGGAGTTGGGGTCGCTCTCGCCGTCACCGGCGGCGATCGAGCCGAAGTGGTGCTCGGCGTCGTTGAAGGTGGGGAAGCTGGCGATCGGCTTGAGGCTGCCGACGCTGGCCGGGGTGGTGCGGGCGCCGCCGCCGATCAGGACCGTGCCGGCCGGGCAGGTCGCCGTCACGAGACGGTGCGTCAGCGCGGTGGAGGGCCCGGGGGCCTTGTTCATGACCACCTGGGTGTGCCGGATCAGGTTGCTCTGGAGGCAGATCGCGTAGGGGGTGGTGGAGAAGGCGGCACTGCTGTGGCTGCCGCTCCCGCCGAACGCCATCCAGTGCGTGGCGTCCCTGCCGACGATCCCCGGCGTATCGGTGTACTCGTTGGCGCCGTCGGCACTGGGCACCATGCCCATCACGTGGTTGCCGTTGGAACTCCCGTCGTTCCCGATGGTCTGGTCGGCGCCGCCGCCCGAGACCAGGCCGTTGGGGCAGTCCGCGTGCGAGGAGACCCCGGTGAAGGGGGTCGCGGGGCCCATGGTGGCCCCGGGAGTGATGACGGTGACATCGGCGGTCTTGGCGTACGCGGCTCCCGGCACCGCCACGGTCAGCAGGGCGGCCAGGATCAGGGCCTTGCCGGTGGCGGAGCCCCGCCGGAGTTTCGTGATCATCGGTCTTCTCTCTCTTGCTTCCTTGTGCGTGGCCGGTCGTCCGCAATCGCTGTCTCAGACGCCGTCGTCGGCGCACAGCGCCCAGACGTCGGTGTAGGTGCCGGGCGAGGACTGTCCGCCGGTGTGGGCGGCGGCCGTCCAGTAGGCCGCCGTGGTGGTCCCGTCGCCGACCGGGCTGCCGCCGGAGGTGCTGGGGAAGCTTCCGTTGAGGTGGTCGCCGCCCGCCCCCGGGCCGGTGAAGTCGGTGGTCGTCACGCTGCCTCCGCTGATGGCGGCGCCCCCGCTGACCAGCTTCCCGTCACCGCCGGCGCAGCCCACGGTGGCCGTCTGTCCGGTGCTGCCGGAGGTCGGGCCGCTGACCTCGCTGAATCGGACCTTCACCGTGGCGCCGCTGACGTTGATGCCGCTTCCGCTGCAGATCGCGTAGGCGTAGGTGTAGTTGGCGCTGTTGGAGCTGCCGGCCCAGCCGACGGCCGTCCAGGAGTCGTGGTTGGTCTCTCCGTCCGCCGCGGCCTTCGCGCCGTAGCTGTGGCCGGAGTTGTTGAAGGTGGGGAAGCTCGCGATCACCTTGTAGCTGCCTGTGTTGCCCGGGGTGGTGCGGGCGCCGCCGCCGAGCAGGCGGGTGTTGGCCGGGCAGGTCGCGGTGACGCGTCCCACCGTCGCCCCGGTAGTGGGGGTGTTGGCCTTGTTCATGACGACCTGGGTGTGGTTGATCAGGTTGCTGGTGAAGCACATCGCGTACGGGGTGCTGGAGAAGGAGGCGTTGACCTGGCCCCCGGTACCGCCGATGCCGAGCCAGTGCGTCACGTCGGTGCCAACCACACCGGTGGAGCCGGTGTATTCGGTGGTGCCGTCGGAGCTGGGCGAGGTGCCGTTGACATGGTTGCCGTTCACACCAGCGCCGGTGCCGATGGCCTGGCTGATGCCGCCGCCGGAGATCAGGCCGCCGGAACAGTCCGCGTGCGTCGATATCTCGGAGTTGGCGGAGCCGGGCCCGCTGGTGGCTCCGGGGGTCTTCACGGTCACGCTCACGGTGTTGGCGTAGGCGGTTCCCGGCACGGCCAGGGTCAGTACGGCGCCCAGGAGCAGCGTCCTGCCCGCAGCGAAGCGGCGCAGAAGTCCTGCGGTCATGTGGATCTCCCCATTCGATGGGTTGCTGGGTGCTGGGTGCTGGGTGATGGGTGATGGGTGAATGGCGCTGGGCGATCGGCTGAGCCTTGCGGCACGGGAGTCGTCGTGGGTGCGGAGCTGTCACGGCATCACAACGGCTGCCTGCCTCGCGGATGTACGCCGCTCAGGGGCAGGCCAGGGGTACGGACTCGGCCCTTTCGCCGCTCTGTCATGAGCAGCGCATGCGGACTCTAGCAGCCCTTTATGGCTGCATCTACCTAGGGGATTCTCGAAATGGGACCGCATATGCCGAAGTGGAGTATGTGACTCCTCGGTAGCCGAGCGCAGTCGGTGGGGCGGGAGGGGGGCGAGGTGCGGGCGGGGGCTCCGGGAGGCGGCGCGTGCCCGCGGGGCGCCGGGGAGTGCGCGCTCCCGGCGCATTCGGGCTGTCGTACGAGCGCTCCATCGGGAGCGGGAAGCACCCGGGCGAAGTTCCCCAACTGGCCGTCCTGGGGCCGAGCATGCGGTCTAGCGTGGGTATCCGGTGATCAACACCGGATCCCGGGAAGCCCGGGGGCCGGGCCCCACCTACCGAGGACGCCGATGTCCGGACTCCGCGCCGCCCGCCACTCCCCGTCGAGACACGCCGTCACCGGTCCCGGTCGGCAGATACGGCCCCAGCTGATCCGCGCCGCCCTGCTGCCCACGCTGGCCGCCGGGCTCAGCGGCGCCGCCGCGGTGATCTTCGCGCTCCAGCTCGGCGGCGGCGCGGGCGCCCGCGACCCCCGGCTGTGGCCGGTGCTCAGCGGCTGCGCGCTGCTCTTCGCGGGCGCGCTCTCGGCCGCCCTGCTCGGGGCCCAGCGCACGGCCAAGACCGTCCGCGACCGCTGCGAGGCACTGCGCCGCTCCAGCGTCCGCGGCCGCCAGGAGCTGCACACCACCGCCGACCGGCTGGAGCGGGGCGAACTGCCCGCGCGCCCGGTGCGCGGCGGGCCGGCCGCGCCGTCGTTCGGCCCCGAGACGGCCGGTGTCGACGAGTTCTGGCTGCTGGCCCAGGAACTGCGGGGCGCCCGCGAACAGGCCCACGCGACCCTGGTTCGCCTCGGCGGCCCCGTCGCGCCCTCCGACAGCGACCGCAAGGTCGAGGTCTTCGTCAACCTCGCCCGCCGCCTCCAGTCCCTCGTGCACCGCGAGATCTCGTTGCTGGACGACCTGGAGGACACGGTCGAGGACCCGGACCTGCTCAAGGAGCTCTTCCACGTCGACCACCTCGCCACCCGGATCCGGCGCCACGCGGAGAACCTCGCGGTGCTCGGCGGAGCGGCTTCGCGCCGCCAGTGGACCCGGCCCGTCGACCTGAGCGAGGTACTGCGCTCCTCGGTCGCGGAGGTCGAGCAGTACACCCGGGTCAAAGTGGTGCCCCCCGCGGGCGGTTCGGTACGCGGCCACGCCGTGGCCGACGTCGTGCACCTGCTCGCCGAACTCGTCGAGAACGCCACCGTGTTCTCCGCGCCCGACACCGACGTGGTGGTGCGCGCGGAGCGGGTGACGGCCGGGATCGCGGTCGAGGTGGAGGACCGGGGCCTCGGCATGCCGCCCGAGGAAGCGCACCGGATGAACGCCCTGCTCGGCGACCCCGACCAGATCAGCGTCCGGCACCTGCTGGCCGACGGGCGGATCGGTCTGTTCGTCGTCTCCGCGCTGGCCCGCAGGCACGGGATCGCCGTCGAGCTCAAGTCGAACATCTACGGCGGCGTGCTCGCCGTACTGGTCCTGCCCCAGGAGCTGTTGGGGGCCGAGGCGCCGAGCGCGGCCGACGCCCTGGGCGGCTCCCGGGCCACCGCCTGGGGGACCGGCGAGGGGGTGGGAGCCGCACGCCTGGAGCCCGTACGGGTACGGCCCGGGCCGGAGCCCTCCGGCGCCCCGATCGCGCCCGCCGTCCCGGCGCCGGTGAGGACCGTGCCGGCGCCCCCCGCCCCGCCGCTCTCCGCCGTACCCGCCGCCAGGGACGGCGGCGAGCGGCCCCCGCTGCCCCGCCGGCGGGCCCAGGAGCACCTCGTGCCCCAGCTGCGGGAGGCCCCCGCACCCCGGCCGGGCGGCGGCGAGGGTGCGGAGCGGCCCCTACACGACCCCGGCCTGATGGCCGCCTTCCAACGGGGCTTCGGCCTCGCCCAGTCGGAGCACCAGACGTGACCCCGGCCCCTCACCCGACAGCTAAGGAGCGCACCCCCATGGGCGGCGAAGCGGCGACCACGATCAGCACGGCCACCACGATCAGCACGGCCACCACGATCAGTACGACGACCACCCGGCTCTCGGACCTCGACTGGCTGCTCAGCGGACTGGTCCAGCGGGTTCCGTACACGCGCAGCGCGGTCCTGCTGACCGCCGACGGGCTCGTCACCTGCCTGCACGGACTCGACGCCGACAGCGCCGACCACCTGGCGGCCCTCGCCTCCGGGCTGTACGCCCTGGGACGCAGCGCCGGGTCGCGGTTCGCGGAGGGCGCCGAGGTCCGGCAGGTGGTGGTCGAACTCGACACCGCCCTCGTCTTCGTCTCGGCGGCCGGATCGGGCACCTGTCTGGCCGTACTGGCCGACCGGGAGGCCGACGCGGGCGTGCTCGGCTACGAGATGGCCATGCTGGTCAAGAGCGTCCGCCCGTACCTGGCCGCCCCGCCGAGGCGGCCCGTCGCCGACGCGGAGCGATGAGGGCCCGCGCCAGGGGGGCGACGGCACCGGGGGGACCGCGCGACGCGCCGTGGCTGGACGATTCGGCGGGCCGGGTCATCCGGCCGTACACCGCGAGCGGCGGGCGGACGCGAGCGTCCGTCGCCCTCGACCTGCTGTCGCTGGTGACGGCGACCGGGGTGCGCCCGCGCGCCCCCCTCGGCGCCGAGCACGTCCTCGCGCTCCGGCTGTGCGCCGGTTCGGCCGCGGTCACCGTCGCCGAGGTGGCCGGACACCTGCGGCTGCCGGCGGTGGTGGTCAAGGTCGTCCTCGGCGACCTGATGGAACAAGGGGCCGTGACCGTGCGGGCGCCCTGCTTCCCGGTCGGCGCCTCCTTCGCCGACGACGACCAGTCCCTGCTCCGGGCGGTGCTCGATGGCCTGCGCAAACGGCTCTGACCCGGCCGCCCGCGGAGCCTCGGCGACCTTGAAGATCCTGGTCGCGGGCGGGTTCGGGGCGGGCAAGACCACCTTCGTGGGCGCGGTGAGCGAGATCGAGCCGCTGAGCACGGAGGAGCTGCTGAGCGGGCCGGGCGAGGCCGCCGACCCGCTCTACGGGGTCGAGGCGAAGACGACCACGACCGTGGCGCTGGACTTCGGCCGGATCACGCTGGACGAAGGGAACGTGCTGTACCTCTTCGGCACCCCCGGCCAGCAGCGCTTCTGGTTCCTGTGGGAGGAGCTGTGCGCGGGCGCGCTCGGGGCGGTGGTGCTCGCAGACACCCGCCGCCTCGACGACTGCTTCCCCGCCGTGGACTTCTTCGAGCGGCGGGGGGTCGGCTTCATCGTCGCCGTCAACGAGTTCGACGGCGGGCACCGCTACACCCCCGACGAGGTGCGGGACGCCATGGGGATCGGCGCGGAGGTGCCCGTGGTGCGCTGCGACGCCCGCCTGCAGAGCTCCGGAACGGGGGTGCTGGCAGCCCTGGTCCACCACCTGCTCGACACGTCGCAGCCCACGCGCGCGACGTACCCGGAGTACGAGATGTCCATGAGGTCCGCGCGGCGCGCGGAGTGACGTGATGTGGGGGAGACACCATGACGTACTACGAATCGACCGGACACCTGCTGCTCACACCAGTGGACCGGGAGGCACCCGCGCGCGTGCTGCGCCTGCGCGAACTGGGGCTGGGGGAGCGGACGGACGGTGAGCTGGACGCGTTCGCGCGGCGGGTCGCGGACGAGCTGGCGGCGCCGTACGCGGGCATCAACTTCATCAGCGAGGAACGGCAGTTCTTCGCCGGCCTGCACCACGCGGCCGACGCTCCCGCGAGCGGCTATCCGGCGCGGGCGCTCCCCCGGGACCACGGGTACTGCCCGCACGTGGTGGTACGGCGGCGCGCGCTGGTGCTGGAGGACGTACGGGACTTCGCGCGCTTCGCGGGCAACGCCGTCGTGGACGAGAGCGGCGTACGGTCCTACGCGGGCGCGCCCCTGACCGACCGGCGCGGGATCGTCCTGGGGACGGTGTGCGCGGTGGACGTGGTGCCGAGGCGGTGGGGGCTGACGGGGCTCGCGGCGGTGAAGGCGCTGGCGGCGGAGCTGGTGGAGCTGCTGCACGAGCGGGAGGACCGCACGGCCCGGGGGTGAATGTCGGTGCCCGGGTCTACGGTCGGAGACGAGGCACCACCCGTGCCCGTGTCCGTGTCCGTGTCCGTGTGCGTGCCCGGGCCCGTGTTCGCGTCCGTGTCCGTGTCCGTGTCTGTATCTGTGTCGGAGAGGAGTCGGGGGATGGCCACGACGGTTGAGGACGTCCGGGAGATCGCGCTGTCGCTCCCTGACAGCAGCGAGAAACTCGCCTGGGGCATGCCCACCTTCAGAGTGGGCGGAGCGGACGGGAAGAGCGGGAAGAGCGGGAAGATCTTCGCCGCGCTCGGCGACGACGACACCTCGATCGGGGTGAAGTGTCCCCGGGAGGACCGTGCGGAACTGATCGCCGCGGAGCCGGAGAAGTTCTTCGTACGGCCCGGCCACGACGACAACTACGACTGGCTCCGGGTCCGGCTGGCGGAGGTGGAGGACACCGCGGAGCTGCGCTCGATCCTGACCGACTCCTGGCGCCAGGCGGCCCCCAAACGCCTGGCGGCCGCCCATCCGGAGCTGGAGCGCTCAGGGCCGAAGGGGCCGCTCACCGCGGAGTGAAGGCGGCGATCCGCGCGCGCAGCGCGGCCGGGTCGAGTCCGTGGGCCGCCGTGTGCTCCTCCATCGTGCCGTAGCGGCGCAGCTCGGCCCGGCCCACCCCGAGGCCGAGCACCCGGTGCGGGACCGCTTCGAGTGCCCGGCTCGCGGCAGCCGTGGAGGTCCCCGCGAGGTACGGCTCGACCAGCACCACGTCGGCCGGGCCGCGCGCGATGGCGGCGCGCAGTGCCGCGTCGTCGAAGGGCCGTACGGTCGGCGCGTACAGCACGCTCATGTCCATGCCCTCGGTCGCGGCGAGGACGTTGTCGAGCAGGGGCCCGACGGCGACGACGACGCCCGCACGACCCTCCCGTACGGTCTGGAAGCGCAGGCCGGCGACGGGACGGGCCGCCGTGTTCGACTGCGCGGAGAGCCGGACGTAGACCTTGTCGTCCCCGGCGGCGTAGGCGTGGCGCAGGAGCGCCTCGGCCTCGTCCGGGTGGCCCGGGACGTGGACGGTCCAGCCGTCCAGGGTGTCCAGCAGGGCCACGTCCCCCGGCGCCATGTGGGTGAACCCGCCGGCGGGCCAGTCGTAGCTCGCGCTCGCGCTGACGAGGACACCGCCCGTGCCCTGGTGCCCGAAGTCGAGCTTGACCTGCTCGAAGGGCCGCTCCACGAGGAAACTGGCGAAGGTGTGCACCACCGGGCGCAGCCCCGTGAGGGCCAGGCCGCCGCCCACGCCGACCAGCAGCTGCTCGCGGATGCCCACGTTGATCACGCGGTCCGGATGACGCTCCTGGGCGGTCCGGAAGCCGTCCATGGTGATCTCGGCCAGGACGACGGCCAGCCGGGGATCCTCGTCGAGTGCCCGCGATGTGACCGAAATGAACCGCTCGCGCATGGTGTCCATGTCTCCCCCTCGGAGATCGCTACTGCTTCGTCCGTGCTACTTCGGTGCTACTTCGGTGCTGCTTCGGGCTTCTTCAGTGCTTCTTCTCGACCCGGGCGATCACGGCGTGCGGCCGGCCCGGGTGAGGTGTGGTGTACGCCGTGTGCAGCGCCGCGTGGTCCCGGCCGTCCACGGTGACCGCCGACCAGCCGGCGGCCTCGAAGCGGGAGGCGATGCCGCCCTGCCAGCCGTGGGTCGCGGAGTCGTTGTCGATCACGATGGTGTGCAACCGCTCCAGCCCCGCCGCACCGGCGTACGCGAGCGCCTCGTGGTTGCTTCCCTCGTCCAGCTCGGCGTCCCCGATCAGCACCCACACGGCCGGATCGGTGAGCCCCTGGGCCCGCAGCCCGAGCGCGCTCCCGACCGCGAGCGGCAGCCCGTGCCCGAGGGAACCGCTGCCGATCTCCACACCGGGGATCAGGGTGCGGTCCGGGTGGTGCCCGAGGGGCGAGTCGTACGCGCCGAACCCGGTGAGCCAGTCGACCGGGAAGAACCCCTTGGCGGCGAGGACCGCGTAATAGGCCATCGGTCCGTGCCCCTTCGACAGCAGGAACCGGTCCCGCCCCGGATCCCCGGCGCTGCCGGGTCCGACCCGCAGGATCCGGTCGTAGAGCACCCACAGCGCGTCGAGCGTGGAGGTGGCGGCGGGGCCGTGCTTCTCGGCACCGGTCATGAGGGCCATGAGGGCCCCCAGGTCTTCGTGGCGGAACCGGGTGTCCGCGGTCGCTGTCCGTGTCATGGACCGATCCTGCAACCTCAAGCGCGCTTGAGGTCAACCACCGCCCCGCCGGTCCTCGCCCGCACCGCTCGGAGCCGAAAGGTGCGCGCGACCACCTCCGGAAGTGCGGTATCGTTCTCCTGCGCGTTCAAACAGGGGAAACCCCAGGTCAACGCGTATCGGGACGTGGCGCAGCTTGGTAGCGCACTTGACTGGGGGTCAAGGGGTCGCAGGTTCAAATCCTGTCGTCCCGACCATGCGGAAACGCAGGTCGGAGGCCGTTCTCTCGTTCGCGGGAGGACGGCCTTTGTCATGCCCGGCTGTCATGCCCGGCCGCTTTCGGCCGTGGTCACGGACGGGCTGTCCGGACGATCCAGGCCGCCGGATCGTAGACCACCGCTCGCTGCCGTGCCACGCGCAGCATCGCCCCCGAATTGCGCCTCAAGGGGTGGCGATGCACACCTCAGCCGGCTCCGGATTGCCGCTTCACTCATTCGGCGTAGCGTGAAACGGGGGCGGCCTATTCATTGGCAGACAGTCCCGGGGCTCGCCGGAGGTCACGCCGTGCCGACCGGGGCGCGAGGAGCGATGGCCATGGGCAACCTCTCTGTGGACCAGCTGAGTCAACGGGTGCGCGGCGCCGTCGTCACGCCGGGGGACGAGGCCTACGACGAAGCCCGCACGGTCTACAACGCCATGATCGACAGGCGGCCGGCCGTCGTCGTGCGCTGCGCCAACGCGGGCGACGTCATGGCGGCCGTCGACTTCGCCCGGGAGAACGGGCTCGACCTGGCCGTCCGGGGCGGCGGGCACAGCGTGCCCGGCTTCGGCACCTGCGACGACGGGGTGGTCGCCGACCTGTCCACGATGCGCGGCGTGCGCGTGGACCCCGTACGGCGGACGGCGCGCGCCGAGGGCGGCGCGACCTGGGGCGACTTCAACGCGGCCACCCACGCCTTCGGTCTGGCGACGACCGGCGGGATCATCTCCACCACCGGCGTCGCCGGGCTCACCCTGGGCGGCGGCATCGGCTACCTCGACCGCGGACTGGGCCTGAGCTGCGACAACCTGATCTCCGCCGATGTGGTGACGGCGGACGGACAACTCGTCGTCGCGAGCGAGCAGGAGCACGAGGACCTCTTCTGGGCGCTGCGCGGCGGAGGCGGCAACTTCGGCGCGGTGACCTCCCTCGAATTCCGGCTGAGCCCCGTGAAGGACATCTACGGCGGGCCGATCCTCTACGAGCTGGACAGCGCCGGCGACGTGCTGCGCGGCTACCGGGACTTCATCGCCGACGCGCCGGAGCAACTCGGCGGGTTCCCGGCCTTCCAGATCGCCCCGCCGCTGCCGTTCATCCCGCAGGACCGGCACGGCGACCCCTTCATTCTGATCGTGTCGTGCTGGGCGGGCCCGGTCGAGGAGGGCGAGCGCGCCCTCCAGGCCTTCCACGACTTCGCGCCGGTGGTCGCGGAGCACGTCGGGGTCATGCCGTATCCCGCACTCAACAGCGCCTTCGACGCGCTGGTGCCGCCCGGTCTCCAGCACTACTGGAAGGCCAACTTCGTGACGGAGCTGAGCGACGAGGCCATCGAGGCGCACCTGGTGCACGGCCCCCGCGTGCCCGCCGTGAACTCGACGGTCCACATCTACCCGATCAACGGCGCCTGCCACCGGGTCGCCCCGGAGGACACGGCCTTCGCCTACCGGGACGCCTCCTTCGCCACCGTCATCGCCGGCATGTGGCCGGACCCCGCCGACAACGAGGCCAACACCGCCTGGGTCCGCGACTACTACGCGGCCACCGCCCCGCACTCGGAGGAGGGCGGCTACGTCAACTTCATGGCGGACGACGACCAGGACCGCATCCGCGCCAACTACAAGGGCAATTACGACCGTTTGGTCGCGGTCAAGCGAACCTATGACCCGGGCAACCTCTTCCACCTGAACCAGAACATCAAGCCCTAGCGGTCGGCGTCACCGGATGGGCCTCGGCGAGGGCGCAGACGCCGTCCGCGCACTGGCGCTCCAGACGGCCGCGCGAGACGGTGCGTGCCCGAACCGTCCGGACCGGAAGAGAGCACCCCGTGAAGATCCACATGACCAGCGTCTTCGTCGACGACCAGGCCAAAGCCCTGCACTTCTACACCGAGATCCTCGGGTTCGTGAAGAAGCACGACGTCCCGCTGGGCGGAGGGGCCCGGTGGCTGACCGTGGTCTCCCCCGAGGAGCCCGGGGCCGCCGAACTCCTCCTGGAGCCCGCCGGCCACCCCGCCGCCAGGACCTACCGCGACGCCCTCGTCGAGGACGGCATCCCGCTCGCCCAGTTCGCCGTCGACGACGTCACGGCGGAGTACGAGCGCCTGCGCGCCCTCGGCGTGCGCTTCACCCAGGAGCCGCTGGAGACGGGCCCCGTCACCACCGCCGTCCTCGACGACACCTGCGGCAACCTGATCCAGCTCGCGACCGAGCCGAAGTAGCCCCGCCGATTTTGTTGTGCTCATGCGAACCGCGTGCCCTACGCTGCGGTGATCCACGACCTGGACATCCCCAGAAGGACTCACGATTCCCATGATTCGCCGAAGAGCCGGTGCGCGAGCGCCCCGCGCGCTCACCGCCGTCCTCGGGCTCATCCTCCCGCTCACGGCGGCCGATCTGCTCTCCGCACCGGGCGCGTACGCGGTGACCCCGACCAAGCCCGAAGTCACCGGCGCCGGAGCCTTCGAAGGGAACTGGGCGCCTTCCGCCGAAGGCAACAAGCCCGTCCCCTGCAACGGGTTGATGGGCAACAGCGGCCTGGCACTGACCGCGGGCCTGCGCGACAACGACGGTGGGACCGTCACCCCGCAGTTCGTCGTCACCACCGCGGCGGGGGCGGCCGTACCGGTTTCCGACGTCACCACCGTGCCCAGCGGCGGCACGGCGACGGCAAAGGTCCTCGCCCGGAACCTTCCCACCGGCAGCTACAAGTGGAAGGTCCGGGCAAAGGATCAGGAGGGCGCCTACAGCGCCTACACCGCCGCATGCGCCTTCAACGTCGACGCGAAGGCGCCCACGAACCCCGTCACTGTCACCAAGGAGGACGGCGGCGCCCTCACCACTCAGCAGGCGCGCACCAAGGTGCGCCTCAAGTTCAAGAACACGGCCACCGACCTCGCCGGGTTCTGCTGGTCCATGGACCGTCTCATCTCCGTATCCAGTACCCCGTGTGCCGCGGACCACTGGATTCCTCTCGCCCAGGGCGCGACGGAAGCCGTCGTCGAGGTCAGCCCCACGGGCCGGCCCCAGAGCATCCTGTACGCCCTCGCCTTCGACAAGGCCGGCAACCACTCGCCGACCGGCGGTGGCGTCGACGCCACGGTGCTGAAGACCTCCCCGGCATCCTTCGTCTACCCGGCCGGGCAGACCCCGCTGAACCGGACGGTCACGGACCTCCTCGGCGACCTCAACGGGGACGGCTTCGTCGACCTGCTCGGCCCCGAGGCGGACGGCGGCTTGCGTTTCTACGCCGGCAACGGAGCCGGCCGGGTGCGGCCGCGCGTCGTCGCGGAGTCCGGCTGGCAGGGTGCGCTGATCGCGCACGGCGGTGACTTCGCCGGCTTCACCGGCCCCACGGCCGCACCCGACGGCTACGAGGACGTCATCGCCCGCCTGAGCGACAAGAAGCTCTACCTTTACCCCGGCAACGGGCTGGGCGATCCCTCGTACGCCACTCGGCGGGAGCTGGCCCCGCCCCCCGGTCTCGGTTCCACGGGCTGGGGGCGGCTCCAGCAGATCATCGCCCCCGGCGATCTGGACCAGCGCACCGGCGACGGTTTCCGGAAGGGCAACGATCTGGCCGTCGTCGAATGCGTGGACGACGCCTGCTCCGCTGCCCGCCTGCGCGTCTACTCCGGCCGGACCCTGTCCGACGGCAGCGCCGACCAGACCGAGCCCTTCGACTTCCGGAGCCCCGCGTTCACCGGTGGCACCAGCTGGAAGAACTACACGATTCTCGGCATCGGGGACCAGAACGGCGACGGAGTCAAGGACATCCTCGCGCGCAACAAGTCCGACGGGAAGCTGTACCTCTACGCCGGCAGGATCGCCGCGGACGGCACGTTCGGCCTCGCGCCCCGCGCCGCCTACGCCACCGGGGGCTGGCTGCCCGCCGACCGCCCGCTGATCGTCAGCCGCGGCAACGCCCAGGGCACCGTCGTCGGCGAGACGATCACCAGCGACGGCCAGGTCATCAAGTACGACCAGTTCCAGCCCAAGGCGGGTGACGAGCGGGGCGACGTGTGGGCCACGACTCCGGCCGACCCCACTCGCGTGGTGAACTACGTGGACGGCGCGGGCAAGGCGGCCACCACCACCTGCCCCACCGGCTGCCTGCTCTTCTACCCGGGCGGTCCCACCAGCCTCAAGGCGCCCTTGCTGGCGGGCGCGAGCGGCTGGGCCACCAGCGTCACCAGCCTCTTCTGACCTGACCTGACCTGACCTGACCTGACACCTGACCCACCCCCGCACCACGTGGCGGCGCCGCCGGACTGCCCGGCGGCGCCGCTTCACGCGTTGTCGGGCCGGTCCACCGGGCGGCCCGCGTGCAGTTCGACGGGGCCGTCCGCTGCGGTGCGCGCCGTGAGGGAGGCCTCGATCTGGCGGCGGAGGGACGGTTTGGTGTAGCGGCGCAGTTCGGGCGGGGGGACCGCACGCCAGGCGAGGAGCTCCGTACCGGGCAGCCGGATCCGGGCCAGGGTCGTGGCGTCGAGGGTGCCGCCGTCGTAGAGGAAGCGGACCCGGGCCGGATAGCCGGGCCGGTGGGACCAGTTGACGGCGAGCAACCGGCCCGGGGCGAGGTCGAGGCCGAGCTCTTCGAGGACCTCGCGGCGGGCCGCGGCGCGCGGGATCTCGCCGAGGTCGCTGTCGATGCCGCCGCCTGGCAGGTTCCAGTGGTCCGGATCGCCGTACGCGGGCCGCACCAGCAGGACCCCGCCCGCGGAGTCCGTGAACAGCACGCTCGCCGCCGTGAGGGCCTTGGGGCGGGCGGCGCGGTGGCCGGCGGTGTCGTAGGCGCCCGCGTGTTCCAGCTCCGCCCGCCGCGCGGGGTCGAAGCCGGCCGGGGAGCCGGGCTGCGGCACGCCCTCGATCAGGTGCGCGAGGGAGCCGGAGTACAGGGCCGCCAGTGCGGCGCGCAGGCGCGACGCCTTCCGGGCGCCCAGAGCCGCGTAGGCCTCCTCGGGGGTGAGCCAGCGCGCCTCGGTGACCTCCCCGTCCGGGAAGGAGATCGCGGAGGTCTCCTCGGGCGTCAGCGGGCCGACCAGGTGGACGTGGACGACGAGGGAGCGCCCGAGGGGCCCCGGCGGGCGGGAGTCCACGGCGAGCAGCCGCCCCACCGGCACGCTCAGGTCCAGCTCCTCCTTCAGCTCGCGGGCCAGCCCCTCCTCCGGGGTCTCGGTGTCCTCCACGCCCCCGCCCGGGAGCTCCAGATCCGCCTTGTACGAGGTGGTGAGGACGAGCACCCGCCCGCGCGGGTCCAGCACGATCCCGGTGGCGGCCACGAGGGGGGAGGGCTGGGCGGCGTAGTAGGCGCGGACCGAGTCGGTGTACGGGGACGAAGGGGGCGGCGGCGGGGGCTGATCCGGCACAAGGGCTCCTGGAGGCGGGGTGAGGGGGGCGAGGGGGGTGCGGGACGTGGGGTGCGGGCGGTGGGCACGGTGATCCGTACCCACTCGGGGAGAGTCCATGGGGTGGACCTCGGGGGACGGCGGCGGACCAGATGCGCGGAATTGGCTCTGCCGGGCAGGCCGATCGGTCCACAGACTGGAGGTCGGGGCCCGGCCGCCGTTACCGGGGTCGGGTGGCCCGCGGGCCGCGCAGGCGTGCGGTGTGCCCGGTGCTGACCGTGCCGGCGCCCGTGCTGCCGGGCGCCTGGGGGCAGGCGGCTGCACCGGGCCGTTCCCGCGGACTTCGGGGCCGTTCCGGCCGGCATCGCGGGGGCCCGGCGCGCAGGGGTTCAGGCCCGGGCGAGGAGCAGGCCGCCCATCGTGATCATGGTCGCCGCGACGAGCCCGTCCAGGGCCCGCCAGGCCGAGGGCCGGCCGAGCGGGCCGCTGAGCAGCCGGGCGCCGTAGCCCAGCGCGCCGAACCAGGTGAGGCTCGCCAGGACGGCCCCGGCGCCGAAGGCCCAGCGCAGGTCGCCGCGGCCGGCGGCCAGGGATCCGAGCAGCAGCACGGTGTCGAGATACACGTGCGGGTTGAGCCAGGTCATGGCCAGGCAGGTGAGCACGGCGCGCCGGGCGGTGGCGGACCCGGACCCGGACCCGGACTCTGGGATCCCGCCGATGGCGTCCGGGTCGGGGCGCAGCACGCGGCGGGCCGCGAGAGCTCCGTAGCCGATGAGGAAAGTGCCGCCGAGGAGCCCGACGAGGGTGAGGGCGGCCGGCCAGGCGGTGACGAACGCGCCGACGCCGGCCACGCCGAGGGCGATCAGCGCCGCGTCCGAGAGGCCGCAGATGGCGACCACGGCGAAGACCGACTGGCGGCGGACGCCCTGGCGCAGGACGAAGGCGTTCTGGGCGCCGATGGCGACGATGAGGGAAAGTCCGGTGCCGAAGCCCGCGAGGGCCGCCGGGATGATGGCGTAAGTCATGTCTTCGACCGTAGGCAGCGGCGCGGCGAGGAGTACAGCTAAAGATTCTTACCTACCATTAGCTGCTGTGATGGATGAGCTGCCTGTCGACCAGGTACGGACCCTGCTCGCGGTGATCGACGAGGGCACCTTCGACGCGGCGGCCGCCGCCCTGCACGTGACCCCCTCCGCCGTCAGCCAGCGCGTCAAGGCATTGGAGCAGCGGACCGGGCGGGTGCTGCTGATGCGGACCAAGCCCGTGCGGGCCACCGAGTCGGGGGAGGTCCTCGTGCGCTTCGCGCGGCAGCTCGTCCGGCTGGAGCGCGACGCGCGGGCCGAACTCGGCATGGCCGAGGGTCTGGGGCCGGTGATGCTGCCGATCGCGGTCAACGCGGACTCGCTGGCCACGTGGTTCCTGCCCGCGCTGACGGGGCTGCCGCAGGACCCGCCGGTCTGCTTCGAACTGCACCGCGACGACGAGGCGCACGCGTCCGAACTGCTGCGGGACGGACGCGTGATGGCGGCGGTCACCTCGCAGCCGGTGCCCGTGGCGGGGTGCACGGTGCGCAGGCTCGGGATCGTGCGCTACCTGGCGGTGGCGAGCCCGGCGTTCGCGGCGCGGCATCTGCGGGGCGCGGTGGAGCGGGACCTGAGGGAGGCGCCGGTCGTCGTGTTCGACCGGCTGGACCTGCTCCAGGACGAGTTCGTACGGGTGGTGACGGGGGACGCGGCGGCCAGGGCGTCCGCGGTGCGCCACTACGTGCCGACCTCGGAGGGGTTCTGCGACGCGGCGTCCGCCGGGCTGGGCTGGGCGATGCTGCCGACGGGGCAGGCCGACCCGTTGCTGGAGGCGGGTCGGCTGGTGGTGATCGCGCCCGGGCGGAGCCTGGACGTCCCGCTGTACTGGCAGCAGTGGAAGCTGGACTCGCCCGCGCTGTCGATGGTCGCGGAGGCGGTGGCACGGGCGGCCGCGGGGGCGCTCGACTAGGCCGTCTCTTTCGGACCCTTCCGGGATCGAGCCGGGCCCCGCCGTGCGGAGGCTCTGGGGGGATCTCGCGCAGGATCGTGCGCGGGCCGGGTCCGGGCCCTGTGGCCTGCGAGGACCCGTCGGGGGAGGGCTTAGGCTGCGGGCATGGAGTCCTACACCATCGGTCAGGCGGCGCGGCTGCTCGGCGTCAGCGTAGACACGGCCCGGCGGTGGGCCGACGCGGAACGGTTCCCGACGCGTCGGGACGGCACCCGGCGGATGGTCGACGGGCCGGACCTCGCCGCGTTCTGCGTGGAGATCGCGCAGGAGGGCGGCGACGGCGAGGGGGCCCCGTACACCTCGGCGCGCAACGCCTTCGCCGGCATCGTGACGGGTGTGAAACTGGGCACGGTCGACGCGCAGGTGGAGATCCAGGCCGGACCGCACCGCGTCGTGTCCCTGCTGACCCGGGAGGCCGTGGAGGAACTCGGCCTGGAGGTCGGCGCGAGGGCGACCGCGCGGGTGAAGTCCACGAGCGTCTTCATCGACCGGGCCTGAGGGCAGGCCGGCCGGTCGCGCCGGTGCCGGCCGGGTAGGCGGGCCGGGTAGGCGGGCGCCGGGTGGGTGTGCCGGGTGCGCTGGTAGGGCGGTTCGCGTGCCGGTGGCACACTGGCGGCTGATCCGCCGAAGGGGAGTACGTCCGTTGTCCATGTTCAGCACTCTGCGCCGGGCCGTGCGCCGCAGCTACCGGCGGGCCGTCGACCTCAGTCACCCGGCCCGCTCCCCGCTCGGCAGCGCCGTCGTCAACTGCATCGTGTACCGGGACGGCGTGCGCCAGGACGGTCACGGCCACGCCGATGTGGGCGAGGCGCTGCGCCGCGTCCGCAAGACGGGCGAGGGCTTCGTCTGGGTCGGTCTGCACGAGCCCTCGCAGGAGGAGTTCGCCGGGCTCGCCGAGCTGCTCGGCCTGCACCCGCTCGCCGTCGAGGACGCGGTCCAGGCCCACCAGCGGCCCAAGATCGAGCGCTACGACGAGACCCTCTTCGCCGTGTTCAAGACCGTGCGGTACGTGGAGCACGAGGAACTGACCGCGACCAGCGAGGTGGTGGAGACCGGCGAACTCATGGCCTTCGCCGGCAGCGACTTCGTCATCACCATCCGGCACGGCGGGCGCGGCACCCTCGGGTCGGTCCGCGAGGAGCTGGAAACGCTCCCCGAGCACCTGGCCAAGGGGCCGGTCTCCGTGCTGCACGCACTGGCCGACCACGTGGTCGACGAGTACGTGGCCGTCACGGACGCGGTGCAGAACGACATAGACGACGTCGAGACCATGGTCTTCAGCGAGCACGGCGGCCGCGGGGACGCCGGGCGGATCTACCAGCTCAAGCGCGAACTGCTGGAACTGCGCAGGGCGGTGGCCCCGCTGGCCCGCCCGCTCGCGCAGCTGAGCACCCAGCCGATTCCGGTCATCCCGCCGGAGATGCGTACCTACTTCCGGGACGTCGCCGACCATCTGACCCGTGCCACCGACCAGATCGGTGCGTACGACGCCCTCCTCGACTCGATACTCCAGGCCCATCTGGCGCAGGTGACCGTCGCCCAGAACGAGGACATGCGCAAGATCACCGCATGGGCGGCCATCATCGCCGTCCCGACGATGGTCTGCGGGGTCTACGGCATGAACTTCGAGCACATGCCCGAACTGCGCTGGACCTACGGATACCCCCTCGTGCTCGGAGTGATGGCCGTCTCGTGCTTCGTGATCCACCGGGGCTTCCGGCGCAACGGCTGGCTCTGACCGGTCCGGTCCGGTCCCCTCCGGTCCGGTCCCTTCGGGTCCGGCCCCTTTCGTTGCGGCCCGGTCCGGTGCGAAGGCGGGAGGGCCGGAGGGCCGGAAAACCCCGCGAGGATGGCTCGTGGTGCCCGGTAGGGTCCCCGTGTTGGCGCGCGAACACGAGGAACGGGCAGGTCAGGCGTGGAGCAGGCAGCGGTGGGCGCGATGGCGACGGCGGAACTGACCGGGGAGCGGGTGCGGCTGGAGCCGCTGGATCCCCGGCACCACGACGGGCTGTGCGAGGCCGTCCGCGACGGCAGCCTCTGGGAGCTCGCGGTGACGATCGTCCCGCACCCCGACGATGTGCGGGGCTTCATCGACGACGCCGTGGAGGCGCGGGCACAGGGGCACCAGATCCCGTACGCCACGGTGGACGCGGCGACGGGGCGGGTCATCGGGTCCACCCGGCTGATGGTCATCAACACCGCGAACCGGCGGCTGGAGATCGGCTGGACCTTCCTGGCCGCGTCCCGGCAGCGGAGCGGTGCGAACACCGAGGCGAAGCTGCTGATGCTGACGCACGCCTTCGAGGCGATGGGGATGAACCGGGTCGAGCTGCTCACGGACGTGCGGAACGCGAAGTCGCGGGCGGCGATCACCGGGATCGGCGCGCAGCACGAGGGCGTACTGCGGCACCACATGGTCATGCGGGACGGCTGGATCCGCGATACGGCGGTGTACAGCATCACGCGCCCGGAGTGGCCGGAAGTGAAGCGGGGCCTGCGGGCCCGCCTGGCGGCCCACACCGCCGACCGCTCGGAAGGCTGAGCGAAGCCCCGCCGCGCAGCCACCCGGAGCTGCCCCCGCCCGGTCAGCGCGTGGCGCGGGCCAGGAAGTGGGTGGGGGCGTCCTCGTACGTGGCCACGCGTCAGCCCCCCGCTTCGAGGGCCGGGCGCAGGTTCGGTTCGGCCAGGGGGTCGTCGGTGTCGGGCCGGGGTCTTGAGGTGGCGGAACTTCTGGTAGTAAAGTTTCCTAACGAAGTCGCCAGAACAACAACTCCCTTATGGAGGCACTGTGTTCACCCTCCACCGCAAGCGACTGGCCGTAAGTACCCTGCTCGGCGCCGCCCTTCTCGCCGGGCCCGTCACCGCCCACGCGACCGCCGCCGCCCCCACCGCGCCACCGGCTTCCGCGCAGGTGTCGGCCACCGCCGTCGGACTCGACGACCCGGTGAAGAAGGACATCGCCATGCAGATCGTCTCCAGTGCCGAGAACTCCTCGCTGAACTGGAAGGCGCAGTACAAGTACATCGAGGACATAGGCGACGGCCGCGGCTACACGGCGGGCATCATCGGGTTCTGTTCCGGCACCCACGACATGCTCGAACTCGTCGAGTACTACACGCAGATCAAGCCGGGCAACGTGCTCGCCAAGTACCTCCCCGCCCTGCGGAAGGTCGACGGCAGCGACTCGCACGCCGGTCTCGACCCCAACTTCACCAAGGACTGGGTGAAGGCGGCCTCCGACGCCGACTTCAAGAAGGCCCAGAACCGCGAGCGCGACCGGGTCTACTTCAACCCGTCCGTGAAGCAGGGCAAGGCCGACGGGGTCGGCGTGCTCGGGCAGTTCACCTACTACGACGCCATCGTCATGCACGGGGACGGCGGCGACTCCACCAGCTTCCGCAACATCCGCAAGCGCGCCCTCTCCAAGGCCAAGCCCCCGGCCCAGGGCGGCAACGAGACCACCTGGCTGAACGCCTTCCTCGACGCCCGGGTCTGGGCGATGAAGCAGGAGGAGGCGCACAGCGACACCAGCCGCGTCGACACGGCCCAGCGGGTATGGCTCAAGAAGGGCAACCTCAACCTCAACACCCCTCTGGACTGGAAGGTCTACGGGGACCCGTTCCACATCGGCTGACCGCTCCGCGGAGCGTGCGGCGGCGGTCCGGGGCGAACTCCCCTCCCTCCCCGGGCCGCCGCCCGTCGCCGCAGGGCCCACCCCACGAGCACGGCCGCGCCCGCCAGCCCGTACGCCACCGGGATCGTCGCCCCGCCCAGCGCGCGCACCGAGACGTACGCCGCCGCCCCCGCGAGCGCCACCCCCAGCCATTCGACGCGGCCGTCCAGCGCCACCAGCGCGATCAGCAGCAGCGCGTACCAGGAGTAGCCCGGAGTCATCAGCAGGAACGCCGTGCCCGTCACCAGCAGCGCCGCGCTCCACGGCTCCCGCGGATCCCCGCGCCGCCAGACGTACGCCGTCACCGCCAGCATCCCCACCGCGACCGCGGGCACCGACCAGGAGTCCGGGAGCACGAGGCGCAGCAGCGCGTAGCGGCCGCCCGCCCCCGGGTCCTCGTACCCCTCCTCCTCGGCGTAGCCGCCCAGGTAGCCGAAGACCGACGCGCGCGAGAGCAGCACGTACGGCAGGTAGGTCAGGCCCACGACCACGGCCGCGGGCAGCAGCAGCGCCGCCGCGTCCCGCCACCGTCGTACGCCGGCCAGCGCGCCCGGCAGCAGTACGGCGGGCAGCAGCTTCGCCGCGATCGCCAGCCCGAACAGGGCGCCGCCCAGCGGGCGCCGGCGCACCACCACCCCCAGCGCCGCCACCGACAGCAGGACCGCGAGCACGTCCACGTGCGCGTTGTTCACCGCCTCCACCGCCACCGCCGGACACCAGGCCCAGTACGCGGTGGTACGCGGCCGGGCGCCCCGGCGGCGCTGGACCAGCAGCAGCGCCCCGGTGACGGCGAGCGCCAGCAGGGCCCCACCGGTCTGCAGGGCCTTGTGCCGCACGCCCGGCGGGGACAGGGCGTGCACCAGCCCGAAGTACCCCTCCGCGACGGGCGGGTAGACGGTGTGGACGGTGGGCCGGTTGATGCGGGTGCACACCCCCGGCTCGATCCCCACCCGGTCGGGCCCGGCGCAGGCGGCCGCGCCGCGCGGGAACAGCCAGTCGTCGCGCAGGGCGCGCAGCGCCGGATCGGCCGGGGCGTGGTCGTACGGGGAGATCCCGGCGGCCTGCACCCGCCCGTCCCAGGCGTAGCGGAAGGAATCGGTGCTGGTCAGCGGCGGCCCGGCGAGTCCCGCCGCGCAGACGGCCAGCGCACCCGCCAGCACGAGGGGGACCACGTACCGTTCGGGCACCCGCCGCAGCGTCCAGGCGGCCGCGCCGAACAGCGTCCAGGCGGCCGCGTACCACCAGGTGAGCCGCGCCGGGTCGGCGAAGTGGCCCTCCTCGCGGACGGCGGGCACGAGCACGGCGGTCAGGGCGCCGAGCAGCAGCACGGTGAGGAGGGTCCGGGCGCGGGGGTGGTCCATGCGGGCCAGCCTGGCAGCGCGGGGCGCCGCCGGGCGGTCGACCCGGCCCGGCGTCCGCGTTTCGTAAGGTGTCGGGCCGCCGGGAAAGGGGCTGGTGGCGCTCAAATGGAGGCATGACTCCGCCCGCACCTCCGTCCGCACCGCCCCCTCCGCCACCGCCACCGCCCCCCACCCCGCCGGAACCCGCCTCCCGCTTCCCGTTCCGGCCGCCCTCCTTCGGCGGCCGGCTGCACGACGCCCGCACCGCCACCTCCCTGGGCCGGTGGCTCGGCGCGGCCTTCGCCGTGTGCTTCGCGACCGGCCTGATCAGCCACTACCTCCAGCACCCGCCCGGCTGGGCCGCGAACTCGCTGCCCAGCCGCCCGGTCTGGGGCTACCGGCTCAGCCAGGGCCTGCACATCGCCACCGGGCTCGCGGCGATCGTGCTGCTGCTGGCGAAACTGTGGACGGTGTACCCGAGGCTGTTCGTCTGGCCCCCGGTGCGCGGGGTCCGGCACGGGCTGGAGCGGCTGTCGGTGGCGGTGCTCGTGGCTTCCGCCGTCCTCCAGGTCTTCACCGGACTCCTCAACATCGCCGAGTGGTACCCCTGGCCGTTCGGCTTCATCCAGACGCACTTCGCCCTCGCCTGGGTGGTGACCGGCTCGCTGCTCCTGCACCTGGCCGTCAAAGCCCCCGAGATCAGGGCCCATTGGAGCCGGAGGTCAGCCGGAACGCTCCGACTCCCCGCCCAGGACGGACCGGACCGGCGCTCCCTGATGCTCGGCGTCGGCGCGGCCGTCGGCGCCGTCACCCTCACCACCGTCGGCCAGTCCTTCACCCCGCTGAAGCGGTTCGACCTGCTCGCACCCCGACACCCCGACCACGGACCGCAGGGGCTCCCGGTCAACCGCACCGCCGCGGCGGCCGGGGTCACCGAGCGGGCGGTACGGGACTGGCGGCTGGAGGTGCGGGGGCCGACGCCCTACACCCTGACGCTCGATCAACTCCGCGCCCTGCCAAAGGCGCAGGCGCGGCTGCCGATCGCGTGCGTGGAGGGCTGGAGCGTGGAGGCGCGCTGGAGCGGCGTCCGGATCCGCGACCTGCTGGCGCGGGCCGGAGCCCCGGCCGGAGCCGGGCTGAGGGTCACCTCGCTGGAAAGGGGCGGCGCCTACCGGGTGATGGAGATGGGCCGGGACTACGCCGAGGACCCGCTGACCCTGCTCGCGCTGGAACTCAACGGCGAGGTCCTGACCGCCGACCACGGCTACCCGGCGCGCGTCATCGCGCCGAACCGGCCCGGCGTCCTGCAGACCAAATGGGTCACTCTGCTGGAGGTGTTGTGAAGAGCGTGCGTGTGCTGCTCGGCGGCGCGGGGCTGCTGCTGATCGCCATCGGCGGCCGGCTGCTGGCGGACCTGCCCGACCCCCTCGACGTGCTGGTGTGGATGGGCGGGGCGCTCGTCCTGCACGACGGGATCATCGCGCCCCTCGTCCTGGCGGCCGGCCTCGCCGTCGCCGCCGTGCCCGCGCGGGGCCTCGTACGGGGAGCGTTGCTGACGGCGGGCGTGCTCGTCCTGGTCACCCTGCCCCTGCTGCTGCGACCGGGGGCGCCGCCGAACCCGTCCGCCCTGCCGCTGCCGTACGGGCGGAACCTGCTCCTGGTGCTCGCCGCGGTCGCGGTGGCCGCCGGCGTGATGGCGGCCGGCGGCCGGTGGCGGCGGTCACGGCAGCGTTCCTCCGGCGCCGCCGCGCCGAGCGACACGTAGCCGGGGCAGCGTCGGACGCCGCGCCGAACGAAAAGCAGCCGGCGCGGCCGTCAGACGCTGCCCCGCTCCACCGGGATCCACAGCTGGGAGCCGGTCTGCGCGCAGATCTCCACCGGCCGCGTCAGGAGCAACTCCGGCCCCGGTCGGCTCGCGTACGGGTTCGAGGGGAACCGCTGGGTGAACACGTCGCGCCACAGCTCCTGGAGGGAGCTCGGGTAGGGCCCGTGGGCGTCGAAAACGGCCCAGGTCCCGGCCGGCACGTCGAGGGCGTCGAGTTCTCCGGCGGTCGTCCCGGGAGCGGTCACCACGCCGTGGCGCTGCCCGAGGCTTGCGCCCACGCGGACCGCTCCGTCGCCTGGGAGGACTCCACCCTCACCTGCGTGAACTCGACGACCAAGAACATGACGGCCCTGTGCGCGCTGATCCTGGCCGACCGGGGCCTCCTCGACCTGTCCGCGCCGGTCGCCGCCTACTGGCCCGAGTTCGCCGCGGCGGGCAAGGAGGGCGTCCTGGTACGGCACGTGCTCTCGCACACCGCGGGGCTGCCGGATCTGCCCGGGCTGGACGCGGTCGAGGAGCTGTACGACTGGGAGGGCGTGACGGCGGGGCTGGCCGCGCGGGCCCCCGCATGGGAACCGGGAACGGCGGCCGGCTACCACGCGCTCACCTTCGGGTTCCTCGTGGGCGAGATCGTCCGCCGCGTCACCGGGCTCGGCATCGCCGAGTTCTTCGCGCGGGAGGTCGCTGGCCCGCTGGGCGCGGACTTCCACATCGGGCTCCCCGCGGAGCACGACCACCGCGTCGCACCGCTGATCCCGGCGTCGTCGCTCACCGACGAGTACGCCGCCACCGCGCCGCCCGGACCGGACGGCGCACGCCGGGAGGACACCGGCGTCGCCGTCCGGGTGAGGGACGTCAACTCCCCGGCCTGGCGCCGCGCGCAGATCCCCGCGGTGAACGGCTTCGGCAACGCCGGCTCCGTCGCCCTGGTCCAGTCGGCGCTGGCGAACCGGGGAACCGCCGGCGGCGTGCGCCTGCTGTCGCCCCGGGGGTGCGAGCCCGCGTGGCAGGAGGTGTTCGGCGGCACGGACCGCGTGCTGGGGACGCCGATGTCCTGGACGACGGGCTTCGGGAAATTCGGCAACACCTTCGGCTGGGGCGGCTGGGCGGCTCGCTGGTCGTGAGTGGTCCCGACGCCCGGATGACCGTGGCGTACGTCATGAACCGGATGATCGACCGGGACCGACGGCAGGACGACCGCGGCATGGAGATCGTCATGGCCGCGTACGGCGGACTGCGCTGACGGAGCGTCGGGTCACCGGTGTCCGTCGGGTCAACGGAGTTCGACTGGTCACCGGTGTTCGATAGGTTGCCCGCCATGACCGAACTCGGACCCGTGGCCTGGCCGCCCGTCCCGATACGGACCGAACGGCTCGTGCTCCGCGAGTCCGAGGCCCGGGACCGGACGGCGTTCGTCGAACTGTTCGCATCGCCGGACGTGTGTACCTATCTCGGAGGTCCTCGGCCGCGTCACGAACTCGAACGTGCCGTGCCCGAGGTGCCCGGTCGCCGCCCCGGACTCTTCGTGGTCGATCTCGACGGAGCGACGATCGGCACCGTGTTGCTCGACCGGCGCGACGCGGAGCGCCCGGGGCACCTCCTGCCGGATGCCGGAGAGGCGGAACTCGGGTACATGTTCCTCCCCGGGGCGTGGGGACACGGGTACGCCGGCGAGGCGTGCGCCGCGGCACTCGGCTGGTTCACCGGCGCGGTTCCCGGTGAGCCGGTGGTGCTGTGCACGCAGACCGCCAACGACCGCGCGATGCGTCTCGCGGCGAAGCTGGGGTTCACCGAGGTGGAGCGGTTCGAGGAGTTCGGCGCCGAGCAGTGGTTCGGCGTGTGGTCCTCGCGCACCCCGACGTCAGCACGGTGAAGGACCGGACCGCCGCTTCAGGACGGTGAAGGCCCGGCCCGCCGTCGTCCAGTGGCCGGCCGGGGTCCAGTCCGCGGCCGCCGCGTGCCGGGCCAGGGCCGCCGGGCCGACGCGGGCCCAGGGGAACGGAACGCCCAGGCCGCCGCGGCCGTCGGCCACCCGGACCTCGCAGTGTTCGTCCACGTCGGCCCCGTCCTCCGCCCGCGCGCACTCCACGATCAGCGAGCCCGTCACCGCGAGCACCTCGGCCGTGCGGCGCAGCAGCGCGGTGGGGTCGCCGCCGATGCCGATGTTGCCGTCGATGAGCAGCGCCGTGTCCCAGCGGCCCTCGCCGGGAAGGGGGTCGAAGACCGACCGGTGCAGGGCGGCGCCGCCCGTGCGGGCGGTCCGGGCCACCGCCTCCGGGCTGACGTCGATGCCCAGGGCCCGGTGCCCGCGGGCGGCGAGCGCGCAGACCAGCCGGCCGGGGCCGCAGCCGATGTCGAGGACGGCGCCCCGGCAGCGGCCCAGCACCGTCCGGTCGGCGCCGTCCGGAGCCTCGCACCAGCGCTCCACGTCCAGCGGGAGCAGCCATCCGTCGCCCCGCCGCAGGTAGAGCGGCCCGCGTCCGCGGCGCAGGGCCACCGTGTACGGATCGGCCGACCAGGCGGTGACCGGCCCGCCGGCCCGGGCGCCGCCCGAGGTGAGCGTGGTCATCGCAGGACCGGCCGGGTGGGGTGCCGGGTGAGGTCCGCCAGCCGTGCGGCGAAGGCCCCCGCCGGGGCCCCGGCGGCGACCAGACGGGCGTCCTCGGCGGTGTCGACGTCGCGCAGGACGGGCAGCCGGCCGGTGCGCAGCCCGGCCGCGCGCAGCCGTTCGTACTGGACCGCGCCCGTCTCGGGGGCCGACATCGGTACGCCGCGCAGCAGTGCGGGGTCCGGGACGGCCAGTCCGAGCGCCCAGAACCCGCCGTCTACGGCCGGCCCGAACCAGGCCTCGTACGCCGACCAGTCGACGTCCAGCAGCTCCGGCGTGACCTGCGGGGTGTCCATGCCGATCAGCAGGGCCGGGCCGTCGCAGGCCCCGAACGCGGCGGCGAGCCGCAGGTCCAGGCTTCCGGCGCACTGCGGGACCACCTCGAAGCCGGGCGGCAGCCACGGGCCGGGCCGGCCGTCCAGGACCAGGACCCGGCGCCGTGCGGGGGCCGCGGCCACGGCGGCGAGGGTGTCGGCGAGCGCGGCCTCGGCCAGCGCGGCCGCCTCGACCGGGGTGAACGGCGGGGTGAGCCGGGTCTTGACCCGGCCCGGGACCGGCTCCTTCGCGATCACCAGCAGGGTGGTGGCCGTGCTCATCGGGCACCGCCGGAGGGCGCGCCCGCACCGGCCCGGCCGGCAGCGGGGCCGCCGGGAGCCGGTCCGCCGGGAGCCGGTCCGTCGGCAGCCGGGCCTTCGGCAGCCGGGCCATCGGCCGGCTGCGCCAGGACCCGGCTCATGTCGCGCACCGCCTGCCAGGTGCCCCGCCAGGTGCCCGTCACCTTCGACTTCCCCGAGCGCGGCAGGTACGGCACGTCCACCTCCCGGACCCGCCAGCCCGCGTCCGCGGCCCGGACCACCATCTGCAGCGGGTAGCCGGAGCGCCGGTCCGACAGGTCCAGGCCGAGCAGGCCCTCCCGTCGTGCGGCCCGCATCGGGCCCAGATCGCGCAGCCGCAGGCCGGTCCGCCGGCGCAGCAGGCGGGCCAGCGCCAGGTTCCCGGCCCGGGCGTGCGCGGGCCAGGCGCCGCGGCCCCGCGGACGGCGCCGGCCGAGCACCAGATCGGCCTCGCCCGCGGCGACGGCGGCCACGAAGCCGGTCAGCAGCCCGGGGTCCATCGAGGCGTCGCAGTCGCAGAAGCAGACGAGGTCCGCCTCGGAGGCGAGCAGTCCGGCGTGGCAGGCGGCGCCGAAACCGCGCCGGGACTCGGTGATCACGGTCGCGCCGAGGGCCCGCGCGAGCTCGGCGGAGCCGTCGGTGGAACCGTTGTCCACGACCAGGGCCCGCCAGCCGTCCGGGATGCGCGCGAGCACCCAGGGCAGGGCCTCGGCCTCGTTCAGACAGGGAAGTACGACGTCTACCGTCACGGTTTCGCTCACGGTTTCACCGTAGGAACCGGAGCCCCGTAAAAGGGCCGTGCACTCCTTACGAAACGCGGACGTCGCCCCCACGGACGCGGTCCGGGGGCCGCGGGGGCGCTCGTGGGTGGGAGGCTGGACGGTATGAGCGGTGACGGCGTGAGTGGCGGCAGTGGTGGCAACGGGGGCGGTGGGGGTGGCGGTGTGCAGCCGGCCCCCGCGCGGATCCTGGTCGTCGACGACGACCCCACGGTGGCGGAGGTCGTCACCGGCTACCTGAGGCGTGCGGGCTACACGGTGGAGAGCGTCGCCGACGGTCCGGCGGCGCTCGCCCACGCCGGGCTCGTCCGGCCGGACCTGGTCGTACTGGACCTCATGCTGCCGGGCCTGGACGGGCTGGAGGTGTGCCGCAGGCTCCGCGCGGCCGGCCCGGTGCCGGTGATCATGCTGACCGCGCGGGGCGACGAGGACGACCGGATCGCGGGACTGGAACTGGGCGCCGACGACTACGTCACGAAACCTTTCAGCCCGCGCGAGCTGGTCCTGCGGGTCGCCTCCGTGCTGCGCCGCGCGGCGGCCGCCGGGGCCGAACCCGCCCCGGCGGCCGGCGGGGGAGGGGACCGGCTCACCGGCGCCGGGATCACCCTCGATCCGGCCACCCACCGGGCGGCCAAGGACGGCCGCGAACTGGCCCTCACCGTAAGGGAGTTCGATCTGCTGGCGCACTTCCTGCGGCATCCCGGGCAGGCGCACGGGCGGGAGGAGCTGATGCGCGAGGTGTGGGGCTGGGACTTCGGTGACCTGTCGACGGTGACGGTGCACGTACGCCGCCTGCGCGCCAAGGTCGAGGAGGACCCGGGGAGTCCGAAGCTGATCCAGACGGTGTGGGGCGTCGGCTACCGCTTCGAACCGGGCGAGGTGGCCGCGGCGTGAAGGACATACTGCTCATCGCGCTGTTCGCGTTCGGCGGTGCCGTGTGCGCGGGGGTGCTCGGGGCGCTCGTGCTGAGGCTGGTGCGGCACCGGTCGGTGGCGGTGTCCCTGACGGTGATCGCCGCGGTGACGGTCACCGCCATGCTGGCCGGGACGCTCGCCGTGGCCCAGGCGATGTTCCTCTCCCGGCACGACCTGGCGGTCGTCACCCTGGTCGTGGCCATGGCGGCGGTGGTCTCGCTGGCCGTGGCGCTGGTGCTGGGACGGTGGGTGGTGGCGCGCAGCCGGGAACTGTCCCTGGCCGCTCGGGACTTCGGGGACGGCGGCAGCTTCGCGGCGCCGCCCGGACTGGCGACGGCGGAACTGGACTCGCTGTCCCGGGAGTTGGCGGCGACGAGCCGGAAGCTGGCGGTGTCCCGGGAACGGGAGCGGGCGCTGGAGACCTCGCGGCGAGAGCTGGTGGCCTGGATCTCGCACGATCTGCGGACCCCGCTGGCGGGGCTGCGGGCGATGTCCGAGGCGCTGGAGGACGGCATGGCGGAGGATCCGGCGCGCTACCACCGGCAGATCCGCACCGAGGTGGACCGGCTGAACTCCATGGTCGGCGACCTCTTCGAACTGTCCCGCATCCACGCGGGGGCGCTGACGCTGAGCCCGAGCCGGATGTCCGTGTACGACCTGGTCGGCGACGCGCTGTCCGGGGTGCATCCGCTGGCGCGGGAGCGCGGGGTGCGGCTCGACGGCGGAGCGGTGGACCGGGTACCGGTGGAGGTGGACGGCAAGGAGATGACCCGGGTCCTGGCCAACCTGCTGATCAACGCGATCCGGCACACGCCGGCGGACGGCACCGTGGCGATCGCGGCCTCCGTACGGGAGGACGGGGGAGCGGTGGTCGTCACCGTGACGGACGGCTGCGGCGGCATCCCGCCGGAGGACCTGCCGCGGGTCTTCGACACGGGCTGGCGGGGCACGCAGGCACGGACGCCTCCGGCGGGGGTGGCGTCGGCGGGGGTGGCGTCGGTGCCGGCGCCTCCGGCGGGGGCGGGGCTGGGGCTGGCGATCGTACGGGGCATCGTGGAGGCGCACGCGGGTCGGGCGGCGGTACGGAACGTTCCCGGAGGGTGCCGGTTCGAGGTGACCCTGCCGGTCCCGGCCTGAGCCCGGGTCGGCCGGGCCGGTGGTGCTTCCCGTCGTGGGCGGGTGCGGCGCCGTTGCCGGGGGCCAGCCCCCGGACCCCCGCGCCTCAAACGCCGGCGGGGCTGGATTTGGCCGGCGTCAGCCTGGATGCGGGCGAGGGGGTCGGGTCAGGGAGCGGGGCGTTGGGTGGCGTGCGCGAAGTCCGTCATGCCCTTCGCGAAGTCGACTTCCGGGCGCCAGCCCAGGTCCGTGCGCAGCCGGTGGGAGTCTGCCGTGATGTGGCGGACGTCGCCGAGGCGGAACTCGCCGGTGACGACGGGGGCGGGGCCGCCGTGCGCGGTGGCCAGGGCGGTGGCCATCTCGCCGACCGTGTGCGGGGTTCCGCTGCCGGTGTTGTAGGCGGTGCACGCGCCGGGCGGTGTCGAGGCCTCCAGGGCCAGGACGTTGGCCTGCGCGACGTCCGTCACGTGGACGAAGTCCCGCCGCTGGCCGCCGTCCTCGTACACCTGCGGGGCCTCGCCCCGCGCCAGCGAGGAGCGGAAGAAGGAGGCCACGCCCGCGTACGGGGTGTCGCGCGGCATCCCCGGGCCGTACACGTTGTGGTAGCGCAGCGACACCGCCCGGCCGTCCACGCACCGGGCCCAGGAGGCCGCCAGGTGTTCCTGGGCCAGCTTCGTGGTCGCGTACACGTTGCGCGGATCCGTCGGGGCGTCCTCGGCCACCAGTCCCGGGGCCAGATCCGAGTCGCAGACGGGGCACTGCGGTTCGAAGCGGCCCGCGGCCAGGTCGGCGGCGCGGCGCGGGCCCGGGCGGACCACCCCGTGGCGGGGGCATTCGTAGCGGCCCTCCCCGTAGACCACCATCGAGCCGGCGAGGACCAGGTCCCGGACCCCGCCGTCCGCCATCGCGGCGAGCAGCACCGCCGTGCCGAGGTCGTTGTGGGAGACGTACGCCGGGGCGTCCGCGAAGTCCTTGCCGAGGCCGACCATCGCGGCCTGGTGGCAGACGGAGTCCACCCCGCGCAGGGCCCGGCGTACCGCCTCGGGTTCGCGGACGTCGGCCCGTACGAACTCGCCGCCGTCCGGCGGGGGGACGAGGTCCAGGACGAGCGGGTCGTGGCCGTGGAGGCGCAGAGTGGTAACGATGTGGGAGCCGATGAACCCGGATCCGCCGGTGACGAGTACGCGCATGACCGGGACGTTACGGACTGCCGGGGTGCGCGGGGGGCTCCCACACCCGGCCGTAAGACTTCCGTCAGGCTCATTTCGTCACGGGCGGTGAGCGCGTGGGGGCAAGGGGTCCCAAGTCGCGCCCGGTACCCGTGTGTTTGAGCCCCGAGCGGCGAAAAGTGACCCTTTTGGTGCCTTGCCAAGTGGCTTGACCGCGACGTAAGCGGGGCATAAGTTCTGCCCCGGCTCGCTCCGTCCGGGTGGGCCGGAACGTCGTCCTCAGGGGGGACCCATGCACTACTTCACCGATGTCGTCAAGCGGTACGCCGACTTCAACGGCCGCGCCAGGCGCCAGGAATACTGGATGTACGTCCTCTTCTACGCGGCGCTGGTGATCGTCGCCATCATCATCGACTTCGCGGCCGCCACCTACCCGCTGTTCTACCTGCTCGTCGTGCTCGGCCTCTTCCTCCCCACCCTCGGGGTGGGCGTGCGCCGGCTCCACGACCAGGACAAGTCCGGTTGGTGGATCCTGGTCGGCCTCATCCCCTTCGTCGGCTGGATCTGGGCCATCGTCCTGATGGCCACCGAGGGGACCCCCGGACCGAACCAGTACGGCCCGAGCCCGAAGGCCGTCCACGCCTAAGCAGGTCCGCGCATCAGTGGCGCCCGAGCGCCGTCCCTGGCTGGAAACAGCCGGTGGCGGCGTTTTCGGCGTTCGGGGCCTCCCCGGCACCCCGCGTGACGCGCATCTCGTCCGACCTTGCGCAGGGGGCTGTCCAGACCGGCCCGATCACGAGATATCTTGATGTCGAGCAATGTTGCAGACGAGAGACGCAGACTGTGGAGCGGAGCATCCGGTGACTGACTCGACCATCATCTACACGCACACTGACGAGGCCCCGGCCCTCGCGACGTATTCGTTCCTGCCTGTGATCCAGGCGTACGCGTCGACGGCCGGTGTGAATGTCGAGACCCGTGACATCTCCCTGGCAGGCCGGATCATCGCCAGCTTCCCCGAGTACCTGGAAGAGGGACAGCGGATCGCGGACGCCCTCGCCGAGCTCGGCGAGCTGGCGAAGACGCCCGAGGCCAACATCATCAAGCTGCCCAACGTCTCGGCGTCGATCCCGCAGCTCAAGGCCGCGGTGGCCGAGCTCCAGGGCCAGGGCTACGCGCTTCCGGACTACCCGGACGACCCGAAGAACGACGAGGAGCGCGAGAACCGCGCCCGCTACGACAAGATCAAGGGCAGCGCCGTCAACCCGGTCCTGCGCGAGGGCAACTCCGACCGCCGCGCCCCGGCCTCGGTCAAGAACTACGCCAAGGCGCACCCGCACCGCATGGGCGCCTGGGTCTCCGAGTCGAAGACGAACGTCGCCACCATGGGCGAGAACGACTTCCGCTCCACCGAGAAGTCCGCCGTGATCGCCGAGGCCGGCACGCTGCGCCTCGAGCACGTCGCCGCCGACGGCGCCGTCACCGTGCTGCGCGAGTCCGTACCGGTGCTCGCCGGCGAGGTCGTGGACGCGTCCGTCCTGCACGTCGACGCGCTGCGCACCTTCCTCAACGACCAGATCGAGCGCGCCAAAGCCGAGGACGTCCTGTTCTCCGTGCACCTCAAGGCCACGATGATGAAGGTCTCCGACCCGATCATCTTCGGCCACGTGGTCCGCGCCTTCTTCCCGAAGACCTTCGCCCGCTACGGCGAGACCCTGGCGGCCGCCGGCCTCTCCCCGAACGACGGTCTCGGCACCATCCTGAACGGCCTGGGCGCGCTGCCCGACGCCGACGCGATCAAGGCCTCCTTCGACGCCGAGATCGCCGAGGGCCCGGCCCTCGCGATGGTCGACTCCGACAAGGGCATCACCAACCTGCACGTCCCGTCCGACGTCATCGTCGACGCCTCGATGCCGGCCATGATCCGCACCTCCGGCCACATGTGGGGCCCGGACGGCGCCGAGGCCGACACGCTCGCCGTCCTCCCGGACAGCAGCTATGCCGGTGTCTACCAGGCCGTCATCGACGACTGCCGCGCGCACGGCGCGTACGACCCGTCCACGATGGGCTCGGTGCCGAACGTCGGCCTCATGGCCCAGAAGGCCGAGGAGTACGGCAGCCACGACAAGACCTTCGAGCTGGCCGTGGCCGGCACCGTCCGCGTCGTCGACGCCTCGGGTGCCACGGTCCTGGAGCAGGAGGTCGCCGCCGGCGACATCTTCCGCGCCTGCCAGACCAAGGACGCGCCGATCCAGGACTGGGTCAAGCTCGCCGTCACCCGCGCCCGCGCCACCGGCGTCCCGGCCGTCTTCTGGCTCGACGAGGGCCGCGCGCACGACGCGCAGCTGATCGCCAAGGTCAAGACGTACCTCGCGGACCACGACACCGACGGTCTGACCATCAAGATCCTGTCCCCGGTCGAGGCCACCGCCTACTCCCTGGAGCGGATCCGCCGCGGCGAGGACACCATCTCGGTGACCGGCAACGTGCTGCGCGACTACCTGACCGACCTGTTCCCGATCCTGGAGCTGGGCACCAGCGCCAAGATGCTGTCGGTCGTCCCGCTGATGAACGGCGGCGGCCTCTTCGAGACCGGCGCCGGCGGCTCCGCCCCGAAGCACGTCCAGCAGCTCGTCAAGGAGAACTACCTGCGCTGGGACTCCCTCGGTGAGTTCCTCGCGCTGGCCGTCTCCTTCGAGCACCTCGCCACCACCACCGGCAACGCCCGCGCCCAGGTGCTGGCCGACACCCTGGACCGGGCGACCGGCACCTTCCTGGGCGAGGACAAGTCGCCGAGCCGCAAGCTGGGCGGCATCGACAACCGCGGCAGCCACTTCTACCTCGCTCTGTACTGGGCGCAGGAGCTGTCGCGCCAGACCGACGACCCGAAGCTGGCCGCTGCCTTCGACCCGCTGGCCAAGACGCTGGCCGAGTCCGAGGAGAAGATCGTCGGCGAGCTCATCGCCGTGCAGGGCGCTCCGGCGGAGATCGGCGGCTACTACCAGCCCGACGCCGCCAAGGCATCGGCGATCATGCGGCCGTCCGCGACGCTGAACGAGGCGCTCGCGCTCCTCGGCTGAGGTTCACGGGGACCGAGGTCCACCGCTTCCACGGGTCCGCCCCGGTCGGCGATCGCCGACCGGGGCGGACCCGTTCGCGCACCCGGCCGCACCCGGTCAGAGCCGGTGCACCTGATCCGGCGAGAAGGCCAGCGGGTCGCGCCCGGCGGCCAGGATCCGCAGCCCGGGAGCCACGGCGAGCAGCTCGCGCAGCCAGTCCTGGGCCTCGGCCGCGAGGTGCTCGCAGCCGTCGAGGACGAGCAGCATGTCGCGCTCCGCCAGCCACGACGCCGCGTTCGACGTCCCGTACGGCAGGAACGGCATGCCCGGCAGGCTGCCCAGCGCGGCGGTCAGGTCGTGGACCCCGAACCGGCGGTCCATGGACACGACGGCCACGCCGTTGTAGAAATTGGACGAGAGCCGTTGCCCGATCTCCCGCACCAGCTGGCTCCGGGGCTCACGGAACCGACCGGTTACGGTCAGCACTTTGCCCCGCCGCACGGCGGTGAAAAGACGGGACAGCTCCGCGGAGGTAGCCGGGAACGTACCGGCTCCTCTGGAATCCCTCATCGGCACGATGCCCCCCCTGCATGCGTGACCTGCGGCAAGAGGGTTGTTTCAAGCCGCATGAAGACGATTATGCGCCACTTTTCTGGAAAGGCCAGGGGAATTCCCTATTCCGGTGAAAGGCCCGCGCCGTCCGATGATCGCAGGAGTTGTACAGGTCACATCCCTTTGTCCACTCATGCGCGAAGACGTGCGGTCCCCGCCGTTCGCGGCCGTTTCCGGCCATGGTTGTCCGGGGGCCCGGAATCCGCTGTACTGCTGCGGTGCGGCCCGATGTCCGGGCGCGGCGCGGGACTGTTCGGGGGAGGGCCAGGATGAGTGCGGACCGGCGGCGGGCAGGGCGGGGCGCGAGACCCGCGTCGCACCGGCGCCGTGCGGGCTTCCGGAGCCGAAGGCCCGTGCTGAGCCTCTTCCTGACCGCCTTCCTCCTCGTCGGCGTCTGCGCCGCGACGGGCCTCGCCTGGGACACCCGTACCGTCGCCGGCGCGCAGGTCCGCCCGGGAGCGGTCCCTGTCGCCCCCCTGCCCGCGGCCCCCGGTGGCGGCCCCGCGCCCACCGCGACCGGCCCCACCGCCGCCGGTCCGGGCACCACGGCACCGCAGAGCCCGGCCGGGCCGTCCCCGGAGCCCGAGGGCCCGGGGGCCGGCAGGGGCGACGCGGTCCGCCCGTCCGGACCGCTGCCCTTCGACATGCCGCAGCCCGCTGCCCTGCGCTCCGGCGCCGCCGGCAAGAAGCTGGTCTTCGCCCACTACTTCACCCCGTACCCGCTCCCTGGACAACGCGCACGCCGACGTCGACTACTACGCCCGCAACTACCTGAAGCCGGACGGCGAGAACGGCAAGCACGAGCGTTACGGCGGCTTGCTGCGCGACCGGCCGCTGCCCGTCCCGCCCAAGGCCGGGAACTGGGAACTCGCCAACCTCCAGCAGGAGGTCCGTACGGCCCGCGCCGCCGGCCTCGACGGATTCACCCTCGACCTGCTCTCCCTGACCGGGAAGAACCGCGAGCGCTGCGAGCTCCTGCTGGAAGCCGCCCGTTCGGTGGACCCGGCCTTCAAGGTCATGCTGATGCCGGACATGACCTCCCTGGACACCGACGACCCGGCCGTGCTCGCCGACCTCCTCGCGGACCTCGGCAAGGCCCCGGCGGCCCACCGGCTCCCCGACGGCCGGCTGGTCGTCTCGCCGTTCAAGGCCGAGGAGCAGAGCGCCGCCTGGTGGACCCGGGTCATGGACGTCCTGAAGTCCCGGCACGGCATCCGTACCGCCTTCGTCCCGCTCTTCCTCGACTTCGGTTCGCACAGGGTTACGTTCGAGCCCATCAGCTACGGATTCTCCGAGTGGGGCAGCCGCAGTTACGTCGGCCAGGAGGGCTCCGCGCGCGACGTCCGGCGCGCCCACGCCGCGGGCAAGATCTGGATGCAGCCCGTATCGGTCCAGGACGCCCGGCCCAACCAGGGCATCTACGACGAGGCCGGCAACACCGCGACCCTGCGCGCCACATGGAACCGCGCCATCGAGGACGGGGCCGACTGGGTCCAGCTCACCACCTGGAACGACTACAGCGAGAGCAGCCAGTTCGCACCCTCCCTGCACAACGGCCATGCCTACCTGGATCTTTCCTCGTACTACCTCACCCGGTTCAAGACGGGCGGCTGGCCGAAGATCGTCCGCGACACGCTGTACCTGAGCTCGCGCACCCAGTTCGCCGCCGCGGACCCGAGCGGCGGCCAGTCGCTCGTGATGTCGCTGCGGGGAGGCAGCGCCGCGGCCCGGGACACGGTGGAGGTGCTGAGCTTCCTGACCGCGCCCGCGAGCATCCGTACGGCCGTGGGAGCGGCCGGGGACGCGCACGCCGCTCCGGCCGGGGTCCACTCCGAGCTGCTGCCCCTGGGTCCGGGCACGGGCTCGGCGGCCGTGGTGCGGAACGGCGGGACCGGGGCCCGGGTGGAGCTGCCCCACCGGGTGGACCGCACGGTGGAGGTCCAGGACCTCCAGTACCACGCCGCCACCAGCGGCCGGAGCTGAGTCCGCGGGGGTTCCCGCGCGAGCCGCAGGGGCTCCCGCGCGAGCCCGCAGGGCCCGAAGTCCCTTGCTCCGGGACCTTCGGCACCCCATATGTAGTGGTGGCATCTCGCACTCACATCCATATGTAGTGTTGGCTCTGCCGGTTCGGCGGGGCCTCTCCCCGACCGAGGCAACAGGGAACCCGGTGGGAATCCGGGACTGCCCCGCAACGGTGAATCCGCCCCGGCGGACGAGTCCGACACCTGCCGGCACGGGCGCTCGAGAGCGCCCGCCATTTTTCCGTGCCGAGCCTCGTGGGAGGGCCGCCGTGCCTGCTGTCGTCGATGCCGTAGAGACCGTGACCGAGTACCTGGACCGCCGGGACTGGCGGGTGAACGCCAATGCCAACCAGGGCTATTCGCTCGGCGGCCTCATCCTCAACGCAGCCGGCAAGGTCACGGCGAACTACTGGCTGGAACAGGTCTATCCCGCCGCCGTGGCCCGCGCCCACCGCGAGGGCGACCTGCACATCCACGACCTGGACATGCTCTCCGGCTACTGCGCCGGCTGGTCCCTGCGCACCCTGCTGACCGAGGGCTTCAACGGGGTACCCGGGCAGATCGACTCCGCCCCGCCCCGGCACCTGTCCTCGGCCGTCGGCCAGATCGTGAACTTCCTCGGCACCCTGCAGAACGAATGGGCGGGCGCCCAGGCCTTCTCCTCGTTCGACACGTACCTCGCCCCGTACGTCCGCCTCGACGCGATGACGTACGACCAGGTCAGGCAGTGCGTCCAGGAGCTCGTGCACAACCTCAACGTGCCCTCGCGCTGGGGCACCCAGACTCCCTTCACCAACCTCACCTTCGACTGGACCTGCCCCGAGGACCTGCGCGAGCAGGTCCCGGTGGTCGCGGGGGAGGAGATCGGCTTCGCCTACGGCGAGCTCCAGGCCGAGATGGACATGATCAACCGGGCGTACATCGAGGTGATGACGGAAGGAGACGCCACCGGGAGGGTGTTCACCTTCCCCATCCCGACCTACAACATCACCAAGGACTTCGCCTGGGAGAGCGAGAACGCCGAGAGGCTCTTCGCGATGACCGCCAAGTACGGGCTCCCGTACTTCCAGAACTTCATCAACTCCGAGCTCGAACCGAACATGATCCGCTCCATGTGCTGCCGGCTCCAGCTCGACCTGACGGAGCTGCTCAAGCGCGGCAACGGCCTCTTCGGAAGCGCCGAACAGACCGGCTCGCTCGGTGTGGTCACCCTCAACTGCGCCCGCCTCGGACACCTTCACGCGGGCGACGAGGAGCGGCTGCTGGCCGAGGTGGACCGGCTGTGCGAGCTCGCCAAGGACAGTCTCGAACTCAAGCGGATCACCGTCCAGGACCTCATCGACGGAGGTCTCTTCCCTTACACCAAGCGGTACTTGGGCACCCTGCGCAACCACTTCTCCACCATCGGGGTCAACGGGGTCAACGAGATGGTGCGCAACTTCAGCGGGGACGCGTACGACATCACCGCGCCCGAGGGCCACGCCCTCGCCGTCCGGCTCCTGGACCGGGTCCGGGCCCGGATGGTCGACTTCCAGGAGAGCACCGGCCACCTCTACAACCTGGAGGCCACCCCCGCAGAGGGGACGACGTACCGCTTCGCGAAGGAGGACCGGGCACGCTTCCCCGGCATCCTCCAGGCCGGCACCGACACCAACCCGTACTACACCAACTCCTCGCAGCTGCCCGTCGGCTGGACCGACGACCCCTTCGAGGCGCTGGAGCGCCAGGACGAGCTGCAGGGCAAGTACACGGGCGGCACCGTCCTGCACCTGTACACCCCCGAGAGGATCCCGACGGCGGAGGCCTGCCGCAAGCTGGTCCGGCGCTCGTTGGAGACCTTCCGGCTCCCGTACCTGACGGTGACCCCGACCTTCTCCATCTGCGCGGACCACGGCTACCTGGCGGGGGAGCAGCCCCACTGCCCCACGTGCGGGGCGGCGTGCGAGGTGTGGACCCGGGTCATGGGCTACCACCGTCCGGTGTCCTCCTTCAACATCGGCAAGAAGGGCGAACACGCCGAGCGCGTCCACTTCAAGGCGGCGGTGTGAGCCCCGCCGCGCCCGCCGAACCCGCCGCGCGGCCGGACGAGGTCATCCGCATCGGCGGCTGGTCCCGGCTGTCCACCTGCGACTGGCCCGGCCGGCTGGTCACCACCGTCTTCTGCCAGGGATGCCCCTGGCGCTGCGGCTACTGCCACAACCCCGGCCTGCTGCCCGCCCGTACCCCCGCCGCCGTCTCCTGGGACGAGGTGCTCGGCCACCTCGCCCGCCGTACGGGGCTGCTCGACGGGATCGTGTTCTCGGGCGGGGAACCGCTGCTCCAGCGCGGCCTGCCCCGGGCCGTACGGGAGGCCCGTGCGCTTGGCCTGGAGGTCGGGCTCCACACCGGGGGAGCCTTCCCCCGGCGCCTCGCCCGGCTGCTGGACGCGGGCCTGCTGGACTGGGTCGGCTTCGACGTCAAGGCCCCGCCCGGCCGCTACGAACGGGTCACCGGCATCGGCCACGCGGCCGCCTCCGCGGAGCGCAGCCTGCGGCTCCTGCTCGCCTCGGGGGTTCCCCACCAGCTCCGCACCACGGTGGACCCGGCTCTGCTGGACCCGCCCGCCGTGGCCGACCTGGACGCCTGGCTCGCGGAACTGGGCGCGGGGCCCACGCTCCGCCAGACGGCGCGCCCGCCGGCGGTCTGAGGGCCCGGCGGTCTGAGGGCCCCTTCCCCGGCCGTGATGGCCGGGGACGGGGCTGTCGCTCCGGGTGGGCGGCGGGGCATGATCGGCCCGACAGCCGCGCCGCACCCACGGAGGTCCCACGTGACCCAGCCCCCCGAGCCCCCCGAGCCGACCGTCCGCCCCGATCGCGCCGATCGCGTCGGCCCCGCAGCCGCAGCCGCAGCCGCAGCCGCCACCGGGCGGGCCGGGACCGCCTCACGCACCGGGTCCGTACGCCGCCCCGCCGAGTTCCCGGGCGGCCGCGAGCTGTTCCGGCTCTCGGAGGCGGTCGGCCACCTGAACCACGGGTCGTTCGGAGCGGTACCGATCCCCGTCCAGGAAGCACAGGCTGCCCTGCGGGCCGAGGCGCACGCCGATCCCGACGCCTTCTTCATCGGCGTCCCCGACCGGCTCGTCGGGGCCCGGACCCGGATCGCCGCCCGGCTCGGCGCCCATCCGGACGCGCTCGCCTTCGTGTCCAACGCCACCGAGGCCGCCAATGTGGCCCTCGACGCCGTGGAGTTCGCCGCCGGCGACGAGATCCTGGTCACCGACCACGGCTACGGCACCGTCGTCGCGGCCGCCGCCCGGCGCGCTCCGCTCACCACCGTGGCCCTGGGCACCGACCTCCCCGACGAGGACGCCGTACGGGAAACCGTGCTGGCCGGGGTCACCCCGCGGACCCGGGTCGCCGTACTCGACCACATCAGCTCGCCCACCGCCCGGCTCATCGCCTCGCCCCGGCTGCTCGCCGAACTCGCCGAGCGGGGCATCACCACCATCGTGGACGGCGCCCACGCGCCCGGCATGATCCCGGACCCCCTGGGCGGGGGCGCGGACTTCTGGTTCGGCAACCTCCACAAATGGGCCTACGCCCCGTCCGGCACCGCGATCCTGTCCGTCGCCCCGCGGCACCGCGCCCGCGTCCGGCCGCCGGTGCCCTCCTGGGAGGACCACCACGGCTACCCGCGCTCCGTGGAGAACCGCGCCACCTTCGACTACACCGGCTGGCTCGCCGCCCCGGAGGGGCTCGACCTGCTGGAGGAGCTCGACGCGGCCAAGGTGCGCGCCCACAACAGCGCGCTGGCCGCCTACGGCGCGGCCCTGCTCGCCGGGATCCCCGGAATCGTCCCGCTCCCGTACACCGAAGGCCTCGCCCTGCGTACGCTGCGCCTGCCGCCGGGGGTGGCCGAAACCCCGGCGGCCGCGGGCGCACTGCGCGAGCGGATCGCGGCCGAGCAGCGGATCCGGGTGCTCGTCTGGCCCTGGCCCGGCGGAGGCGGCATCCGGGTGAGCGGCCAGATCTACAACCGGCCCGAGGAGTACGAACGGCTCGCCGAGGTCCTGCCCGCCTACCTGCTCTGAGACGGGGCCTCAGTCGCGCCGGAGCAGGTACGTGTCCATGATCCAGCCCTTGCGGGCCCGGGCCTCGGTGCGCAGTTCCTCGATCCGGCCGGCGACCTCCGCCAGCTTCCCCGAGACCAGGATCTCGTCGGGGGTGCCGACGTAGGCACCCCAGTAGATGTACAGGTCCTGGTCGAGGTGGGCGGTGAAGGCGTGCCGGGCATCCAGCATCACCACCACGTCGTCCACCCCGTCCGGCCAGCCCTCCGCGAGCCGGCGCCCGGTGGTGATCTGGACCGGGCGGCCCACCCGGTTCAGGGTGGTGCGGTGGCGGGCCAGCAGCGAGGAGATGCTGCTGATGCCCGGCACCACCTCGTGCTCGAAGGCGACCCGGCCCTTCTCCAGCACCTCGTCGAGGATCGCGAGCGTGGAGTCGTAGAGCGAGGGATCGCCCCACACCAGGAACGCGCCCGTCTCGCCCTCCGCCAGGTCCTCGGCGATGAACCGCTCGAAGAGCTCGGCCCGCGCGCTGCGCCAGCCGTCCACCGTGGGGGTGTAGTCGGAGGGCGTCCGGTCCCGGTCGGGATCGCGGCCCTCCACCAGCCGGTGTCCGGGGCGGGCGTGCGCGTCGAGCATCGCGCGCCGCAGCCCGGTCAGATCCGCCTTCTCCTCGCCCTTCTCCAGGATGAGGAATGCGTCCGCCGCGCCGATCGCCCTGACCGCCTGGAGGGTCAGGTGGTCCGGGTCGCCCGCGCCTATGCCGATCACTGAGAACTTCTTCACCGGGCCATTCTGCCCGTCATGCGCGCCGCCCTGTCCGGCACCCGCCTCAACGACGCGCTCTCGCGATCGTCCTCGACGGCGGGCCGGGGCAGGGGCGGCGCCGGATCACCCTGATCCCGGACCACGACATCCGCGTGGTCCGCGTCCCCGGCCAGGTGGTCGACCCGGTACCCCGCGCGCTACCGCTGCTGGACCCCACCCGCGCCCTGACCTGGATCGCGGGCCCCTCCGCGACCAGCGACATCGAGCTGGACCGGGTGGAGGGGGTGCACGGGCCCCGCACCCTGCAAGTGGTCCTCCTCGACGCACAATGAGGGCATGTCCGCCCACCTCGCCCTCACCGCCCTCGTGGTCCACGACTACGACGAGGCCATCGACTTCTACACCCGCGCGCTCGGCTTCGACCTCGCCGAGGACACCGCGCGCCCGGACGGTTCCCGCTGGGTCGTGGTGCGCCCGCCGGGCGCCAAGGAGTCGGCCCTCCTGCTGGCCCGCGCCAAGGACGACGCCCAGCGCTCCCGCGTCGGCGACCAGACGGGCGGCCGGGTCGGATTCTTCCTCTACACCGACGACTTCGCCGCCGACCACGCCCGGATGACCGCGGAGGGCGTCCGCTTCCTGGAGGAGCCGCGCCACGAGACGTACGGCTCGGTCGCCGTCTTCCAGGACCTCTACGGCAACCGCTGGGACCTCCTCCAGCCGGCGTAGCCCCGGCCGGGCGGGCGGCGCCGTCCGCCGGACTCGCCCCGGGCTCAGGCCGGGCCGGGGCCGCCCGTGAGGTGCGGGGCCTCGGCGGCGGCGTCGACGACCGCTCCTGCCTCCACCCGCCCCGCCAGCTCCCGGGCCCAGCGCACGATCCCGCTCAGGTCCATCCCGTACGGGGCCCCGGCCTCGGGGACGGCCGCGCCCCCTGCTGCGTACAGCCCGGCCAGGGCAGAAGCTCCGCGGCGCAGCAGCCTGGCCCCGCCGACCGCGTTCCCGCGCGCGGAGTGCGTCAGCCCGACCGCCAGCTGCGCCAGCGCCCGCCACAGCGGCGCTTCGGCCCCGGGCCCCGACTTCCAGGCGTCCTCGAACACCTCGTGCGCGTGGAACGGCATCCCGGCGTCGAGCAGCCGCTGCGCCTGCGCCACCGTCTCCCCGGGCGAGCGCACCACTCCCTCGGGCTGCCGCTCCACGCCTTGGGCCCCGTAAGGCAGTGGCCGCCCCAGCCCGTCCCTGGGCCGGGCGCTCCGCGCCCGACCCTCATCGTCCCGATCCCGTACGTTCACCTTTCCATCCTCGCGGCATCCCCCTCCCGCCGATAACCGGTGCATGGACACCCCCCGGTGTGGGGTAATGTTCTGCATGTGCCGCCGGGACGGGGGAAACCCCAGATCAGAAGCACATCGGGACGTGGCGCAGCTTGGTAGCGCACTTGACTGGGGGTCAAGGGGTCGCAGGTTCAAATCCTGTCGTCCCGACTCGAAAGAGTCGTAGGTCAGAGGCCGTTCTGGAGCAATCCAGAACGGCCTTTCGATCGTTTCCGGGAGTCCAGTGGAAGAGGGACTCGCCGGCCGCGGTCCTCACCCCGAGGCCGGTGCACTCGCTGACGAAGCGCTTGATGTGACCGGAGCTGGAATCGAGAGCGGCGCAGTCGACGCCGAGCGGCCGCGCGCCGGGGTTGCTCCCGCCGACGTAACTCAGCGCAGGCCGATCTCGTGGTCCCGCACTTGCGCCCAAGGCGGCTGTCCGACAGCCTTGTTGGCGCTCCGATTCGGTGTGGCCCACCCATGCCAAGCCGTGGCTGAGCGTGTCCATGGATCGCGGCCACCTCGTCACACCCGTCCATCGCAAGTCACACCCGTCCACCGCAACGTGATGCAGCCCGGCAGGCCTCCTCGGGGGTCAGGTCGGGCGGGGGCGCAGGCGGGCGGCGAGTACGGCCACGTCGTCCTCGGCGTGTTGGGCGTCCAGTCCGGCGCAGACCGCGTCCACCACCTCCGTGAGGCTCGTCCGGGCGCCCAGGCGAAGGGCGGCGAGCCTGGCCAGGGAGGTGTCGATGTCCTCGCTGCGCCGTTCCACCAGTCCGTCCGTGTAGAGCAGCAGGGTCTGGTCGGCGGTGATCGGCCGGGCGAGTGCCTCGTAGCCGCCGGCGCCGGTGCCCAGCGGTGGGCCGACCGGTACGTCCAGGAGTTCGCCCGTGCCGTCGCGGGTGAAGAGGGCGGGCGGCAGGTGACCCGCGCTGGCGTAGAGAGCCATGCCCCGGGCCGGGTCGATGCGGACGAGCAGGCAGGTCGCGGGCCTGCGGGTGTCGTCCGACGCGGACAGGGAGTCGAGTTGGTGCAGGACCCGGTGCGGGGCGAGATCGGTGGAGGCGACCTCGCGCAGCACGGAGCGGTACGCGTTCATGTCGACCGCGGCCTCCAAGCCGTGCCCCATCACGTCCCCGATGGCGAGGAGGGTGCGGCCGAAGTGCAGGCGGATCGTCTCGAACCAGTCGCCGCCGACCAGGGCGCGGGCCCCGACGGGCAGGTAGCGGCTGGCGATCTCCAGGTTGGGGTGGGGCCGGCCGGGTTCCGCGACCAGGGCGCGCTGCAGATCCAGTGCGGTCCGCTCGGTGGCCGCGAGGCGCCGGGCGTGACCGAGGTGGATGGCGGCCAGCCGCGCCGCGAAGTGCAGGGTCGCCAGCTCGTGGTCCCCGTAGTGCGCCCGCGCGCGGACGGTCAGGATCCTGCCGTACAGCTCGCCCCGGGCCATCAGGGGTACCGAGGCGGCGTAGGTGCGGGCGGCCCCGGTTCCCGCGGTCCACGTTTCCAGGGGGTGGTCGCGGTCCAGGGCCCGGACCAGCGGCGCGCTGTCGACGGCGGAACCGGCCAGGAGGGCCGTCGCACCGGCCGCCGCCACGCGTTCGGTACGGGCGCCGGGGCGGATCAGGTCCACCGCCGCTGCGTCGGACAGGGTGCGGAGCAGGAATCCGGCCAGCTCCCGGCAGGTCTGCCGCTCGTCGGGGGAGGTTCCGATCTGGTCCAGGGCCTCCTCCATGGAGCGCAGCCGCGCCTCCGGACCGCCCGGACCGCCCTGTTCCGACACGTGCCTCCTCCGCCCGCCGCCCGCCGCCCTCTGCCGTAGAAGGCATTTCATCAGCCCGCCCGGCTTGCGGCGGTCAACCTGGCGGGTGGCGGCGGACGGGTCGTGGTGTTCAGCCGATGACCGCCGTGGCTTCGATCTCGACCAGGTGTTCGGGTACGTCCAGTGCCGCGACGCCCAGCAGGCTGGCCGGCGGAACCGGGGCGCTCCCCAGTGCCGCGGCCGCCCGGCTGATGCCTTCGAGCAGCACGGGCATCTTGTCGGGGGTCCAGTCGACGACGTAGACGGTCAGTTTCGCCACGTCGTCGAAGGAGGCGCCGACCGCGGCGAGGGCGGTGGCGATGTTGACGTAGCACCGCTCTACCTGAGCGGCGAGGTCGTCCTTGCCGACGGTGACGCCGTCGGGGCCCCAGGCGACCTGTCCGGCGATGAAGACCAGCTTCGAGCCGTTCGCGACCGACACCTGGCGGTAGACGTCGATTTCCGGGAGTCCCTCGGGGTTCAACAGGGTGATCGCCATGTCGTGTGCCTCCTGATGCGGGCGGAGTCGCTCTCTTGTGGTTACTGGGGAACCGTAGGAGAGTGTCCGCTGACATGGAAGAACGCACTTTTCGGTGACGGGGGAACCTGATGGTGACCAAGCAGTACAGCGGCTCGCCCGAGGACGCCGACCTCAGGCGCGCGGACTCCCTGGCGAGGGAGATCTTCTCGGACGTCGCCAACAAATGGGCGCTCCTGATCATCGAGGCCCTGGGGGAGCGCACCCTGCGCTTCACCGAGGTGCGGGGCGAGGTCGAGGGCATCAGCCACAAGATGCTCACCCAGAACCTGCGCATGCTGGAGCGCTACGGCCTGATCGAGCGCACGGTCCACCCCGTCGTGCCGCCGCGCGTCGAGTACGCGCTGACCGACCCGGGCCGGGCCCTGCGGGTGACGATCGCCGGACTGTGCGACTGGACCCACCGGCACCTCGGCCACATCGAAGCCTCCCGTCAGCGGTTCGACGGCTGAGGGGAGGTGAGGTCGCCGCAGACGGCACGGCGCCAGGGGGAGACGACGAGCATCGGCACGCGCGGGCCCGGACCGTAGGGTCCGGCCACGTGACCGGCCTAGCCGGGGAACACGTCCAGGGCGCCCACCACGACGGGTACCGCGAGGCGCGCCGGGTGCCCTCGCCCGGCGACCGTCCGCGAGGGGCACGCGCATGACGTGGGTGGAGTTCCCGTTCCCCGCCCGTCCCGCCTGCTCCAGCGCGTGGAGTGCGAGCAGGCACCGGGACTGCCCGGCCCGGGGCAGGGGCGCAGGGACGCTGGACGTCGACCCGGACACGGCGCGGCTCCGGCCCGCCGCGCACCCGGTGTCCGACGGGCGTGCGGCGGGCCGGAGCCGTACCTCAGACGAGGTCGCGGGGCGGCGGGGAGACGTGGAAGACGAACGACAGCGCGCCCACGGTGGAACGGGCCGCCTCCAGGGCCTCCTCCGGGGTGGGGGCCGTGCCGCGGGCGCGGGCGATGCGCGTGAACGAACCGGCGAGGCCGGTGAGTTCGGAACCCTCGGCGAGCAGGACCGTGACGGCCGGGTCGGTGCGCCCCGGGTCCGCCTCCGCGAGCCCCATGAACGTGCCCGTGACCTCCGGGGCGGTGTACCAGACGGCCTCGCAGCGCGGCTCCCGCGCGGACTCCAGGATCGCGCGGATGTCGGCCAGGACCTTGAGGCCGGAGGCCTGCCGCGCCTGGAAGTCGATCATGTCGACGCCCGTCGCGTCCTTGGCCAGGTTGAAGATCTCGTCACCGCCCACCCGCAGATGGGTCTCGATGATCCGCGGACCCTCGCCGGTCAGGACCACCTCGGTGTGCGTCGGTCCGAACTCGACGCCGAGGGCGTCCAGGACCCGCGTGACGTGTGCTTCGACCGCCTCCCGCGCCGCCGGGTCCAGCGGCGCCGGCAGGACGTGGCCCAGCTCGACCATGTCCCGCGGGTCGGAGTACTTGCGGGTGATGGCGACCACGACGTGCTCGGCGGCCTCGGAGAACGCCTCCACGCTGTACTGCGGCCCCGTGTGGTACTGCTCGGCGAGCACCCCCAGCCGCGCGATCCCGGGAAAGTCGCCGGTCGCCGTGCGGTACGCCGCCAGGGCCTCCTGGGGGGTGTGGACGAGGGTGACCCCGAAACTCGCGGTGCCCGCCGTGGGTTTGACGATGAACGGGTATCCGGCGCTCTCCCCGAAGGCGAGCAGGTCGGCCTCCCCGTAGGCGCGCTCGGCCCGGGTGTCCTCCACGCCCGCTTCCCGCAGCCGCTCCCGCATCTCGTGCTTGTCCTGCACCAGGCGTACGGTCTCGGGGCTGTGGGTGGCGACGCCCAGGGCCGCGCCGACGGCGGCCGCGCGATCCTGGTCCTGTTCCCAGAACGCGGTGATCCGGGTCACCGGCCGCATCGCGTGGACGGTCCGGGCCAGGGCCACCACCTCGTCGAGCGGGGCGTTCTGGCGGATCGCCAGGATCCGCCGGTACTGGCCGTGTTCGGTGATCCTGGCGAGGTGCTCGGGACGGCAGATCACCGACAGTTCGGCGTTCTCGTCCAGTTCGAGCAGCTTGCCGGCGAAGTCGAGGCTCGGACCCACCGCGAAGATCAGGTAGTGGTCGCCGGGCGGCGCGGGCACCGGCGCGGAGTCGGGGGCAGGGGCGGAGGCAGGAGCAGGGGCGGGGGCGGACGCGAGGTCAGACATGGGAGGCGGCCTTCTCGGTGAGGGGAGCGGCGGACGGGACCACGGGGACCGTGGCGAAGGGACGGGCGGCCGTGCAGAAGACCGCCGTGGCGACGAGGAACAGTGCCGCGACGGCCAGCCAGCCGACGGGGCCGGCGGGCAGGACGAAGGCGGTCATCAGGAACGGGCCCACGATGAGCTGAGCGCTCATCCCCATGCTGAACAGGGACAGGTACTGCGGGCGGGACCGGGCCGGAGCCATCTCGTACGACAGTTCCCACGCCGCGACGGCGTGCAGGTTCTCGCCGACGGTGAGCGCGACCACGGCCAGGACGACGGCGGCCAGTGCGATCCCGATCCCGGTCCCGGCTCCGGTGCCTTCCGCGACGGCGAACAGCGCGCAGGACAGGACCAGTGGCACGCAGGCGAGCCGCAGGAGCCGCAGCGCCTTCGCCGCACCACGGGCGAACCGGGCCACGTACACCTGGAGCACCACCGTGAGCACGGTGTTGACGGCCAGTACGACGGAGCTCGCGCCCTGCGGCAGACCGGCCCGCTCCGTCATCCACAGCGGTACGAGGATGAACAGGACCGAGTCGTTGAGCAGCAGCACGGCGTTGGCGAGCGCGGCGACCAGGAACCGCCGGTCGCGGTACGGGGACCTCGGCGCCCCGGCTCCGGCCTCTCGTTCCGGTACGGGCGGCGGCATCGGTGCCACCGGTCCGTCCGCCGGCCGCGGTGCGGCCGGGGCCGGGACACCCGCGCCCCGGCCGGCGCTGCGGATGAGCAGGGCCACTGCCACGAACGCCACGCCGTTGAAGACGAAGAGCGCGCAGAACGCGGCACGTGAGTGCGCCGCCTGGACCACGGCGGCGAGCAGGAAGCCGGCCGTCATCCCGATGTTGCTGACCGCCCGGAGCGAGGCCATGGTCCTGGTCCGCTGGTCCTCGGGCTCCAGTTCGCCCACCACCACCTGGAGCAGCGGCATGGCCGCGCGGGTGGCCGCCGTGATCAAGCAGGTGACGGCGAAGTAGCCGGCGTAGCCGTCCACGAAGGCGTAGGCCGCGAAACCGGCGGCCCGCGCCAGGGTCAGCCCCACGTAGACGGGCAGGGCACCGCACCGCCCGGCCAGCGCCCCGAAGGGCGCCGGGCTGAGCAGCCCCAGCACGTTGGCCGCGGTGAGCGCACCGCCCACGGCCACGGCCGGGATGCCGACGAAGCCCACGAAGTAGAGGGTGGCGGCGGCCAGGAACATGCCGACGGCGATCGCGTCGACCGCCGCGCCGGCCGCGATGACGCGGCCGCTCCTCGAGGCCGGGAGCAGGTCAGCGAACACCATGCGGCAACCCCTGGGACAGGATCGCGAACGGAGGCCGCGCGATGAGGTAGAAGTGGTCGCCCGGCACGGTGTGGTGCCGGAACGGCCCCTGTGTCACGGCCTCCCAGGCCGCCGCGTCCGCCGTGGTCACCTGCGGGTCGCCGTCGCCCGCGACGGCCGTGACCGGACTGTCCAGCAGCGGTCCCGGGCGGTGCTCGTAGGCGTCGAACATCCTGAAGTCCCCGCACACGTAGGGCAGGACCAGCTCGCGGAAGTCCGGGTCCGACAACAGTTCGGCGTCGGTGCCGCCGAGCGCGGTCAGGGCGTCCGCGATGTCCTCGTCGTCCATCTCCTGCGCACTGTGGCCCGGCTCGGGGCGGTGTGCCAGCTGCGGGGCGCGGGCCCCGGAGGCGTACAGGTGGGAGACCGGCCGGCCGGCGGCCTGGAGCAGGCGGGCCGTCTCGTACGCGACGACCGCACCCATGCTGTGGCCGAGGAAGGCCACCGGCCGGTCCAGCAGCGGCAGTACCGCCCGGGCGATCTCCCCGGCCAGCTGGTGGAGGTCGGTGGGCAGCGGCTCGCCGAGCCGGGCCGCGCGGCCCGGGTAGCAGACCGCGTGGACCTCGTACTCCGGCAGTTCCCGGGCCCACTCGTGGAAGAAGGAGGCGGAGCCGCCGGCGTGCGGGAAGCAGACGAGGCGGTGGGTGGCCAGGGGCCGGGGTTCGGGGCACTTCAGCCAGGTCATCAGCGTTCTCCCGCGGTGATCAGTGAGGTGACGAGGGCCGTCTGCTGGGCCAGCGTGGAGCCGGTCATCAGCGCGCGGACCGGGACGCGGACCCCGAGGTCGTCGCCGAGCCGCCGGGCCAGCCGGACGACCAGCAGCGAGTCCCCGCCCAGGTCGAAGAAGTCCGAGTCGGGCGACAGTCCGGGATGGCCGAGGAGCTCGGTCCACCGGGCCGCGACCGTCTCGGCGGGCAGCCGCGGAGCCGGTTCCTGTGCCGGTTCCTGTGCCGGGCCCTGTGCCGGGTCCTGTGCCGGTTCCTGCGCACGGCCCTGAGGCTGGTCCCGCAGCGGTTCCCGTACGGGGCCCCGTGCCGAGCCGCGTCCCGCGGCTCGCACCGCCGGGGCGAGCAGCCGCGGTCCCGCGAAGACGTACCCCGGAAGGTGGGCCGGACGGCCGGGACCGGCCAGCGCCACCGCGTCGAGGGGCAGTCCGGCGGCCCACAGCCCGGCCAGCGCCGCCTGCGTCTCCCGCGCGCCGCACTCCGTACGGCCGGGGGCCAGGGCCACGGCGGTCAGCCCCGCGGCCTCCGCCATCGCGCAGAGCGCCCTGCCGGGGCCGACCTCGACGGCCACCGCGTCCGGGTGGGCCCTCGCGATCGCCGCCAGTCCGTCGGCGAACCGTACGGCGCTGCGGGCCTGCTCGGCGAACGAACCGGCCTCGACCACCCCACCGGCCGGCACCAGGCGACCGGAGACGTTCGACAGGTACGCCGTCCGCGGGCGCCCCAGCGGCAGTCCGGCCACGGCCTGCCCGAGCTCCCGGACGGCCGGGTCGATCATCGAGGTGTGGAAGGCGTGACTGGTGTGCAGCCGGCGCACGCTCACGGCGTCGCCGGTCCACGCGACGAAGGCGTCCACGGCGTCCGCGGGGCCGGCCAGGACCGTGCTCTCGGACGTGTTGACGGCGGCGAGCTCCAGGTGGCGCCCGAGCCCGCTCTCCGCGGTGAACCGGTGCAGAAGCCCGACGGCCTCCGCCTCGCCGGCGGCGAGCGAGACCATCGCGCCGGACGGGCAGGCCTGCATGGCCCGCCCGCGCAGGGTCACCAGCGCGGCGGCGTCGGCGAGCGTCAGCACGCCCGACAGGGCGGCCGCGGTCAGCTCACCCAGGCTGTGCCCGGCCAGGGCCACCGGGGCCGGGCCGAGGCCGGTCAGCGCGGACGCCGCCGCGTACTCGACGCAGAACAGCGCCGGCTGGGCCAGCTCGGTCCGGGCCAGTTCCGCCGGGGGGAACTCCGGGTCGAACAGGGCCTCGCGCAGCCGTGCGGCCAGAGCCGGCTCGAAATGGCCGAGGCAGCCGTCCAGGGCGGAGGCGAACCCGGGCAGCGCGTCCCGGAAGGGCGCGGCCATGCCGGGGCGCTGGCTGCCCTGACCGGGCAGCAGGAGGACCAGGGGAGGCGGGGTGGCGGCGGCGCGGACGGCACGGCCGGCCACCGTGCGCAGCTCAGCGGCCAGTTCCTCACGGGTGCGGCCGGTGACGGCGGCCCGGTACGGCAGCCGGGCCCGGCCGGCGGCCAGCGTGTGGGCGATGTCGTCGAGCGGAGTCGACGCGAGGGCGGGCAGCCGGTCGGCGAGGCGCCGCGCCGCCAGGTCCAGTCCCTCGGGAGTGGCGGCCGAGAGCACCAGCACCCGGGAGGCGCCGCCGACGTCGCCGTGGTCGCCGTCAGCTGCGGACCGGGACGGCCCGGAGGTCCGCCCCGGAGGTCCTTCGACGAGGACGTGGGCGTTGGTGCCGCCGATGCCGAAGGAGCTGACGCCCGCCCTGCGCGGACCGGAACCGGTCCAGTCGAGCCGCCGCGTGGGCACGTACAGCGGCGAACCGTCCGTCTCCAGCAACGGGTTGAGGCTGCGGAATCCGGCCACCGGAGGGATCTGGCCCTCCCGGACCACCATCAGCGTCTTGATGAGCGAGACCAGTCCGGAGGCAGCGTCGAGGTGCCCGATGTTGGCCTTGACCGCACCCACGGCGATCTGACCCGGCGCGGCGCCCAGTCCGCGCAGGACCCCGGAGGCGGCCGACCACTCGATGGGGTCGCCGACCCGGGTGCCGGTGGCGTGGGCCTCGAGGTAGCCCAGGGTGTCGGCGCCGATGTCCGCCGCCGCCAGGGCGGACCGGATGACGGCCTCCTGCCCGGCGGCGGAGGGAGCCTGGTACCCGGCCTTCGCGGAACCGTCGTTGTTGACGGCGGTCGCGATGATCACCCCGTACGGGTCGTCCCCGTCGGCGAGCGCGTTCTCGGCGGGGCGCAGCACCACGGCCACCACCCCGGAGCCCGCCAGCGCGCCGTCGGCCGACGCGTCGAAGGGGCGGCACTCGCCGGACGCGGACAGGATGCCGCCGGGCAGGTGCACGTGGCCGGTCTGCGGGAAGTCGACCGCGGCCGCGACGACCACCGCCTGCTCGCACTCGCCGTTCAGGAGGGCCTGTACGGCGAGGTGTACGGCCACCAGTGACGAGGAACAGGCGGTGAGCACGCTCATCGCCGGGCCGGTGAGCCCGAGCCGGTAGGCGATCCGGGTGGCCATGTAGTCCGGCTCGTTGGCGCGCAGCGCCTCCTCGACACCCACCGCGTCCAGGGTGCCGGAAGTCAGCATGGCCCGCAGGTACGCGCTGCTGCTCGCGCTCGCGTACACGCCGGTGACCCGGGTCTCGGTCAGCGGGTCGCAGCCCGCGTCCTCCAGGGCCGACCAGGCGGCCTCCAGCATCAACCGGTGCTGGGGGTCCATGAGTTCGGCCTCCCGGGGACTGATGCCGAACAGTTCGTGGTCGAACCTGTCGGCGTCCTCCAGCAGGCCCCGTACGGGCACGTAATCGGGGTCGTCCAGGACGGCGTCCGGTTCGCCGTCGGCCTGCAGCCGCTCCCGGGAGAGCCGGGAGGTGAGGATCTCGGCCCGCAGCAGCGCCTGCCACCACGAGTCGATGTCGGGGGCGCGGGGGAAGCGGCCGGCCATGCCGGTGACCGCGATGTCCAGCGACGGGTCCCGGTCCGTCCCGGGCTGCGACTGCGACTGCGACTGCGTCGGTGTCGGGTGCGGTGCGTTCGCGTTCATCGGGTGGCTCCCTGGAGGGCACGGCGCTGGCGGGCGCGGGCGGCGCGCTCGCGGCGGGCCCGTTCGGCGCGGCCGTCGGTCTGCGGCGCGGGCGCCGAGCCGGTCGGGGCGCCCGCCCGTACGAGGTCGGCCTGCGCGTCCACGGTCGGGCAGCGGAAGAGCTCGACGACCGAAGGCCGTACGCCGGTATGGCGGCCCAGGGCGTCCTGGAGCCGGATGATGAGCAGGGAATGGCCGCCCAGGTCGAAGAAGTTGACCCCCGTCGGCACCGTCGCGATCTCCAGGACCTCGGCCCACGCGGCCGAGACCTGCGCGACGGTGTCCCCGCCCGCGGCGGCGCCCTCGGGCCTGCCCTCGGCGGAGGCCGGCGGCTGTTCCGCCGATTGCTCCGCCCCGTGCTCCGGCGCCGCGGCCAGGGCGGCCAGGGCCGTCCGGTCCGCCTTGCCGTTGACCGTGACCGGGAAGGCGTCCAGCGCCCGCAGCCGGGCCGGTACGGCAGCCGCCGGCAGCAGCAGCGCCAGCCGCTCCCGAAGGGAGGACAGGGATCCGGGATCGTCGGTGACGACGAACCCGGTCAGCCGCGTACCGTCCGCATCCGGTACGGCGACGGCCTCGCGGACACCGGGGCAGGCGAGCAGGGCGGCCTCGACCGCACCCAGCTCGACGCGGTGGCCGCGGATCTTGACCTGGCTGTCCTTGCGTCCGAGGAACTCCAAGGTGCCCGTCCGGCTCCAGCGCACCAGGTCGCCGGTGCGGTACATCCGCCCGCCGCCGTCCGCGAAGGGGTCCGCGACGAAGGCCGAGGCCGTGGCTTCCGGCCGGCCGAAGTAGCCGCCGGACACGCCGGCGCCGCCGATGTGGAGCTCACCCGTGATGCCGGGCGGCACCAGCCGCCCCTCCCGGTCGAGCACGTACAGCCGGGCACCCGGCACCGGACCGCCGATGTCGACGGGCCCGGCCTCCGTGAAGCGCCGGTAACTCGCCCAGACGGTCGCCTCGGTGGGCCCGTACTCGTTCACGAGCGCGGTACCGGCCAGCAGCGCCGCATGGCGGCGCAGCAGCACCTCGGGAAGGGCCTCGCCGGCCGTGATCACGGTGGTCAGGCCGACCGGGGGACGGCCCAGCCGCTCGGCGGCCGCGAGGATCGCGTCGTACAGCGACGGCACGCACAGCAGGTGCGTCACCTCGTGCCGCTCGATCAGGGCGAGCAGAGCCTCGGGATCGCGGTACTCGCCCGGCCCGGCGACGACGAGCCGGCCGCCGGCGGTCAGGGTGCCCCACACGCCGGCGACGGAGGAGTCGAAGGCCAGCGGGGAGAGCAGCAGGAAGACCGGCTCGCCCGGATAGACCTCGCGGCGCGCCAGGGTGGAGGCGGCCAGCTGGGCGTGTTCCACGACCACGCCCTTGGGGGCACCGGTGCTTCCGGAGGTGTAGATGAGGTACGCGGCGTCCCCGGGGCCGGGCTCCACCGGAGCGAGCACCTCGCCCTCCTCGCGGACGGCGCGGTCGTCGGCGGTCACGACCGGCAGGCCGAGCCCGCTCACGCGCCGGCCGAGGTCGCCGGTCACCAGGACCGCCGCCACCCGGGCGTCCGCGAGCACCGAGGCGATCCGCGCATCGGGGTTGGCCGGGTCGACCGGGACGTACGCCGCTCCGGTGCGGACGGCGCCGAGCACCGCCGCGACCATCGCGGCGGACCGGTCGGCCAGGACGCCGACCCGGTCACCCGGGCCGATGCCGGCCGCGGCCAGGCGGGCCGCGATCCGGCCCGCCCAAGCATCCAGAGCGGCCCGGTCGACCTGCTCCTCGCCGCAGACCAGGGCGGGCCGGCCGGGCGCGGTACGGGCCAGCTCCGAGACCCGCAGGTGCACCGCCGCGCAGTCCTCGACGGGCAGTTCGGCGCCCTGTCCGAGGGCGAGCAGCTCCTCGCGTTCGGACGCGTCCAGCAGCTCCAGCGCGCCGACGGCCGGGACCTGACCGGTGGGGGCGGTCAGCCCGCGCAGGACGGTGCGCAGCTGGCCGAGCAGCCGCAGGACGCCGGAGGCCGTGTAGCGGTCCTCGTTGTAGCGGGCGACGAGTTCGGCCGTACCGGCGGCCGGGTCGCAGTCCCACAGACCGATGCCGATCTCCCGGGCCCCGGCGAGCACGGCCGGCGCCGCCCCGTGCCGGAACTCGACGAGGTGGTCGGGCAGTGCGGCCGCCGACTGGTCGGACCACAGCGAGATCGACCGTTCCAGTGCCCGGTCGGTGCCGGCGAGGAGCTCCGAGGGGGCGGCGTCGTCCCGTACCGCGAGGACGACGGGGACCCGCAGCGCTCCGGCCACCGCCTGCCGCGTGCCCGTGCGCCGGGTCAGGGTGACGGCGAGCGCGGCGAGACCCACGGTCAGCGGGGTCACCGCGTGGTCCCGGGCCGAGCGTCCGATCGCCGCCCGCAGGGCGGTGTCCAGGGGCAGCCGTACCACCGCGGACCGCCCGCCGGGGACTGGTCGGGCCCCGCCGATGCCCAACGGGCGTTCGGTCGTGGCGGCGCGGACCTCATCGGCCCACAGCCTGGACTCCTCGGTGCCGGCGTGGTCCGGGGAGGGACCGGCCGGAGCGGCGGACGGCGTTGACATGGAAACTCCTTCGGTGGCGATCGGGACGCGGGGCAGCGGGGGTCAGTCGGCCAGCGTCATCGTGAGGTGGATGCGGTCGGTGCCACCGGCGTTGTAAGCGGAGTGGTGGCGCAGGGTGTTGAGGATGTGGACCCGGCCGTCGGTGGGCACGTGGTAGGTGTGGCCGCTGCGGAACAGCAGACGGCTGTCCTCGTTGGTGGTCAGCGACACGTGCGCCACGCGGGAGTGGTCCGTGTGCATGTGGTAGATCTCGCCCGGGTGCAGGGTGACCAGGCGCATCCGGCCCGGACGGAACGGCAGCGCCTTGTACAGCTCGTAGAAGTACGTGTCCTTGAGCTCCTCGTTGAAGAACGCGAACTCGCTCTCCTCGAAGTTCTTGAGACCGGTCTTCTGGTCGAACTGGCCGTTGCCGGCGTCGCGCCAGGCGTCCTCGGCGCCGGCACGGTGGGTCAGGCCCAGGCGGCGGAAGCGGTCCTCCTCCTTGCCGGACGGTGCCTGCGGGACGCGCTCGATGAACTGCTGGTACGCCTTGAGCAGTTCGTCGTGGTCCAGGGAGAGGCCCGGGACGATCTCGACGAGCTCGGGGTCGACCGTGCTGAGCGTGGGCGTGGCCATGGTGATCTCCGTTTTCTGGTGTGCCTCGGACCGGGCGGGCGCCCGGAGGGCATGCTGAAGGGAAGGAAGGCGAGTGAAGGGGGTGAGGGGGCGGGCGGGGTCGCGCAGGAATCAGGCGACCGGGCCCTCGTAGGTCCGGGGCCGCGGGGCGGTCCGCACGGCCCAGGCGATGAGCGGGCGGCTCGCGAAGCCGACGACGAGGAACACGGCGGCCAGCAGGAACCAGCCCGGCCGGCCGAGGCCCAGGGCCAGCGTGCCGAGCACGGCGGGCGCGAGTGCCTCCGCGACGCCGCCGCCGAGGCCGAAGACTCCGGAGTACTGTCCCTGCGCGTGCGGGGCGGCCAGGCCGAAGGAGTACTCCATGGCGGCCGCCGCGTGCCACAGTTCGCCGAGGGTGTAGACGGCGGTGGCGGCCAGGAGGAGCGCGGCTCCGGCCCACGTGGACAGGGAGCCGGCGGCCATCATCAGGAGGAGCCCGGCGGCGACGGCTCCGCCCGCCCAGCGCATCCGGGATCCGGCGGCCGCCGGGTCCCCGACGTTCTTGCTGACCGCGACCTGCAGGGTGATGACCAGGACCGTGTTGAGGACGAGGACCCCGGAGACCATCCAGCGCGGCGACTGGGTGTGCTCGACGATCCACAGCGGCAGCAGGAAGGTCGGCACCGCGAAGTGCAGGGACATCAGGCAGTTGAGGACGGTGGCCGCCAGGTAGGGGCGGTCCCGCAGCGCCTCCCAGCGACTGCTGAGCGGCGGAGCCTCGACCGGTACGAGCCGGGGCAGCCACAGCAGGGCGAGCGCGCAGCCGATGAAGGCCAGGGCCCGGCCGCCGACCAGGCTCAGATAGGCCGGCGCCGTGTCGAGCTGGATGGCCACGCCGGCGACGAGCGCCCCGAGGGAGATGCCCAAATTGGTCCCGGCCCGCAGGTAGGCGCGGAACCGGGCCGGGTCCTCGCCGCCGAAGCCCCGTACCAGGGGGGCCCGGCTGGACTTGTCGGCGGCGAACACCACGCCCGTGAGAACCGAGATGAGGACGAACGACCAGAAGGCGTCGACCAGGAGGAAGCAGCCCATGAAGACCGCTCCGGCCAGCATCACCGCGATCTGCGTCTCCCGGGCACCCCTGCGGTCCGCGATCCGGCCGCCGAGGATGCCGGCGATGAGGCCGACCGCGGCGCCGGCGAACAGGCCGAACGCCACCTGGGACATCGGCAGGTGCACGACGCGCGTGAAGTAGAGGGCGCTGGAGGACATGAACATCCCGCTGCCGAAGGCGTTGACGAACGTCGCTCCGGCCAGGGTCCGCTGTGGACCGCGTTCGGGGACGAGCCGGGCGAGCGGTCCCCGGGGGCCGGCCGCGCCGCCGGAGCCGCGCGCGGGCGTGGTCACTGCCACAGCGGGTCCCGGAAGTCGGCCTCGGGCCGGTTCGCCCGGCCCCAGGCGCGGATCTCGCGGCCGGTGACGCCCTGCGGGGCGACGACCAGGCGCGCGTCGAACCAGTCGCGGACCTCGGTGAAGCGCTTCTCCAGCTGCTCCTCGGTGTCCGCCGAGACCAGGACCTGGCCCACCCGGTGGTTGGTGTTGTCGATGTCGCCGAGGAAGCGCTCGCCGGCCGGGAACTCGATCCGGGCGAACTCCACACCGGGCAGCTCGCGCAGTTCGGCGGGGGAGGGGCAGTGGAACATGATGCCGGCCCGGCCCTTGAGGTAGGTGGTGCCGAAGATCCCAGGGCGGTGCTCCACCTCGGCGCGAGGCTGCCTGCCGAGTGCGCTCCGCAGCGAGGCGTCGCCCAGGTGGATGCCGAATTTGGCCTGGATCTGTTCGTGGATGAGGGCTCCGCCCCGGCGGGCCGCGCACTCGCTGAAGGTCAGCAGGCCGGTGTCCGGGTCGTGGAAGAGCTCCATGTGGAAGACGCCGTCGCGCAGTCCGAGCGCCTCGAGGGCCTGTCGTACGACCGGCTCCGAGCGGTCGTAGGCCCAGCTCTCCTCCTTGGGGTCGAAGTGCCGCATCCACAGGGGGGTCTGCTCGTCGATCATGGTGAGGCAGGGTGCGCCGTAGCGTCCCACGGCGAGGAAGAGCAGTTCACCGTCGTGCAGGAAGCCGTCCGCGATCCACTCCTCGCCGCCGACGTACTCCTCCAGGACGAAGGTGCGCTGGGCGGTGCGGTCGGCGCGGTACTTGCTGCTGAGGGTGCGCAGGGCCTGCCGGCTCTCCACGACCGCGGTGCGCGCGGTCGCCGCGCCCGCGACGGGCTTCAGCACGGCCTTGTCGTAGCTCCACTCGACGCCCGACACGTCGTGCACGTCGTCGATGACGGTGACCCGCGCGGCCGGTATGCCGGCCGCGGCCACCCGGCGCTTCTGGAGCGACTTGTCGCGGAAGTGGACGGCGGTGACCGGGTCGAGGGCGCGGCAGCCGAGCTGCGCGGCGAGGACTCCGGCGGTGACCAGCGCCCATTCGTCGGAGGTGTGGACGGCGTCGAAGCGGTGCTCGGCCAGTCCGGCCCGGTGCAGGGCCATCAGGACGGCCTCCGGGCTCTTGTGGTCGTCGACGAGGAGGGTGGTCATCCCGTCGGGCACTTCGGCCAGGCCGTGGTCGTATCCGGCGGCCCCCTGGACGACGACCGCGTCGACACCGGCGCGTACGCACGCCTGCAGGACGTACTTGTCGGTGCCCAGGAGCAGGATGCTCTGGCGCAGTCCGTCCCCGGCTTCTCCGGCCACCCGGTACACCTGGTCCTTGAGGGTCTGGATGGTGTCCCGGTCGGTGCGGATCCGCTCCATGTCGTCGGCCGTCATGAAGATGCGCAGCGGGCTGGTCAGCAGGTCGGCGGTGGGGGTCAGGCGCTTGCCCGGGCCGAGTTTGACGCCCACGAGATGGACGCCCGGCAGGGCCGCGATCCGGTCCACCGCCTCCTGGTCCACCGATTCGACCAGTCCGCCGAAGGTGGTGCGGGTGCTGTGGACGGCGGCCGCCGTGCGGGGAGAGTAGAGCAGGCCGGCGTACCGGCGGGCGAACTCCTCGGGCCGGGCGTAGGCCAGGGCCGTCAGGTCGGCCTGGTTGGCCCCCAGGCACACGTCGTGGAAGCCGGGGTTCATGTTGCCGTTGAGGCGGGCCCCGATCTCGACGAGGGCCGGCCCCTGCGGGGTCATGATGACCTCGGCGTGGGCAGGGCCGTGCTGGATGCCGAGGGCTTCCAGCACCGTGTCGACGTAGGCGATCAGCGCGGGAACCGGTGCGGCGTCCGGGGCGAGCAGGACGTCGAGGTCGTAGATGTTCTTGCCGTTCGGCAGGATTTCCTTCTCGTACTCCCACACCCCGCACACGTACCGCTCGCCCGCCACGCTGACCGTGTCCACGATGTACTCGGTGCCCTCCAGGAAGGACTGCACCAGGGCTTCGGTGTTCCTGCGCTCGAAGATGTCGGTGGAGCCGAGCACCGCGCGGGCGGCCGTCAGGACCTCGGCGGCGTTGTGGCACCGGTAGACGTGGTCGGTGGAGGCCGAGCTGAGCGGCTTGACGATCACGGGGTACCCGGCCGAACGCTCGGCCCAGTCGGCGACGGCCTGCGGATCGCCGCTCTTGAACTGGTCGGCGCACCTCACCCCGGCGCGGCGCAGGGCCTCGATCATCTCGTACTTGTCGCGGCGGGCCGCGGAGAGCGCAGTCCCGTTGGTGGCCAGGCCCAGGGCCTCGCTGAGCGCGTCGGCGAGGGGCACGCCGGGCTCCTGGCCCGCCAGGACGGCCACCGGGCCGAGCTCCGAGAGCGCCGAGACCGTTGCTTCGAAGGCGGCCTCGTCGGGGCAGTGGAACTGGTCCCGGTAGGCGTCCGGATCCGGCGGGAGCATCGTCGCCATCGGTTCCGCGGAGCTGTACACGTGCACCACGTCGAGGCCGAGGCGGGCGAAGGCCGGGGGGAGGAACGTGCCGGTCGAATACCCGTCCACGATTACGGCGGTCTTGACCGGGCGGGCCGGGGGCGAGTCGGAAGCCATCGGGTCGATCACTCTCTGTGTGGGGGTGGAGCAGGAGGGGCCGGGGTGCCGGCCGGGTGCCGTCGGCGTTACGCGCCCTTGACCGGCCAGCCGATGTCGGTGCGGACGGCGGTGGCGGGAGCCACCGGCGAGGGCCAGCCGATGTCCCCGGCGACCGTGGCGCCCTTCGGCGGAAGCGGCCAGCCGATGTCCCCGGCGGGGCTTCCGGACGCACCGACGACGGCGAACAGGGCGACGAAGGCGATGGCGCCCGCGGCGACGCGGACCCGGGTGGCACGGAGGAAGGAACGCACTGGAACTCCTGAGCGAGAGGGGAAGGCGAGATCGGCGGAATCGTCGTGACCGCCGCGTTGCCGAGGAAGCTAGTGCAGATCCCAGCACTTTGGCAAGGTCTTGCCAATTGATTGGCAAGGCCTGTAGTGCCAGAAGTCCAGGATCTCTGTTTGATGCTCCCGCGCGTTGGGCAAGAATTTGCCCGACTGTGGGCTTCCGGGCTAGCCTCTGGTCCGCCTGGGGCGGAGTGTTTCCGTGAGTACGCGCACGTCACGGAAGTCGTCCGGCCCTGCCACCCCTGTCACCGCCTCCGAACCCATGGGGTTGATCACGTGTTGGAACAACCGCTGTTCGGGCGCCGGCTCAAGCAGCTCCGCACCGAGCGAGGGCTCTCGCAGGCCGCCCTTGCCGGCGAGGGCATGTCCACCGGCTATCTGTCCCGGCTGGAGTCCGGCGCCCGGCAGCCCACCGCGCGGGCCGTAGAGCATCTGGCCGCGCAACTCGGCGTACCCGCCTCCGCGTTCGAAGAGGCCGCCACCAACTCGTTGGCCCGGGCCCTCGCCGTCGCCGCGTCCGCGGGCACCGACGAGACCGCCGTGGCGGTCGAGAGCGCCCTGGGTGGGGAGGGGGACCAAGACCCGCTGCTGCGCTGGCAGGGTCTGTGGCTGGTCGCCCAGTGGCGGCGCCGCAGGGGGGAGCACGCCAAGGAGCGGGAGCTGCTGCTGGAGCTTGTCCGGCTCGGCGACGAGCTGGGCCTGCCCGAGCTGAGCGCCCGGGGCCAGACCCAGTTGGCGCGCTGCCTGCGGGCCTGCGGCGAGATCGGCCCCGCCGGCGAGGCCGGCGCGGCGGCGTACCGGCTGGCCCGGGAGAACGGGCTCCCGGTGGCCGACGTGGCCGCCAGCCTGCTCGCGCTGGTCTCCGTGGAGACCGAGGCGGGCCGGCTCGGGGAGGCCCGCGCGCACGCCGACGAGCTGACCGCCCTCACGCACGGCCGCACCGACACCCTGTGGGCCGAGTCGCTGTGGACCGCCGCCGCCGTCCGGGTCCGCCAAGGCGACCTGGACAGCGCCCAGGGCCTCTTGGCACAGGCGCTGGAGCGCTTCAGCAGCGCGGAGAACCTGTTGCTGTGGGTCAGGCTCAGGGTCGCCGCCGCCCGGCTCCACGTCCGCAAGGCGCCGCCGGAACTGGACCGGGCGGAGCAGTACGCCGAGCAGGCCGAGGCGAGCCTGGCCTACGTGGACATCCCCGCCCTGGGCCACGAGGTGACGGCCCTGAAGGCGGAAATCGCCTTCCTGGGCGGGCGCTTCGCCGATGCCCGCACGCTGCTGGACCGGGTGCGCGGCGCCGACGCGAAGACCACGTACCGCGACCGGGTCCGGCTGGACATGCTGGACAGTCGGCTCCTCATCGTCGAGGGCCGGGAGGACGAGGGACTGGCGCGGATGCGCGAACTCGCGGCGGAGGCCCAGGCGGCGGCCAGCATCGACCTGGCCGCGGACATCTGGCGGACGCTGGCCGAAGCCCTCGTGCAGGCGCGCGGGGCAGCCGGCCCCAGGGCCTGACGCGCGGCGAGACGCGCGGGGCGGCCGGCCCCAGGGCCTGACGCGCGGCGAGACGCGCGGGGCGGCCGGTCCCGGGGCCTGACGCGCGGGGCGGGAGGCGTGCGTCTCGCCCCGCGCGGCGCGGGAAGGCGCAGCGCCGGGCGGTATGCGTTGGGCCGGATCCGGAAGCGGCGGCCCGACCGACGCGAAGGGGGTGGTGGGGGGGGGGGGGGGGCCCCCCCCCCCCCCCCCGGGGGCCCCGGGGGGGCGCCCCCCCCCCGCCCCCCCCCCCCCGGCCCCCCCCCCCCCCCCCCCGGGCCCGCCGCCGGGGCC